>NZ_JBEOWM010000009.1:0-171651 GCF_040296045.1 Streptomyces sp. NPDC002490 | reverse complement strand
CACGACGTCCACACAGTCCGCAAAACGGGCATCACGAAATCGAAAGCGGAGAAGTCCACTTCTCCTCGCCCACGCCGCACAGGTTAAAGATCAAGCTAGAACCGGACGTCGGTCAGCTTCGCCAGCCGGGTCAACCGCGGATTGCTCCGCTTGTGCCGACTGGTGAGCACCCGGAGCACCTCCTGGGACGTGGGATGGACCTTGGCCAGTTGTGGCGCCAACTTCCATGCCTTTTCCAGGTGTTCCAGGGCCAGGTCCCGGTTTCCCAGCGTCACGTGCGACCGGGCGAGGTTCATGTGCAGGGGGCTGATGCGGGTGGCGGGCAGGGTGATGCCCCCTCGCCGCACCAGCTCCCGGCAGTGCGGAGCGTGCGCCTTGACCTCTCGCGCCATCCTCAGCGCCTCCTCGAACGTGGGGCGGACCCGCACCCGGGTGCTGATCTTCTCGCTGAAGATCTTGTCCCTCGGGACGCCGTGCTTGCTGAGCGCGTCGAGCTGGGAGTCGAGTTCCTGCCCGAGCGTCGAGCACCGCGCGTACCCGATGCGGATGTCCGCGCTCGGCAGGTCCGGGTCGATCGGCGCCGGCGGCGGGGTGCCCGGCCGCCAAGGTCGGCCTGGTCCGCGGTCGGCGGGGGTCGGCACCCGCAACGCCTCTTCAGCCGGGGCACCATCGTGAAGCGGCGGGTGTGGCAGGCAGAGGCGACCGCGCCACCGCGCGAGCGGCGCGGCGAGCCGGACTGCGCGTCACACGTCGGACAGGCGTGCCGTTCGACATCGTCCACGTCCGACCGGTCGGTCGGGTGTGACTGAGTTGTTGAGCTGGCCCGTGAGTGGTTGAGTTGGCCCGCTGAGCGCGGGAGCTGGCTCGGAGATCATGAGCCGTGACACGCTAGTTGGAACCTGGCCAGGAGACTGGAACCAGTGCGGTCGGCGCCGCTCAGGCCCTGTCCGGTCGGTCTTGCCGGACAGGGCCTGAGCGACGGTGGTGCCGATCCGGGGCCGGTCGGCCGGTGTGACACCGGCGGGTCCCCCGGAGTTTGCCCCCGACACTGCCCCCGTGGTCCTTGCGTGGCCCACGGCATCCGCCGTAGACCGGCATGGACACACAGCGACCGCGGTGCGAACCGCCTGTCCAGGAGGTGGTTGTGCACGCGCATGACCCGAAACCGCGGAGCGAGTCCGAGCGCCGCGACCGCGGCCGATCGACCGCACAGCGGCAGTCCGCGCCGCCGGACCCCCGCTCGCTCGCCGCGCTGCAGCGCAGCATCGGCAACGCGGCCGTCGCCCGACTGCTCGGGCGACAGCAGGAGCCGGAGGAGGCACCGGTCCAGCGCTCGACGGCCCACCAGGTGCTGAGGTCGCCGGGCCGTCCGCTGGCCGATGACGTGCGGACGGAGATGGAGGCCCGCCTGGGCGCCGACTTCAGCAGCGTGCGGCTCCACGACGGCCCCGCCGCGGCCCGCTCGGCGGCCGAGATGAGCGCCCGCGCCTACACCTCCGGCGAGCACGTCGTGATCGGCCACGACGGCGGCGACAAGCACACCCTGGCACACGAGTTAACCCATGTCATCCAGCAGCGGTCGGGCCCGGTGTCCGGCACCGACCACGGGGACGGACTGTCGGTCAGCGACCCCGGCGACCGGTTCGAGCGCGCCGCCGAGGCGAACGCCGTCCGGGCGCTGAGCGGGCCCGTGCCCGAAGCCGCCGTCCAACGGCCTGCTGCCCACTCCCCGGCCGCAGCGCCGGAGCTGCCGGTGCAGCGGGCGTTCAAGGGCGCTCCATACATCAACTACGGCGGGGTGAACGGCGACGGCGTCGGTACCACCATGCACGCCGAACTCTGGCCGGGGCAGCTCGGGACGGGCTCGGTCCCCCAGGAGCAGCCGTCCTGGTGGCCCAAGGGCGGACCGACCGGCACCTGGTTCCAGAACTTCATGGTGCAGGGACACCTGCTCAACCACAACGTCGGCGGCCCCGGCGTCATGAAGAACATGACGCCGATCACCGCGTCCGCGAACTCGGAGCACCACTCCAAGGTCGAGAAGAGGCTCAAGGACGAGGTGCTGAACAAGGGCCACGTGGCCGAGTACTACGTGGAGGCCGACTACAGCACCCACCCCGCCGCGAAGGACTTCAAGACCAACGACGCCAACGTGGACGCCGACATCGACGCCAACTACGCCGCCAAGCTTGCCGGCAAGATCCACGCCGAGTACACCCTCTACGACACCCAGGGCAATGAACTGGGCGGCGACGCCTGGCAGGTCGAGAACAACCGACTGAAGAACTGACCGCACCCGCTGGCGCCGCCGGAGGCGCCGAAGGAGTCGTACCTCCGTGATCGACCTCCGTGCCCGGCTGTCCGCGATGATCAGCGACCTGGAGCGCAACCCCCGCGTGGAGCTCCTGGAGGCCACCGTCGCGCCACCGACCCCGCCCGCCGACCTGGAGCTCACCCTCCGCCTGGCCGACGGCCGTCTCCCGGCGGGCGTCGAGGCCTTCTACCGCGAGGTCGGCGCGGTCCGCCTGACCTGGCGGCACACTGTTCCCGAGCTCCTCAACCACAACCTCTCTGACCAGGGCCTGATCAACCTGCTGCCGTTGCGTCAGGTCCTCGGCGACTGGGAGGGCATCGTCTGGCACTCGGCGCAGGACCAGGAGTTCCGCGCCGTCCGGCCCCTCGACCGGTTCGTCCCCGAGGCCTGCGCGGCACTCGTCCCGCCGAGCGATTCCGTCCACTACCACTACCTCGGCGAGGAGCTGTACGACACCGGGTACTCCTTCGACGCCTACCTGGAACGGCTGATCGCCTCCCGTGGCTTCTGGTACTGGCCGCAGACCCTCTGCCGGGGCCTGGAGGACAGTACGGAGGTCACCGCGTTCCGTCGCGTCATGCCGACCGTCTTCCCGGACTACGACGACACCCTGTTCCACCCCGCGCAGCACTGAGCCGACCCCTTGGGGGCGTGCCAAGAAGACTGACAACTCGCGGTCGGTTGCAAGAAGCGTGACCACTAGGTGCCAACAAGCCAGTCCCACCGCCCAGAAGCCACCAGCTCGCCGAGCCGCACTGGTTCCAACCAGCGTGTCCGGGCTCAGATCAGTTCACGAGCGGATCTCCGTCGTCGATCTCCGGGGCCATCTTGTCTGCGAACTCGGTGAGGGGCCGTCGCAGGGCGGTGTAGTGAGGTCCGGGATTCGGCTGTCCGACGAGCTGGTGCCAGGTGGTCGGACGCCGCGCTGCCCATGCTCGGCGGATCGGCTCGGGCTGGGCTTGTTCGAGGGGCCAGGGTGCGAAGCGGTGTTCCCCGGCGGTGACACGGCTCCAGATGAAGATGGAGGCGATCTGGCGTTTCCGGTCGTCGAGGACGGGACGTTTCCCGTAGGTCTTGGAGAGGCGGAAGGAGGGGTGAGGGACCCGGTGGGGCGGCCGGGTGCCCGGCCGCCCCACACCGGTGGTCCTCCCCGGGTCATCTCACCGCGGCACCCTCCTCCGGGTCGTCCACCAACCACGGCAGTGCGTGCCCGCCGGTGTGGACGAGGGCCAGGGCCTGGGTCGCGCGGGTCATGGCCACGTACAGGTCGCTGGTGCGGTACGTGCCGGGTTCGACCACCAGCACCGTGTCGAACTCCAGGCCCTTGGACTGGCGGGGGTCCAGCAGGACGACCCGGCGGGTCAGGTCGGGTTCGGCGCCGGCGGTGACCCCGGGGAGTTCCGGGGCCAGTGCGTGGTGGAGGGCGCGGGGGGCGATGACCGCGAGGCGGCCCTCGGCGGGCAGGGACTCGCGCACGGCGGCGCCCACCGCGGCCGGCAGCCCGGCCGGGGTGGTCCGGTGCACCCGGGGCCGGGTGCCGGTGGAGCGGATCGACTTCGGGGGCTCGAAGCCGGGGCGTTCGGCGCGCAGGACCTCCGCCGCCACGTCCATGATCTCGGCGGGGGTGCGGTAGTTGACACCGAGGACGGTGTGCTCCCAGCGGTCCTGGACGTACGGGGCGAGGGCCCGTTCCCAGGAGCCCACGCCGCCCTCCTCGGCGGTCTGTGCCGGGTCGCCGACCAGGGTCATGGAGCGGGTGGGCGAGCGGCGCATCAGCAGGCGCCAGGCCATGGCCGAGAGCTCCTGTGCCTCGTCGACGATGATGTGCCCGAAGGCCCAGGTGCGGTCGGCCGCGGCGCGTTCGGCGGCGCTGCGGTGGTCCGTCTCCTCGTGGCGTTCGGCCATCCGTTCCGCGTCGATGATGTCCTGGGCGCCGAGCACCTCGGAGTCCTCGTCGTCGACGTCCTCGAACTCGTAGGTGCGGGAGGCGTAGGCCACGTCCAGGACGCCCTGGGCGAAGGCGACGCGTTCGCGGCGTTCGCGCTCGGCGGCGGCGCGGGCCGCCCGGTCGTCCTCGCCGAGGAGTTCGGCGACCTCGTCCAGCAGCGGCACGTCGGCGGGCGTCCAGGCGGCGCCGGGAGCACGGCGGACGGCGGCGGCGTCCTCGGGGGCGAGGTGGGTGGGGTCGGCCAGGAAGTCGGTGAGCACGTGCTCGGGGGTGAGCAGCGGCCACAGTTCCTCGATCGCGGCGTGCACCTCGGGGTTGGCGCCGACCTCGTCGCGGATCTGGGTCAGGTCGGAGGGGTCGAGCAGGTTGGTGCCGTCGTAGGGGTCGGTGCCGATGCGTTCGGCGACCATGTCGGTCAGGGTGTTGACGACGTGGCCGGCGAAGTGTTCGCGCGCCACGTTGTGCGGCAGGCCCAGGGCGCGGGTGCGATCGCGGGCGACCCGGACCAGGTCGGCGTCGAGCGGGAGCACCTCCCGGTCGTGTTCGACGGGGCGGACCGGGTCGGGCAGCGCCTGCCGGTCGGCGACCACCGCGGCCAGCACGTCCGCCATCCCGGCCCGGCCCTTGACCTCGGCCGCGCGCGGGGCGTCGGTGCCGGTGGCGTGGACGCCGGGGTAGAGCTCGCCGAGGGTGGCGAGGAGGACGCCGGTCTCCCCGAGGGAGGGCAGTACCTCGCCGATGTAACGGAGGAACGCCGGGTTGGGGCCGACGATCAGCACCGCCCGCCGGGCGAGGAGTTCGCGGTACTCGTACAGCAGGTAGGCGGCGCGGTGCAGGGCGACGGCGGTCTTCCCGGTGCCGGGGCCGCCCTCGATGACCAGGACCCCGCGGTGCGGGGCCCGGATCACCCGGTCCTGTGCGGCCTGGATGGTGCGGACGATGTCGCCCATGCGCCCGGTGCGGGCGGTGTTCAGGGCGGCCAGCAGCACGGCGTCCCCGCTGGGGTCCTCGTGGCCGGTGCGGACGGTGTCGTCGAGGTCGAGGACCTCGTCGTGCAGGGCGGTGACGGTGCGCCCCTCGCAGCTGAGGTGGCGGCGTCGGCGCAGGCCGAGCGGGGTGTGGCCGGTGGCGAGGTAGAACGGCCGGGCGACCGGGGCCCGCCAGTCGACGAGGACGGGGACGAGCTCGCCGGTCTCGGGGTCCTCGTCGCGGATGCCGATGCGGCCGATGTGGTGACCGGCGCCGGAGGCGAGGTCGATGCGGCCGAAGCAGAGGGAGCCCTCGACGGCTTCCAGCGCGGCCAGTTGGCTGCCGCGCTCCCGGACGAGGACGTCCCGTTCCAGCCGTGCCTGGTAGCCGTTGCCCACCGGTGCGAGGGCCCCCTCGACGGAGTCGGCGGCCCGACCGCGCAACGCGTCGACCCGGGCGTGCAGCCCGTCGACGAATTGCTGTTCCGCCCGCAGTTCCCGATCCATGGGCGCGTTATCCGTTCCGTGTTTCCTTTCGCCCGATTCCGTTGGACGTGCCCCGTCCGGAATTCCGTTGCTTGACAATGCCACTCCCACCCGTATAAGCTTCCACTAGTGGATCTATTCGCGACCCCTTTTCCCTGAAGTCGCGAACCATCGAATATACGTCAGGAAACCCCCCGTAGGTCAATTCCGCGGGGGGTTTTCTCGTGCGTGGAATGCGCGCGGCCGGTCGGACAGGTGCCCCCGCCGCCGCGGGCGGGGGCACTGCCGTCAGCGGTTCCCCGGCGTCCTGGGCGCATCCTCCGAGGCGCTCGCCCCGCCCGCGGCCCGGGTCGGTTCGACCCCGCAGAACTCGGCCTCGGAGATCGCGTTCGCCTGGCCCCGGTACCAGTCCCCGTTCAGGTTGTAGGCGAGGCCGTGCCGGCCGTCCTCCGTGCTGTACACGCCGGTGAGGGAGCCGTACCAGCCGCCGCCGTGTCCCCACAGCTTCGTGCCGCAGCTCGTCGTCGAGCGGATGAGACCCAGTCCGTAACCCGTTCCCGGGAAGGACCCCTCCACCGGGACGGTGGTCTTCATGGCCGCGAGTTGCGCCGGGGCGAGGAGCTTCCCGCCCAGCAGGGCGCCGAAGAACCGGTTCAGGTCGGCGGCCGTGGAGATGATGTCGCCGTCCGCCCACGACTGGGAGGCGTTGTTCAGGGTCACGTCGTAGATCCGGGTCGCCGCCGGGTCCGGGGACATCTTCGAGTACGCCCGGCTGCTCGGCTGCGGCATGCGGCTGCTGTTGCCGGGGAGGGTGGTCTCCTTCAACCCCAGCGGCTTGACGATCCGGTCGCGCACCTCGCGCTCGTAGGTGCGCCCGCCGACCTTCTCGATGATCAGTCCGGCGAGGACGTAGTTGGTGTTGGAGTAGTGCCACCCCTGTCCGGGCTGGTGGTGGGGGGCGTGTCGCAGGGCCACCCGCACCGCCTCCTCGGGCGTCCGGGTGTCGTACCGGTGCTTGAGGAAGCCGGGGACGAAGTGGTACTTCTCCGCGTACGCGGGGTCCTCGTCGTAGTTGAAGACCCCGCTGGTGTGGTTGAGCAGCTGCCGCACCGTCATCAGCCGGCCGTCGTGGCCGTTGCCCCGCACCAGCCCCGGCAGGTGCCGGTCCACGGTGTCGTCCAGGTCGAGCCGCCCCTCGGACTCCATCTGGAGCAGCACGGTGGCGACGAAGGTCTTGGTGACGCTGGCGATCCGGAACCGGTCCTCGGCGCCCCGCGGGGCTCCGGTCTTCAGGTTCCCGATGCCCGAGGTGCCCGCCCAGGCGCCCCGCTCGTCCCGTGCCTGTCCGGTGATGCCGGGCACGCCGCCTGCGACCAGCGAGTCCATCGCCCGCTGGGTCACCGCGTGCCCGCCCTGCCGCCGCTCGGTCCCGGGGTCCGCGGGGCCGGCCTGGGCGGCCCCCGCGGTCCCGGCCAGGGTCGCGGTCACCAACCCGAGGGCGACCAGGGTCCTCCGCGTCCGTCGTCGTGTCTGCACTGTGTCCGCTCCGTCCATGGGGTTCCTCGTTTGCGCAGGGAGTGACGCCCCGTGGACGGACGGAGGTTGAACGGTGCTCGGGGGTTGAGCGCTTTCCGGCCGACTCCGGCCCGAGCGGCCGGGCGGGGTCAGCCGGCGGGCTGCATCACCCCGAAGTGGGCGCCCCAGGGGTCGACCAGCCCGGCCGACTCGCCCCAGGGGGTGTCCACCGGCTCCTGGACGACCGTGCCGCCGCCGGCGGTGTGGGTAGCCACCGTCGCAGCGATGTCGGCCACCGCGAACGTCGTCATCCAGTGCGCGGGCACCTCCGGCGGGAACCGCTCGGACATGTCGCCCACACCGCCCACCGGACGGTTCGGGTCGGCCGCCGTGTACAGCCCCAGGTAGGGGCCCGGCGCCTCCTCGACCTGCCGGCTCTCCAGGCCCAGTGCGGCCCGGTAGAAGGCGGCGGCGGCCGGGAGGTCACGGGTGTTGCAGTCGCACCAGATCACCGAGCCCGGCTCGTTGACCAGACGCGCGCCGAAGAAGTCCTTGTGGCCCCAGACCCCGAACACGGCGCCCGTCGAGTCGGAGGCCAGCAGCATCCGTCCCAGGGTGCCCACGCCGTCCGGTCCGAGCAGCAGTGCGCCCCCCGCTCCGGTGATCCGGGCGGCGGTCTCGTCGGCGTCGTCGCTCGACAGGTACGTCGTCCAGGCGTGCGGGGGTTCGGGCTGGCCCTCGGGAGCCATGGCCGCACCGATCCCGGCGACCGGCAGGCCGTTCTTCTCCATCATCGCGTAGCCGCCGAACTCCGGCGGGCCCACCTCGCCGCCCCAGCCGAAGAGGCGACCGTAGAACTCCATCGCGGCGGCCTGGTCCTGCGCCATCAGGTCGACCCAGCACGGGGTGCCGGGGGCGTACGGTTCGTTGATCTCGGGCATGGTGCGGGGCCTCCAGAACACGGAAGTGCGCGGCACGGTCCGTGCCGCGGTCAGCCCCCGTTCCTCACTCTGGCACGGTCCCGGGTGCTTGTCCTTCCGAGGAGGGAGGAACGCCACCGGGGGCGGTCCTGCACGGTCGTCGTGCCCCCGGCCGGGGGCCGCTGGCAACGGGCCTCGCGGAACGGGTGGCGTCCTGCCGGTCGGGGACGGGGGCTGCCGGATCGTCAGGGGCCGGTGGTGCCCGAGGGGCCGGGGAGTCGTTTCGGGTCGAACATGGCGAAGGGGATGTCCCTCCGGCGTCCCCACGGAACTCCGCCCCTCCACCGCAAGAACGTCCGCATTCCGCCGGCGGGGACGGAGGAACTCCACCACGGACCGGTGGAGCACGGCATTCCTTCCACATCAAGCGGATCCGGACCTTCGACATCCGGGTGTGCCGGCGGATGCCGGGACCTCAGGGGCGGCTTGATCACCACCCGGGGGCGGGACAGCGTGCGTGCGGCCGGTGCAGAATCCGGTCCGTGGCGTCGGGACGGCCACCGGACGGCCGCGCACCGCAGGTGCACCGCCCGCTCCGCTCGTCGCCCCGGCCTCCGTACCAGCCGGCACCACGCCTACTGAAGGAGAGTCATGCCCGCACTCAAGAGCGCCTCCGTCGTCACCACCGCCCTGATCGGCCTCGGCGCCCTCGTCTCCGCCGCCCCCGCGACCGCCGCTCCCGCCGCGCCGAGCGGCGGCTACGGCACCGCCGCCGTCGACTGTCGGGCCTGGGTGCACGGCTACGGCGGATCGTCCAAGTGCACGGGCCTGCCCAGCGGCCAGCGGCACCGCGTCGTCGTGGAATGCCGTACGAACAGCGGCAGCGTCTTCACCGTCACGGGCCCGTGGCGCGTCAGCGGCCAGACCTCGACCCAGGTCTGCCACCCGCAGGGGCTGCACGGGCCGACCGACGCCTGGACCCGGCGGGGATGACGACCCCGGCCGTACGGTGAGGGCCGCCCGGCCCCGCGTACCCCGGTACCGCACCGAGGACGGCCCCGGTGTGATCGCGCGTGCTCGGGACGCGTCGAGCACGCCGGGGCCGGCATCGCCTCCGGACCGATGGCCCGCGCCGTGCGCGCGGCCCTCGCTCAGAGCGCCTCGGCCAGTTCCTCCAGCAGCCGTCGCTTGGAGCGGGCGCCCACCACCGACCACACCGGCTCGCCGGCGCGGAACACGGTCAGCGTCGGCATCGACAGCACCCCGTACCGGGCGGTGGTCAGCGGGTTGGCGTCCACGTCGAGTTGGACGACGCCCAGCCGGTCCGCCTCCTCGGCGGCGATCGCGGCGAGCACCGGGGCGATCTGACGGCACGGGGGGCACCAGTCGGCGGTGAACTCCACCAGCACCGGACGGTCGGCGCCCAGCACCACCTCCGCGAAGTCGGCGTCCGTGACCTCGGTCAGCCCTTCGGTCCTGATCACTGCGGTTCCTCCTCCGTCCGGTCCGTGCCCGCCCCGGGGGCGGGGAACACGGCGCACAGGGGTTCCGGCCCACCCGGAACCAGCGCGGCGGCTGCCAAGGCGTCGCGGGCCCGTTCGGCCCGCGCGAGTTGCTCGCCCAGCCGTGCCCTGACCACCGTCAACTCGGCCACCAGGGCGTCGATCTCGGTGAGCTTGCGGCGGTACCCGGCCAACGAGTCCGGGCAGGTGTCGCCCTCGGGGTGGCCGGCCCGCAGGCACTCCACGAACGGACGGGTCTCCTCCAGGTCGAAGCCCGAGTCCTGGAGCGTGCGGATCTGCCGCAGCAGCCGCAGGTCGTCCTCGTCGTAGACGCGGTGGCCGTTCTCCCCGCGCCGCGCGGACAGCAGTCCGCGGCTCTCGTAGTACCGCAGGGCCCGGGGGGTGGTACCGGCCCGGGCCGCGAGTTCGCCGATGCGCATGTCCCGACGCTAGCCCTTGACGCCGGCGTCAGGACAAGCCGCCGAACGGTCCGCAAGACCGGAAGGGTTCACCCGCCGCCGGCCCAGCGGTAGTTCAGCTCCGGACGGCCCACCTGCCCGTACAGCGGACTGCGGGCGGCCAGGCCGGTGACGGCCAGGTGCTCCAGGTAGCGGCGTGCGGTGATCCGGGAGATGCCGACCGCTTCGGCGGCGCTCGCGGCGGTCACCCCGTCCGGTGCCGACCTCAGACAGCGCACCACCCGCTCCAGGGTGGGTGCGCTCAGGCCCTTGGGCAGTTCCGCGGGCGCGGGCGCCCGCAGTGCGGCCAGCGCCCGGTCCACCTCCTCCTGCCCGCTGGCCTCGCCGGCCGCGGTGCGGAACTGCGCGTACCGGACCAGCCGGTCCCGCAGGGTGGCGAAGGTGAAGGGCTTCAGCACGTACTGCACCACCCCGAGCGAGACGCCCTCGCGGACCACGGCCAGGTCGCGGGCCGAGGTCACCGCGATGACGTCCGTCTGCTGCCCGGCCGCCCGTAGCGAGCGGGCCAGCGCGAGGCCGTGCCCGTCCGGCAGGTACAGGTCGAGCAGCAGCAGGTCGACCGGGTGCCGTTCCAGTGCCCGGCGGGCGTCCGCCGCGGTGTGCACCGCCCCGACCGCGGTGAAGCCGGGCACCCGGCGCACGTACATGAGGTGGGCGTCGGCGGCGACCGGGTCGTCCTCCACCACGAGGACCCTGATGTCGGTCACCGGACCGTCTCCGTTCTCCCCGCGGCGGGGGCGGTGCCACGGGGGCCGAGCGGCAGGGCCACGGTGAACTCGGCCCCGCCCGAGGGGGACCGGCCCACCGTGAGGGTGCCGCCGTAGCGCTGCACGGTCTGCCGGACCAGGGCCAGGCCGATCCCCCGGCCGGAGGCGGACTTGGTGGTCCAGCCCCGGTCGAAGATCGCCTCGCCGTGCGCCGGGTCCACGCCGGTGCCGGTGTCGGAGACCCTCAGCAGCAGCCGGCCCCGATCGGCCCGGGCGGTGACGGTGACCCGGGCGGCTCCGGCGGCGAGCTGGGCGGCGTCCATCGCGTTGTCGATGAGGTTGCCGAGCACGGTGACCAGGTCCCGGGAGGGCAACCAGCGCGGCAACACCCCGTCGTCGAGGCTGCTCTCCTCGGACACCTCCAACTCGATGCCGCGCTCGTTGGCCTGCGCGGCCTTGCCCAGCAGCAGCGCCGCGAGGACGGGCTCGCCGACCGCCGCGACGATCCGGTCGGTCAGCGCCTGGGCGAGTTCGAGTTCGGCGGTGGCGAAGGCGACGGCGTCCTCGACCCGGCCGAGTTCGATCAGCGAGACGACGGTGTGCAGCCGGTTGGCCGCCTCGTGGGCCTGGGCGCGCAGGGCCTGGGTGAAGCCGCGCTCGGAGTCGAGTTCGCCGGTCAGGGACTGGAGTTCGGTGTGGTCGCGCAGGGTCACCACGGTGCCGCGGCGCTCCCCGCTGGACACCGGCTGGGTGTTGACGACCAGGACCCGGCTGGCGCTGAGGTGCACCTCGTCCACCCGGGGTTCGGCGGACAGCAGGGCGCCGGTCAGCGGGGGCGGCAGCCCCAGGTCGGCGACCGAGCGGCCGACCGCGTCCCCGTCGATGTCGAGCAGGGCGCGGGCGCCGTCGTTGAGCAGGGCGATCCTGCGCTGCCCGTCCAGCATCAGCAGTCCCTCGCGCACCGCGTGCAGGGCGGCCTGGTGGTAGTCGTGCATCCGGCTCAGTTCGGTGGCGTTCATGCCGTGCGTGCTGCGGCGCAGCCGGGCGTTGATGACGTGGGTGCCCAGGCCGCCGAGGGCCAGTGCGCCGGCCGCGACCGCGAGGAGGACCACCACCTGGTCCCGGACCCGGGCGCTGATCCGGTCCACCGTGATGCCGGCACTGACCAGGGCGACCACCGGGCCGCCGGAGGGGCCGGCGCGGACCGGGGTGACCACCCGGACGGAGGCGCCCAGGGTGCCGGTGTAGGTCTCGGCGAAGGTCTCCCCGCGCAGGGCGGGGCCGGTGTGGCCGAGGAAGCGTTCGCCGATGCGCCGGGCGTCGGGGTGGGTCCACCGGATGCCGTCCGGATCCATGATGGTCACGAAGTCGACGCCGGTGTCCCGCTGCACGCGCGCCGCGTAGGGCTGGAGCGTGCCGCTGGGATCGGCGGCCCGCACCGCCTCCCGCACGGACGGCGAGGCGGCCACCGCCCGCGCCGCCGCCTCCGCCTGCCGGCGGGCGGACTCCTCGGCCTGCTGTCCGTCACCGACGTACGTGAACAGCGCGCACCCCGCGACGACGGCCGCGACCAGCACCACCTGCATCGCGAACAGCTGGCCGGCCAGGCTGCGGGGGCGGGGCACCCGGGAGAGCCGAGGCGGACGGACAGCGGGCACGCGGGGGCGTGCGGTGCGGGCGAGGGGCATGCCCTCCAGTCTGCCTCCTCGGCGCCGGGGGTCCGGGCTGCGTGAACTCAATGAACGCAAGCGTGACCCCCCTCACATGCTGGGAGATATTCACCGGGATTCCGCCGCCCAGAACGTGAGCCGCACGCACTGCGCGTCCCCTCCGCGAGGTGTCCCCCACGTACCTCGCGGCCCTCGGCGCCGGGCCTCCCGCAGGGCCCGGGCCGTTCGACGAAGCCGTTTGTTGTCGAGGAAGGCATCCCGTGACCACCACTCCTGGCACCCCCGGCACCCCTGCCGCCCCTGCCACCGCGCCGCCCGTCAGACGGGACCGCACCCACTACCTGTACATCGCCGTGATCGCGGCCGTGGTCCTCGGCATCGCCGTGGGCTTCGCCGTCCCGGACGTGGCCAAGGAACTGAAGCCGCTCGGCACCGGGTTCGTCGCGCTGATCAAGATGATGATCTCGCCGATCATCTTCTGCACGATCGTGCTCGGCGTGGGGTCGGTCCGCAAGGCCGCCAAGATCGGCAAGGTCGGCGGCCTCGCCCTCGGCTACTTCATGGTGATGTCGTTCGCCGCCCTGGCGATCGGCCTGCTGGTGGGCAACCTGCTGGACCCGGGCACCGGCATGGACCTCACGGACTCCGACAAGGAGGTCGGCCACGCCGCCGCCGAGAAGGCCAGCACCGGCCTGGTGGACTTCGTGCTCGGCATCATCCCGGCGACCATGGTGTCCGCGTTCACCGAGGGCGAGGTCCTCCAGACGCTGCTGGTCGCCCTGCTGGTGGGCTTCGCGCTCCAGGCCATGGGCCGCCCCGGCGAGCCGGTGCTGCGCGGCATCGAGCACATCCAGCGGCTGGTGTTCCGGGTCCTCGCGATGATCATGTGGGCGGCTCCGGTGGGCGCCTTCGGCGCGATCGCCGCGGTGATCGGCGAGACCGGGGTGGACGCGCTGAAGGCACTCGCCACGATCATGCTCGGCTTCTACGTGACCTGCGCGCTCTTCGTGGCGATCGTGCTGGGCCTGCTGACCCGGCTGGTCGCGGGGGTCAACGTCTTCCACCTCTTCCGCTACCTGGGCCGCGAGTTCCTGCTGATCCTCTCCACCTCCTCCTCGGAGTCGGCGCTGCCGCGGCTCATCGCCAAGATGGAGCACCTGGGGGTCAGCCGCCCCGTCGTGGGCATCACGGTGCCCACCGGTTACTCGTTCAACCTCGACGGCACGATGATCTACCTGACGATGGCCTCGCTGTTCATCGCCGACGCGATGGGCGAGCCGATGGGCATCGGGCAGCAGATCGGGCTGCTGCTGTTCATGATGGTGGCCTCCAAGGGCGCGGCGGGCGTCTCCGGTTCCGGGATCGCGGTGCTCGCCAGCGGCCTCCAGTCGCACAAGCCGGCGCTGGTCGACGGGGTGGGCCTGATCATCGGCATCGACCGGTTCATGAGCGAGGCCCGTGCGCTGACCAACTTCGCCGGGAATGCGGTGGCCACCCTGCTGATCGGCGTGTGGACCAAGGAGGTCGACCGGGAGCGGGTCGGCCGGGTCCTCGCCGGGGAGTTGCCGTTCGACGAGCGGACGCTGCTGGACGACGGTCACGGGGCGCCCGCCGACCGCGCCGACGGCGGCGAGGACGGCACGGAGGTGCCCTCGGCCCGCGGCGGCGGGAAGGCGACCGTGGACGCCTGACGCCGGTAGCGCGTGCGGCCCTTGGGACACCGGATGGTGTCCCAAGGGCCGCACCGGCCGTTCCTACCGGGCGAGGTCGACCGGGGAGTGCAGCCGGGTCAGCTTCCCCGGATTGCGCACCACGTAGATCCGGGTGATCCGGCCGCCGTCCACCACCAGGCTGACCGCGGTCGGCTCCCCGTCGACCTCGACCAGGCCCGCCGGCGCGCCGTTGAGCCACACCGTCCTGGTCACCAGGTCCGCGACCGCCAGGTGCGCACGGGCCAGCAGCTTCGCCACCGGGTCGGCGCCGTGCAGCGGGGCCCGGGCGGCGCGCACCACCCCGCCCCCGTCGGCGACCAGGACCACGTCGGGCGCCATGACCGCCATCAGTTCCTGCACCCGCCCGGTGCGCAGGGCGGTCAGGAACCGTTCCACCACGGCCCGTTGCTCGGCCGCGCTCACCGGGACCCGGGGCCGGCGGGCCGCCACGTGGGAGCGGGCCCGGTGGGCGATCTGCCGCACCGCGGCCGGGGACTTCCCGGTCACCTCGGCGATCTCCCCGTACGGCAGGTCGAAGACCTCGCGGAGCACGAACACCGCCCGTTCGGTCGGTCCGAGGGTCTCCAGGACGGTCAGCACCGCCATCGAGACGCTCTCCGCGAGCTCCACGTCCTCGGCCACGTCCGGGCTGGTCAACAGAGGCTCGGGGAGCCACTCGCCCACGTACTCCTCACGGCTGCGGGCCAGAGTCCGCAGCCGGTTGAGGGACTGCCGGGTCACGGTCCGCACCAGGTACGCGCGCGGGTCGGCCACCTTCGTCCGGTCGACGTCGGCCCAGCGCAGCCAGGACTCCTGGAGCACGTCCTCCGCATCGGCCGCCGAGCCGAGCATCTCGTAGGCGACCGTGAACAGCAGCCGGCGGTGGACGACGAACGGGTCGTCGGTCACGGCGCGGTCACCGCCCGGCGGTGTCGGGGCGCGCGGCCAGCGGGATCTCGCAGGATGCGGAGAAGCCCTGCGCCTCGATGCCGAGCGCGAGGTTGCTCCGCGCGGCGAAGTTGGCGAACGCGATGTATCCGGTGAGTTCGACCATCGCGGCCGGGCCGATCCGGTCGAGCAGCCCCCCGGCCAGCTCGTCGGTGACGGTCGGCGGGGTGTCGGTGACGGCCTCGGCGTACTCCATCACGTCCCGTTCCAGCGGGGTGAAGACCTCGGCCTCCCGCCACCGCGGCACCTGGCTGGCCTTGGCGGGGTCCAGGTTCTTGTGCACCGCCTGGAAGTAGCCGAGGTCGAGGCAGAAGCCGCAGCCGACGTGGGCCGCGACGGCCAGGTGCGCGAACGCCTTGAGGCTCTCGTCCGCGGTGTCCCACCCGCCGATCGCCTCGCCGATCGCCAGCGAGGTCCGGGCGACCTCGGGGTTGTGGAACAGCACCCCGAGGGGCTCGGGGACCACCCCGAACCGGGCGAGCAGGTCATCGGTGAGTTCCGCGGTCAGTTCGGTCTGGGGGATGCGTGGTGCCATGGTGTCCTCCGGTGTGTGGAGCGCTGTGCCATGGAGACACCGGCGGGGCCGCGGATGTGACATCCGCCGTCACCGGCGGCCGACGACGGGGCCCGCCGCTCCGTGGTGCGGAGCGGCGGGGCCGGGGAGTGCGGGGTGGCGGTCCGGTCAGAAGACGGACTCGGCCTCGTCGATGCGGTCCTTGGGGACCGTCTTGAGTTCGGTGACGGCGTCGGCGAGGGGAACCATCACCACGTCCGTGCCGCGCAGGGCGGTCATCTTGCCGGACTCGCCCCGGTGGGCGGCCTCCACCGCGTGCCAGCCGAACCGGGTGGCCAACACCCGGTCGTAGGCGGTGGGGGTGCCGCCGCGCTGCACGTGGCCCAGGATGACCGGCTTGGCCTCCTTGCCCAGGCGCTGCTGGAGTTCGTAGGCGAGGGCGGTGCCGATGCCCTGGAACCGCTCGTGGCCGAACTGGTCGATCTCGCCCTTCTGGTAGTCCATGGTGCCCTCGACGGGGTGGGCGCCCTCGGCCACGCAGACCACGGCGAACTTCTTGCCCCGGGCGAACCGGTCCTCGACCATCGCGACCAGGTCGGCCGGGTCGAAGGGGCGCTCCGGCAGGCAGATGCCGTGGGCACCGGCGGCCATGCCGGACTCCAGGGCGATCCAGCCCGCGTGCCGGCCCATGACCTCCACCACCATCACCCGTTGGTGTGACTCGGCGGTGGTCTTGAGGCGGTCCATGGCCTCGGTGGCGACGCCGACCGCGGTGTCGAAGCCGAAGGTGCGGTCGGTGGAGGAGATGTCGTTGTCGATCGTCTTGGGCACGCCGACCACCGGGAGGCCGGCGTCGGCGAGCATCCGGGCGGCGGTCAGGGTGCCCTCGCCGCCGATGGGGATGAGGACGTCGAAGCCGATCTCGGTGGCCAGGGCGCGGATGTTCTCGCAGGCCGCACGGAAGCGGTCGCGCTCCAGTCGGGAGGAGCCGAGGATGGTGCCGCCGCGCGCCAGGATGCCGCTGACGGCGTTGAGGTCGAGGGGGCGGTAGCGCCCGTCGAGGAGGCCGGCGTACCCGTCCTCGAAACCGATGACCTCGTCCCCGTGGTGGGTGACGGCCCGGTGCACGACCGAACGGATCACCGCGTTCAGACCGGGGCAGTCGCCGCCCGCCGTGAGTACTCCGATGCGCATCGTGCTCTGTCTCCTGCTCGCTGCTTGGTCCGGTGTGAGCCCGCCCTGATTGTTCCACGGTGGCACACCGGGCACCCCTCCCGTGGCCACTCCCACCACATTGGTCCGGACCACGCCCGTGATATCGGGGACGCAACCAGGAGCATCCGGGGCCACTGTGGTCACATCCGTCAGCTCGCGCCCACGTACGTCGACGGGTTGGCGCCCCCGCCGGACGAGGGGGCGCGGGGCCTGCACATCCGGCGGGCACTTAAACGACGCGCACGGGTATTGTCAAGAGGGGACGTGAACCATCTGCACCATCTGCGACCGTGCCCGGACGATCACGAGTCGTCCGCATGCGAGAGCCGGCACGGCGAGGAAACGGAGGACGCGCGTGACGCGCAGCGTGTACGTGACCGGGATCGACCGGGGTGACGGGCGGCAGGTCGTCGAACTGGGAGTGATGGAACTCCTGACCCGGCAGGTCGACCGGGTGGGCGTCTTCCGTCCCCTCGTCCACGACGGCCCGGACCGCCTCTACGACCTGTTGCGCGCCCGCTACCGGCTCTCCCAGGACCCGGCGACCGCGTACGGGATGGACTACCACGAGGCGTCCACGATCCAGGCCGAACAGGGCACCGACGAGCTGGTGTCCCGGATGGTGGCGCGGTTTCGCCGGGTGGCCGCGGAGTACGAGGTCGTGCTGGTGCTCGGCACCGACTTCGCCGCCACCCAACTCCCCGACGAGCTGGCGCTGAACGCCCGGCTCGCCAACGAGTTCGGCGCCTCGGTGCTACCGGTGGTGGGCGGCCGGGGCCAGAGCGCCGAGTCGGTGCGCGCCGAGGCCCGCAATGCGTACCGGGCCTACGAGGCGCTGGGCTGCGACGTGTTGGCGCTGGTGGTGAACCGGGTCGACCCCCAGGACCGGGACGTGGTCCAGGAGCGGCTGGAGTCCCGGTTGTCGGTGCCCTGCTGGGTGCTGCCGGACGAGCCCGCACTGTCGGCACCGACCGTGGCCCAGGTGACCGCAGCCCTAGGAGGAACGATTCTGCTGGGGGATGACTCGGGTCTGGCCCGGGACGCCCTGGACTTCGTCTTCGGCGGGGCCATGCTGCCGAACTTCCTGGCCGCCCTGACCCCGGGGTGCCTGGTGGTCACCCCCGGGGACCGCGCGGACCTGCTGGTCGGCTCGCTGGCCGCGCACAGCTCCGGCGCCCCGCCGATCGCGGGCGTGCTGCTGACCCTCGGCGAACACCCTCCGGAGCAGGTCCTCGCCCTGGCCTCCCGGCTCGCCCCGGGCACCCCGGTGATCTCCGTCCCCGGCACCAGCTTCCCCACCGCGGCCGAACTGTTCGGCCTGGAGGGCAAGCTCAGCGCGGTCACCCCGCGCAAGGCGGAGACCGCGCTCGGCCTGTTCGAGCGGTACGTGGACACCACCGAGCTGATGACCCGGGTGTCCGCGCCGAGCAGCACCCGGGTCACGCCGATGATGTTCGAGCACAAGCTGCTGGAGCAGGCGCGCTCCGACCGGCGCCGGGTGGTGCTGCCGGAGGGCCTGGAGGAGCGCGTGCTGCGGGCGGCGGACGTGCTGCTGCGGCGCGGGGTGTGCGACCTGACGTTGCTCGGCGACGTGGAGGCGATCCGCAAGAAGGCCGCCGACCTGGGCGTGGACCTGGCCGACGCCGACCTGATCGACCCGCAGACCTCCGAACTGCGGGACCGGTTCGCGGCCCGCTACGCCGAGCTGCGGGCGCACCGCGGGGTGAGCGTGGAGTTGGCCTACGACGTGGTCGCCGACGTGAACTACTTCGGCACCCTGATGGTGCAGGAGGGGCTGGCCGACGGGATGGTGTCCGGCTCGGTGCACTCGACGGCGGCGACCATCCGGCCCGCGTTCGAGATCATCAAGACCAGTCCGGGCGCGAAGATCGTGTCCTCGGTGTTCTTCATGTGCCTGGCCGACGAGGTCCTCGTGTACGGGGACTGCGCGGTCAACCCGGACCCGGACGCCGAACAGCTGGCGGACATCGCCATCCAGTCGGCGGCGACGGCCGGGCAGTTCGGGGTGGACCCGCGGATCGCGATGCTCTCGTACTCGACGGGCACCTCCGGCTCGGGCGCCGACGTGGACAAGGTGCGCGAGGCGACCGCACTGGTCCGCGAGCGCCGGCCCGACCTGCGGATCGAGGGCCCGATCCAGTACGACGCGGCCGTCGAGCCCTCGGTGGCGGCGACCAAGCTGCCGGGTTCCTCGGTGGCGGGCCAGGCGAGCGTGCTGGTCTTCCCCGACCTCAACACCGGCAACAACACCTACAAGGCCGTGCAGCGCTCGGCCGGGGCCATCGCGGTGGGCCCGGTCCTCCAGGGGCTGCGCAAGCCGGTGAACGACCTGTCGCGCGGCGCGCTGGTCCAGGACATCGTCAACACCGTGGCCATCACGGCCATCCAGGCCCAGGGCGGCGCCACCCGACTGCCGAAGGCCGCCGCGCCGGCCGCCGTCGCCGCCGTCGCCGAGTGAGGCCCCCGCGCATGCACCCGACCGTCCCCGCAGCAGAAGGCACCCGATCCGTGACCGCCACCGATGGCCCGCACCACGTCCTCGTCCTCAACTCCGGCTCCTCGTCGGTGAAGTACCAGCTCCTCGACATGCGCGGGGACGCCCGGCTGGCCTCCGGGCTGGTGGAGCGGATCGGCGAGCGCACCTCCCGGCTGGTGCACACCCCGCTCGCGACGGGGGCGCCGGCCCGGGAGCGGGTGGCGCCGATCGCCGACCACGCCGCCGCCCTCACGGCGGTGGCGGGGGAACTGGCCGCCGACGGATGGGGCCTGGACTCGCCGGAGCTGGCCGCGATCGGGCACCGGGTGGTGCACGGCGGGCAGCACTTCACCGAGCCCACGGTGATCGACGAGGCGGTCCTCGCGGAGATCGAGCGGCTGATCCCGCTGGCCCCGCTGCACAACCCGGCGAACCTCACCGGCATCCGCACCGCCCGGGAGCTGCGCCCGGACCTGCCGCAGGTGGCGGTCTTCGACACCGCGTTCCACACCACCATGCCGGAGGCGGCGGCCCGCTACGCGATCGACGCGGCGATGGCCGACGCGCACCGCATCCGCCGCTACGGCTTCCACGGCACCTCGCACGCCTACGTCTCACGGCGGACGGCCGAGCTGTTGGGCAAGGACCCGTCCGAGGTCAACGTGATCGTGCTGCACCTGGGCAACGGCGCCTCGGCCTCGGCGGTGCGCGGCGGGGTGTGCGTGGAGACCTCGATGGGGCTGACCCCGTTGGAGGGCCTGGTCATGGGTACCCGCTCGGGGGACGTCGACCCGGCGGTGGTCTTCCACCTGAAGCGGGTCGCGGGCCTGGACACCGACGAGGTCGACGCGCTGCTGAACAAGCGCAGCGGGCTGGTGGGCCTGTGCGGCGACAACGACATGCGGGAGATCCGGCGGCGGATCGACGGGGGCGACGCGGCGGCGCGGCTCGCCTTCGACGTCTACGTGCACCGGCTGAAGAAGTACGTCGGCGCCTACTACGCGGTGCTGGGCCGGGTGGACGCGGTGGCGTTCACGGCCGGGGTGGGCGAGAACGCGGCGCCGGTGCGGGCCGCGGCGCTGGACGGCCTGGCCGGGCTGGGGCTGGTGGTGGACGAGGAGTTGAACGCGGTGCGCGGCGGCGGGCCGCGGCTCATCTCGCCGGCGCACGGGCGGGTGGCGGTCGCGGTGGTCCCGACGGACGAGGAACTGGAGATCGCCACGCAGACCTACGCGCTGGTGCGGGGCTGAGCGGGCGGCGGGGCCGTACGCTCCCGCTGGCGCCCGGGGCCGCCCCGGCTCCGGGCGCCGCAGCAGACACGCCTGAGCAGACCCCCGCCCATTTGTAGCTTCCACCAGGCGGAAAATTCCGCATTGAAACAAACCGATAGGATGAGCTTCATGCGCCGTTCCAAGATCGTCTGCACCCTGGGCCCCGCCGTCGACTCGTTCGAGCAACTGAAGACGCTCATCGAAGCCGGGATGAACGTGGCCCGTTTCAACATGAGCCACGGCACCCACGAGGAGCACCGGGGCCGCTACGAGCGGCTGCGCGAGGCCGCCCGGGAGACCGGGCGGGCCGTCGGCGTGCTCGCGGACCTCCAGGGGCCGAAGATCCGGCTGGAGACCTTCGCCGAGGGACCGGTCGAGCTGGTGCGGGGCGACGCGTTCACCATCACCACCGAGGACGTCCCCGGCGACCAGACCATCTGCGGCACCACCTACAAGGGCCTGCCCGGGGACTGTAGCGTCGGCGACCCGATCCTGATCAACGACGGCAACGTCGAACTGCGGGTGACCGGGGTCGAGGGCCCCGAGGTGCACACCATCGTGGTCGAGGGCGGCGTCATCTCCGACCACAAGGGCATCAACCTGCCCGGCGCGGCCGTGAACGTCCCGGCGCTCTCCGAGAAGGACATCGAGGACCTGCGGTTCGCCCTGCGGATGGGCTGCGACCTGGTCGCGCTCTCCTTCGTGCGGGACGCCTCCGACGTCAACGACGTGCACAAGGTCATGGACGAGGAGGGCCGCCGCGTCCCCGTCATCGCCAAGGTGGAGAAGCCCCAGGCGGTGGCGAACATGGAGGACGTCGTGGCGGCGTTCGACGGGGTCATGGTCGCCCGCGGCGACCTGGCCGTCGAGTACCCGCTGGAGAAGGTCCCGCTGGTGCAGAAGCGGCTGATCGAGCTCTGCCGCCGCAACGCCAAACCGGTGGTCGTGGCGACCCAGATGATGGAGTCGATGATCACCAACTCGCGGCCCACCCGCGCCGAGGCGTCCGACGTCGCCAACGCGATCCTGGACGGCGCGGACGCGGTGATGCTGTCCGCCGAGTCCTCGGTGGGCGCGTATCCGATCGAGACCGTCAAGACGATGTCGAAGATCGTCGTCGCGGCCGAGGGCGAACTGCTTTCCAAGGGCCTCCAGCCGCTGGTGCCGGGCAAGAAGCCGCGCACCCAGGGCGGTTCGGTGGCCCGGGCGGCCTGCGAGATCGCCGACTTCCTCGGCGGCAAGGGCCTGATCGCCTTCACCCAGTCCGGTGACACCGCCCGCCGGCTGTCCCGCTACCGGGCCGCCCAGCCGATCGTGGCCTTCACCACCGACGAGGGCACCCGCAACCAGCTCTCCCTGAGCTGGGGCGTGGACGCCTACGTCGTGCCGCACGTGAACAGCACCGACGAGATGGTCGGCCTGGTCGACACCGAGATCGTCAAGCTCGGCCGCTTCCAGGACGGCGACACCGTCGTCATCACCGCCGGTTCGCCCCCCGGGGTCCCCGGCACCACCAACATGGTGCGCGTGCACCACCTGGGCAACGGCGAACGCGACTGACGCCACCGCCCCACCCGCCCGTGGGGGCGCCCCGACTCCGGGGCGCCCCCACGGCGTTCACGGGGCCGGGCCGCGGGCGGGACCGACCCACTGGTGCAGCCCGGGCACCGTCAGATCGCCGCCGAACTGGCCCGCCTGGACCAGCCGCACCCGGGTGAAGTAGGTCAGGGTCAGGCCCGGCGGGGGCGGGCGGTCCGGGTCGAAGACCACCGGCAGCGCCCCGAGCAACCGGCCTTCGAGGCGCTCGGTGTACAGGGTCACCCGGCCCCCGCCCAGCGTCGAGGTGGAGCCGCGGGCCGCGCGCAGGTGGTGCGTGCGGCCGTCCGGTCCGGTCACCCGCTGGTGCAGGTCACCGATCTCCATGCCGCCGTCCACGGTGAACTTCAGCGCCCGTTTGACCCGTCCGTCCGGCGTGGTCACGGTGACGACGCCGTGGTACGCGAGCCCCCGCAGCAGCAGCCAGGCGGCCTCCCACTGCCACGACTGCTCGGCGAATCGTTCCTCCTCCCCGTCCTCCCCCGTCGTGGCGTCCTCCGCCCGCTCGGGCGGGAACCCGTCCGGGAAGGGGTCGCCCGGCACCGCCGGGCGGGCCTGGGCGAGCGTCGGGGTCAGGCCCAGGCCCATCAGGACCGCGGTCGGCATCGCGGCCACCGCGATCGCCTTGCCCGCCGGAAGGTTCCACCGGGCCAACAGGGGCCGGCGCGGGGCCGCGTGCCGGGGCCCGCCGCGCGCCACGGGCACCTCACCCGGCACGGTGCGCCCCGTCCGCCCCCGCTTCGGGTGCGGCGACGGGGCCGCCCGGTACCCAGGCGATCGCCAACGCCCCGCCGACCAGGGCGAGTCCGTACCCCATGAGGATCCCCCCGAAGTTGGAGACCACCAGCGAGACCAGGGCCAACAGGATGGCCGCGACCCCCGCGAAGATCCGCGAGTGCTGTTGGAACCACATGGTCAGGCCCAGCACGATCAACAGGCCGCCGATGATCAGCGAACCGGCGCCCGCGGTGGTCGCCAGGGTGATCGTCACCGTGCCGAACGAGGGGTTGGCGTACGGGAAGTACATGATCGGCAGACCGCCGAGCAGGGTCAACGCCCCCGCCCAGAAAGGGCGTCGCCCCCGCCAGAGCCAGAAGGACCGGCGCCAGCGGCGCAATCGGTGGGCGGCGCCGGCGAAGGGGTGGGCGCGCATCTCGGGTGACTCCTCGGGGACGGAACGGGGGCGGGGCGGGGGCGGGGCCCGAGCGGGCCGGCCGGAACTCAGGTGCACTCGTGCGCGCCCCGCTGCACCCGCATGACCATCCCCGAGAGCTTGAGGGTGCCCGCGGTGGCCGCCCGGGCCCGCTGCCTGACGTCGGTGAAGAGCACCGACTCCGCCTGCTGGGCGAAGGAACCGGGCTCGTAGCGGTCTCCGGGGGCCGGGCCGGGCCCCTTGGTGGTGCCGTCGACCGAGACCCCGATGTCCACCTTGCGGAAGGTGGCGTCGGCCCGGAACTCCTCGGCGTCGAGGTAGAGCCGGTTGGCCACCACCTGCGGAGTGCCGGGCCGGCCCGCGGTGAGCTTCACCGAGAGGTCGCCGAACACCCCCACCGGGACGACGACGGACTGGCACAGATCGGTGATGCGCGCGTCCTCCAGGCCGATGACGGCCACCGGGTGCTGCGCCGATCCGCTGCTGTCGACTGCGGCGTACTGGACGTACCCGGTGCCGTCCACCTCCGCCGCGGACAGGGTGAACCGCTGGCCCGAGACGCTGAACGACGCCGCCAACGCCCCCTGGGAGAGGGCCACGCCGATCGCGACGGACGCCGCGACACAGGGCACCATGACCACGGCGAACCGCCTCCACCTGGTACCGCCACGCGTCACCGACTCCATGGGTGTTCCTCCTTCTCGGCCTTCTCGGGCCACGACTCGTCTGCGGCATCGGCCGGCCGCGCTCCGGGAGCGACCGGACGGGAGGGAGAACGCGTCGCGGCCCCCTCGGGGGCCGTCCGTCCTCGGGGCGCGCACCGCGGACCCCGGCCCCTGGCCGTTCGGGGGCGCGCCGGTCGCCCGGCGCCCCTGCGCCCCGGTTCCGGACCGGTTGCCGGGCGGTGGGAAAAAGACCGAGCGCCGCCGATCGTCGTCCATCGGAGCCGTCTGCACAAGAGCGTCGTTACCCGTCGGTAATGCAAACGCGGCCGATTCGCGACCTGGTGCAGCGGTTCCGCAACGCAGGGTTGCCGCACCACAAGCCGTTCACCCCGCCATCACGGGCGAAGCGGGACGGATGACGAGGGGGCCCCTCACGTGCAGTGAGAGCCGAATCGCTTGTCAAGATTCGGTGAAGATCACCCGGCAGGCGAACCTTCTTTCGAAAAGAAGGGTGCGAAAAGCCCCGCCCCCGCCGAAAGCGGGGACGGGGCGGGGTGCGCCGGAGGAGCCGTCAGAACAGGGCGCGGGCCAGGGCCCGGCGGGCGGCGGCCACCCGGGGGTCGTCGGCGCCGACGACCTCGAACAGCTCCAGCAGTCGCCGCCGCACCGCCTCGCGGTCCTCGCCCGCGGTGCGGCGCACGGTGTCGACCAACCGTCCGAAGGCGTCCTCCACATGACCGCCGACCAGGTCCAGGTCCGCGGCGGCGATCTGCGCCGCGGGATCGGCCGGACGGTCCGCCGCGTCCCGCCGTACCGCCTGCGGGTCCAGGTCCTGCACCCGCGCCAGCAACTCCGCCTGGGCCAGCCCCAGCGCGGCCTCGGGGTGCCCCGGGTCCTCGGCGAGCACGGTGCGGTACGCCCGCACCGCGCCGTCGAGGTCGCCCGCGTCCAGGGCGCGCGCCGCGGCCTCCAGGGTCGCGTCGTAGGGGCCCACTGGCTCCGCCTCGGGGGCGTCGCCGCCCGCCGCGGCGTCCGGGTCGACGGTCAACCCGGTCAGCCCGAAGCGCTGCTCGGCGACCTGCACGAGCTGGTCGAGCGTCTGACGGATCTGCGCCTCCGGGGCCGCCCCCTGGAACAGCGGCAGCGCCTGCCCGGCGACCACGGCGAAGACCGCCGGGATGCCCTGGATCCCGAACTGCTGCATCAGCATCTGGTTGGCGTCGACGTCGATCTTCGCGAGGAGGAAGCGCCCGTTGTACTCGACCGCCAGCCGCTCCAGCAGGGGGCCGAGCTGCTTGCACGGCTCGCACCACTCGGCCCAGAAGTCGATGACGACGGGCACCTCGGTGGACCGCTGGAGCACCTCGCTCTCGAAACCGGCCTCGTCGACGTCGATCACGAGGGCGGACGGGCCGACGGCTCCGCCGCCCCCCGTGCGGGCCGCTTCCGCCCGGGCCTGCTCCGCCTTCGCCTTGGCCTCTTGGGCGGCCTTCACCGCGCCGAGGTCGACGACCCCGTTCATGGACATGTTCCGTGGCTGCATGGCTACATTCTCCCCCCTGCCCGCGGCTGCACGAAAAGCGGTGCCGCGGGCCGGGGGGCCGCGCCCTCAGAACCCGGGCGGCTCGGTGTAGACGCCCCACTCGGCGCGCAGCACGTCGCAGACCTCGCCCATCGTCGCCTCGGCGCGCACCGCCTCCAGCATGGGTTCGATCATGTTGTCGCCGCGGCGCCCGGCGGCGACCATGGCGTCCAGCGCGGCGCTCACCCGTGACCCGTCCCGGCCGGCCCTGCGGCCGGCGAGCGCCCGCACCTGCTCGCGCTCCACCTCGTGGCTGACCCGGAGGATCTCCAGGTCGCCGGTGACCGAACCGTGGTGGACGTTGACGCCGACGACCCGCTTGTCGCGCTTCTCCACCGCCTGCTGGTAGCGGAAGGCCGACTCGGCGATCTCCCCGGTGAACCAGCCGTCCTCGATGCCGCGCAGGATGCCGGAGGTGATCGGACCGATGGGGTGCCGCCCGTCCGGGTGGGCGCGCCGACCGCGTTCCCGGATCTGCTCGAAGATCCGCTCGGCGTCCGCCTCGATCCGGTCGGTGAGCTGCTCGACGTACCAGGAGCCGCCGAGCGGGTCGGCCACGTTGGCGACGCCGGTCTCCTCCATGAGCACCTGCTGGGTGCGCAGGGCGATCTCGGCGGCCTGCGCGGAGGGGAGCGCCAGGGTCTCGTCGAGGGCGTTGGTGTGCAGCGAGTTGGTGCCGCCGAGCACCGCCGCCAGGGCCTCCACCGCGGTGCGGACGACGTTGTTGTACGGCTGCTGCGCGGTGAGCGACACCCCGGCCGTCTGGGTGTGGAACCGCAGCCACTGCGCCTTGGCGGTGCGGGCCCCGTAGACGTCGCGCATCCAGCGGGCCCAGATCCGGCGGGCGGCGCGGAACTTGGCGATCTCCTCGAAGAAGTCGAGGTGCGCGTCGAAGAAGAAGGACAGCCCGGGGGCGAAGGCGTCGACGTCCAGCCCCCGGGAGAGGCCCAGCTCCACGTATCCGAAGCCGTCCGCCAGGGTGTAGGCCAGCTCCTGCGCGGCCGTGGAACCGGCCTCGCGGATGTGGTAGCCGGAGACGGAGAGCGGCTTGTACGCGGGGATCTTCCGCGCGCAGTGCTCCATCAGGTCGCCGATCAGCCGCAGATGGGGCTCGGGCGGGAAGAGCCACTCCTTCTGGGCGATGTACTCCTTGAAGATGTCGGTCTGGAGGGTGCCGTTGAGGGCGGCCGGGTCGACGCCCTGGCGCTCGGCGGCGACCAGGTACATGCAGAAGGCGGGGACGGCGGGCCCGCTGATGGTCATGGAGGTGGTGACGTCGCCGAGCGGGATGTCCCGGAACAGGACGTCCATGTCGGCGGCGGAGTCGACGGCGACCCCGCAGTGGCCCACCTCGCCCAGCGAGCGGGGGTCGTCGGAGTCGCGGCCCATCAGGGTGGGCATGTCGAAGGCGACGGAGAGCCCGCCGCCGCCGGCCGCGAGGATCATCTTGTACCGCTCGTTGGTCTGCTCGGCGTTGCCGAAGCCGGCGAACTGGCGGATGGTCCAGGTGCGGCCCCGGTAGCCAGTCGGGTGCAGCCCGCGGGTGAAGGGGTACTCACCGGGCCAGCCGATCCGCTCGAACCCCTCGTAGGCATCGCCGGGGCGAGGGCCGTAGACGGGCTCCACGGGGTCACCGGAGAGCGTGGTGAAGTCGGCGTCGCGCTTGTGGGCGGCGTCGTACCGGGCCTGCCAGCGTCGGCGACCCGCTTCGATGGCGTCAGCGTCCATGCGGACAATTTACTAGGACGTCCTAGTAAATGTCGACGGCTGAGCCCGCCGCAGCCCCGCCACCGGGGCCCGGGCGGGCTCGGTCGGCAGCGCTCAGGCCTTGGCGGGCTGCCGTGCGCCGTCGGTGACCAGCGGACGCACCTCACGGCTGATCTTCGGCTCGACGAAGAACGAGGCCACCGGGATGCACCCCACCAGCAGCACCCACAGCAGCTTGCCGAACGGCCACTTCGCCTTGGTGCCGAGGTCGAAGGCGAAGATCACGTACACGATGAACAGCACACCGTGGATCTGCGAGATCACCATGGTGTCGCCGGTCTGGAAGCCGTACTTCAGGATGATGGCCGCGGTGAACACCAGCAGCCAGATGGCGGTGATGTACGCCATCACCCGGTAGCGCGTCAGCACGGTTTGTTTCATGGCCCGAGCGTAACGACCGCGAGGGGCCGATCTTCCGGCGGGGCACCCCCCGGCCGGGCCCCGATCGGCCCCGGTGCCGGGGCCCTCACCCCTCGAAGTCGCCGGCCGCCGACCGCAGCGGGCGCAGCATCGCGAAGATCTCCGCGCACTGCTCGCCGTCGTACGCGCCCAGCCCGAAGTCCATCGCCATCAGGTCCCGGGTGGCCGCCTCGACCACCTCGCGCCCGCGCTCGGTGATGGAGGCCAGCGTGCCGCGCCCGTCGTTGGGGTTGGGGCGCTTCTCGACCAGCCCGGAACGCACCAACCGGTCGACGGTGTTGGTCACCGAGGTCGGGTGGACCATCAGCCGCTCGCCGATCTTCGACATCGGCAGCTCGCCCGCCTTGGAGAAGGTGAGCAGCACCAGCGCCTCGTACCGGGCGAAGGTCAGTCCGTACGGCTTGACGACCGCGTCCACTTCGCCGAGCAGGATCTGGTGCGCGCGCATGATCGAGGTGATCGCGGCCATCGACGGCACGCCGCCCCACCGCTGCTTCCAGAGTTCGTCGGCGCGGGCGATGGGGTCGAAGGCGAGACTCAGGGGTTTCGGCACGGTCAGACCCTACCGATCGGTCATATCCCGGTCAGCGGCGTCTCATCCTTCGGTCCGCTCCGCCCCGGCCCGGCGGACCGGGCGGCACGGCGCACCCGCTGCCGCACCGCGCGCCGGGCCACCGGCCCCAGACCGTCCAGGACGGCTGCCAGGGCGGCGAGTTGCTCCAGCGCCCCCAGGGCGGCGCCGGCCCCCTCCGGGTCCACCCCCTCGTACAGTTCGATGCCGACGAAGGAGGCCGCCACCGCACGCGCCAGCCCGCGCGGATCGGCGCACCCGTCCAGCGGGCCGCCGGCGAGGACCCGGGTCAGCGCCCGCTCGACCTCGGCGGTCCACAGGTCGAGGCCGGCCCGGGCGGCCGCCGCCAACCGGGGCTGGACCTGGGCCCCGGCGAGGAACTGCCCGAGGACCGCGACCCGGCCCCGTCCGCGCTCGTCGCGGTGCAACTCGCGGCCGAGGGACAGCAGTTCCCCGAGGGTGCCGACGGTGTCCAACCGGTCCCGGAAGGCCGCCACCCGCTGCTCGGCCCCGTGCCGGCAGGCCGCGGCGAGGAGGTCCTCCACCGAGCCGAAGTGGTAGAAGACCAGCCCCTGGTTGACCCCCGCCTCGGCGGCGACGGTCCGCGCCGAGGTCCCGATGACCCCGTGCCGGGTCAGCGTGCGCAGGGTCGCCTCCAGCAGCTCGTGGCGGGTGCGCAGGGCCTTGGGGGTGAGCGGACGCCCGCCGTCCGCGGCGGCGCTCACCGCAGCCGGGGCACGACGGCGGTCCGCGTCCCGTCGTGGCGCGGGGCGCGGCGGGCCGAGGGCGTGCCGGGCAGCATCGGCGCGAACAGGCACAGCAGCACCACCACCGGGGCCAGCGCCAGGTAGCCGTACACCAGGGTGCCCCCCAGGTACGGGGCGAGCGGCTCCAGGAGGGCGAGGAGGAGTTCCCCCTGCACCCACAGGACGGCCACGGCGATCCGCAGCGCCACCTCGCCCGCCCAACGGGCGGCCGCCCACCCGGGCCGGGTGCCGCGCTCCACCCACAGCCGCAGCCGGTCCAACGACCAGGCGAGCGCCGCGGAACGGAGCCCGCGCAGCAGCGGGCCGCCCCTCGCGGCGCCCGACCGCGCCGTGACCCGCACCCCGCGTGCGGTGCGGACGTGGCGCAGGACGAGCCGGTCCGGCACCGGCCCGAGGTGCCAAGCCGCCCGGCGCACCGGGTCCTCGGTGAATCGGCGCACGACGTCCTCGTCCGCCTCGATCGACGTACCACCGCACGGGGCCACGGCCCACCCCCGGAGAAGTTTTGAGCGACTGCTCAAAATTCTACCGCGGTGCCGTCCCGGTTAGAGTGCTCGGGTGAACGAGGAACCGTCGGCCGGCCCGGACGCCTTCGAGGCCGAGCGGCGCTATCTGGGCGCCGTCGCCTACCGGTTGCTCGGCACCGTCACGGACGCCGAGGACGTGCTCCAGGACGCCTGGTTGCGCTGGCGGGGCACGGACCGCTCCGCCGTGGCGGACCCGCGCGCGTTCCTGACCACCGTCGTCACCCGCCTCTGCTACGACCACCTCGGCTCGGCGCGGGCCCGTCGGGAGTCCTACGTCGGCGAGTGGCTGCCCGAACCTCGGCTGACCGACGAGGACCGGCCCGCACGGCTCGCGGAGTTCGGCCAGTCGGTCTCGTTCGCCGTGCTGGCGCTGATGGAACGGCTGACCCCGGCCGAGCGGACCGCCTTCGTCCTGCACGACCTGTTCGCCGTCGGCTTCGAGGAGATCGCCGGGGCGCTGGACCGCTCCCCCGCCGCCGTCCGCCAACTCGCCTCCCGGGCCCGCCGCCGGCTGCGGGCCGAGGGTCGCCGCGGCCGGATCGCACCGAACGAGCACCGGGCGGCCGTCCGCGCCTTCACCGAGGCGGCGGCCGGCGGCGACCTCGGCGCCCTGCTCGCCGTCCTCGACCCGCAGGTCGTCTGGCACTCGGACGGCGGGGGCGTGGTCTCCGCGAGCATGCGCCCGGTGTACGGCGCCGAGAAGGTGGCCCGACTGGTGCTGGGCCTGGTCGAGCGGTTCATCACCCCGGACGTCGCCGTGGCGACGGTGTCGGTGGACGGCGAGCCCGGACTGGCCTGGTCGGTCGGGGGGCAGGTGCGGGGGGTGCTCGCCTTCACCGTGGTCGACGGCCGGATCCACGAGGCGTACGCGGTGGTGAATCCCGAGAAGCTCGCCCATCTGGTGTGACCGGCATCACCGTCACGATCCCCGTGGCTCCGTCGTCCCCCTTCCGCAAGCGCAGCGCGCGAGGAGGAGGAAGCGGATGACGGACGAACGCATCGTGGTGGTCGGCGCGGGGTACGCGGGGCTGGCGACGGCCACCCGGGCCGGACGGCACCGGGAGGTGACCCTGATCGCACCCGAGGAACGGTTCCTCCACCGCGTCCGACAGCACGAGACCGCCGCCGGCCGCCCCGAGCACCGCCCGGCGCTGGCCGACCTGGTCCGCGGGAGCCGGGTGACCCGGGTGCCGGCCGAGGTCACCGCGATCGACCTGGCCGCCCGGACCCTGCACACCGACACCGCGGGACCGGTGCCCTACGACGTGCTGGTGTACGCCCTGGGCAGCCGCACCGCCTTCCACGGGGTGCCCGGAGCCGCCGAGCACTCCTACCCCGCCGAACGGGCCGCCGCACTGCACCGCCGGCTCGCCGCGTCCCCCGGCCCCGCGTCCCTGGCGGTGGTCGGCGGGGGCGCGACGGGCATCGAGATGGCCGCCGAACTCGCCGAGGCGCACCCGGAGCACCGGGTGCGGCTGGTCGCCGCCGGCCGGGCCGGGGGTTGGCTCTCGGCACGGGGGCAACGGCACGTGCGGCGGGCCCTGCACCGGCTGGGCGTGACGATCGACGACGGGCGCACCGTCACCGCCGTCACCCCCGGGGGCCTGGAGACCGACCGGGGCCCCGTTCCGGCCGACGCCGTCGTCTGGGCCGCTTCGATGGAACCGCACCCGTTGGCCGCCGAGGCCGGACTCGACGTCACCGCCGGCGGGCAGGTGGTGGTCGACGAGCACCTCCGCTCGGTCTCGCACCCCGAGGTGTACGCGGTCGGCGACGCCGCCGCGGTGACCCTGCCCGGCCGGGGCGCCCTGCGCATGGGCTGCGCCACCGCGCTGCCCATGGGCACCTACCTGGGGCGCGTCCTCGCGGGGCGCACGCCCCGCCCCTTCGCCTTCTCGTACGCGGCCCAGTGCCTGAGCCTCGGCCGCCGCGACGGGCTGCTGCAACTGGTCCGCGCCGACGACTCCATGCGCCCCCTCGTACTGACCGGCACCCCGGGCCGCCTGGTCAAGGCCGCCATCGTCCGGGCGGTGACCCCGAGGAGCTGACCGGCTACCTCCGGACCCACCGCCCCAGCACCTCGACGGTGTTCTCCGGCGAGGTGGTGAAGCAGAACCGGATCCCGGGCGCCGCCTCGACCAGCACGTTGACCAACCGCTCGAAGAGCACGGTGTGTTCCGGCATCATCCGCACGCCCCCGCCGATCATGGCGAGGCCGAAGTCGTCCGCAGCGAGCAGGGCCCGGACGGTCCGCTCCGCCGCCTCCGGCGAGGCGTCGACCAGACAGGGCACCACCGTGAACCCGGAGGCGCGCAGCGCGGTGTTCACCGCCTCGATCCGGGTGGTGGACCCCGCTTCGTCGACGCCCTCGGGCATCCGTCCGTAGTCGAGCGTCCTCGGGTGCAGGCCGATGGACAGGATCCTGGTGCCGCGCGGCAACGGCGCACGGTGCGTACCGCTCATGGGGCCCCCTGGGGTGGTCGTGGTCTCCGTCCGGTGTACCACGCGGGTCGGACAGGCCCCGGGGGATCCGGCCTCAGCCTCCGGCGAGGTGGCGCTCCACGGTGGCGACCTTGGTGTCCAGGCCGCCGGTCACCCCGGGGCGGACGTCCGCCTTGAGGACCAGCGAGACGCGGGGGGCGCGGGCCTCGACCGCGGCGACGGCGCGCTTGACGACCTCCATGACCTCGTCCCACTCGCCCTCGATCGAGGTGAACATGGCGTCCGTGCGGTTCGGGAGTCCGGATTCGCGGACGACCCGCACCGCGTCGGCGACGTACTCCCCCACGTCCTCGCCGACGCCGAGCGGCGTGACGGAGAAGGCGACGATCACGCCTCGACGACCCCCTCGCGGCGGGCCCGGGCGGCGATGACGTGGTCCTCGGTCTCGCGCTTGAGGCGGCGCTCGGCCACGATCCCGCCGAACGGCAGCACCGAGAGCACGAAGTAGAGGGCCGCGGTGCCCAGCGGCCACTTGGTGCGGTTCCAGGCGTCCAGCCAGAAGATCACGTAGAGCACGAACAGCGCACCGTGGATCGCGCCCATCGCGGGCACCGCGTTGAAGTCGGTGGTCCGCTTGAGCACCGAGCAGACGAGCAGCAACAGGTACGAGATCGCCTCGGGCGCCGAGACCAGGCGCAGACGGCGGAGTGCGGATGCGGTCTTGATGTCCACGGGGGGGGTCACCTTCGTGCTGATGGGCGGGGCGGATCGACGGCGCACGCTTTGTGAACGCATGCACAAGCGGTCCCATTGTGTCATCGGGGCGCCCTCCCGCCCCGACCGGGGGTGGTGAGGGACGCGTCACACCGCTCCCGGACGGTGCGGGTTCCGGGGGACAGGGGTCCCTGTCGCGAAGCGGGCGGATGGGACTACCGTCGCTCGGGTGGCAACGTTCCGGCTCCAAGGGAGCAAAGTGCTCGCCGTCGACATGTCCGGCGACTCGGTCAGGGCGAAGAACGGCTCGATGGTCGCCTACGACGGCCAGATGAGCTTCAAGAAGCTGAGCGGCGGCGGCGAGGGACTGCGCGCAATGGTCGCCCGGCGCCTCACCGGCGAGCAGCTCACGGTGATGGAGGCGCGGGGGCAGGGCACCTGCTGGTTCGCCGACCGCGCGAGCGAGATCAACCTGGTGCGGCTGCACGGCGAGAAGTTGTACGTGGAGGCGAGCAACCTGCTGGCCACCGACGCCGGGCTGCGCACCGGGACGACGTTCACCGGGCTGCGCGGCGCGACCCAGGGCAGCGGGCTGTTCACCACGACGGTGGAGGGCACCGGCCAGGCGGCGCTCACCTCGGACGGGCCGGCGGTGCTGTTGCGGGTGACCCCCCGGTACCCGCTCTCGGTGGACCCGGGCGCGTACGTGGCGCACCAGGGGGACCTGCGGCAGACCTTCCAGTCGGGGGTGACCTTCCGCACCCTGATCGGGGAGGGCGGCGGGGAGGCGTTCCAGATCCGCTTCGAGGGCGACGGCTTGGTGTACGTGCAGCCCAGCGAGCGCAACACGGTCGGAGGGGACCTCTGATGCCGTTCCGCGAGGTCAACGCGAAGGTGGTCGAGGCGTCGGTGGCGCCCGGGCAGCGGCTGTTCAGCCAGCGCGGCGCGATGCTGGCCTACCGGGGCGAGGTGTCGTTCACCCCCAACGCCCAGGGCGGACAGGGTGGACTCACCTCGATGATCGGGCGCCGGGTCGCGGGCGAGGCGACGCCGTTGATGACCGTGGAGGGCCACGGCACGGTGATGTTCGGGCACGGCGGCCACCACGTCCACCTGGTCGACCTGACCGGCGACACCCTGTACGTGGAGGCGGACCGGCTGTTGGCCTTCGACGGCACGCTGACCCAGGGCACGGTGTTCCTGGGCGCACAGGGCGGGGTGATGGGGCTGGTGCGCGGCCAGGTGACCGGCCAGGGGCTGTTCACCACCTCGCTCCAGGGCCGCGGGGCGGTCGCCGTGATGGCGCACGGCGGGGTGATCGAGCTGCCGGTGAGCCCGGAGCGCCCGGTGCACGTCGACCCGCAGGCGTACGTGGCGCACCGCGGGGACCTGCGCAACAGGCTGTCGACCGCGCTCGGTTGGCGGGACATGGTGGGCCGGGGTTCGGGCGAGGCGTTCCAACTCGAACTGAGCGGCCGGGGCGTGGTGTACGTGCAGGCATCGGAGGAGAAGCTGTGACCACACCGCACGCGTACGGACGGCCGGGCGGCCCGGTCGCGCACGACCCGACGACGCTGCCGTCGAACGACAACGTCACCAGCTACACGTTCTGCGTGGAACTCGCGGGCGAGCCGTGGTTCTTGCAGAAGGGCAAGATGATCGCCTACTACGGGGCGATGCAGTTCGAGGGGATCGGACACGGACGTCTGGACCGGCTGGTGCGCACCTCCTTCCACTCGCCGCTGCACGCGGGCGACTGGGTGGTGGCCTCGGGATCGGGCAAGTTCCTCCTGGCCGACCGGGCGTTCGACGTCAACTCCTTCGACCTGGAGGACGGGAACCTGACGATCCGCTCCGGGAACCTGCTCGCTTTTCAGCCAAGTCTCGCGTTGAAGCAATCGATCGTTCCGGGTTTCCTGACCCTGATCGGCACCGGGAAGTTCGTCGCCGCCTCCAACGGTCCGGTGGTGTTCATGGAGCCGCCGTTGCGGGTGGACCCGCAGGCGTTGGTGGGGTGGGCGGACTGTCCGTCGCCCTGCCACCACTACGACCACGGGTACCTGACCGGCGTGATGGGCGGTCTACGTGCACTGACGGGCCTGGGCGGGGCGTCCGGCGAGGAGCACCAGTTCGAGTTCGTGGGGGCGGGCACGGTGCTGTTGCAGTCCAGCGAGCGGGTGATGGCGGAGCAGAACGCGGGGGCGGTTCCGCACCAGACGGGGGTGCCCGCGGGTCACGGTGGAGGCGGTCAGGGCGTACCGCGCCTTCCCGGACAGCTGGGAGACCTGCAACGTCGCTTCGGGCTGTGAGCGGTAGTCTGCGGAGTGTGACATCGAACGCGTGCGCAGCGTCACACCCCCACATTTCGTTAACAATTCAACCTCTTAGGGTAGAATAGGATTCATGGAGACCGAGACGGCTACCCCCTGGCTGACCGACGCCGAGCAGAGCGCCTGGCGCACCCACCTGGAGGTCAACCGGCTGCTACAGCACCAGCTGGAGAAGGACCTCCAGCCGTTCGGCCTGACGATCAACGACTACGAGATCCTGGTCAACCTCTCGGAGTCCGACGAGCACCGGATGCGCATGAGCGACCTCGCCTCGTCCACGCTCCAGTCCAAGAGCAGGCTCTCCCACCAGATCACTCGGATGGAGAACGCGGAGCTGGTGCGCCGCGAGCACTGCGAGTCCGACCGCCGGGGGTTGTACGCCGTGCTCACCGAGCACGGCCTGAAGACCATGCGCAAGGTGGCACCGCACCACGTCGCCTCCGTGCGGCGGCACTTCATGGACCTGATCGGGCCGGAGGACCTGGAAACCCTCCACAAGTCGCTCGCCCCGATCGCGGAACACCTCCGGGTCCAGCGCGGCCGGATCTGACCCGCCGACCGGACACGGCGGTCCGGTCCCCCGATCCCCGCCCCCGGGCCCGCGGCCCGGGGGCACCACTCCGTCAGGAGGCCGCCGCCAGGGGGAGCGCCAGCTCGAACAGGGCGCCGCCCTCGGCGGACTCCCGCACCGTCAGGGTGCCGCCGTGCCGCACGGCCACGTCCCGGGCGATCGCGAGCCCCAACCCCGCCCCGCCGTCGTCCCGGGCCCGGGCGTCGTCGAGGCGGACGAACCGCTCGAAGATCCGCTGCCGTTCCTCCTCGGGCACCCCAGCCCCGTCGTCCCCCACGGCCAGCACCGCCCTCCCCTCGCGCACCCCCACGGACACCCGCACCCCGGCCGCCGCGTGCCGCTGCGCATTGTCCACCAGATTGCCGAGCACCCGGGCCAACTGCCCCCGCGAACCGACGACTTCGGCGTGGTCGAGGTCCTCGGCGACCGGATGCCGGTCACCCACCCGCTGGGACAACTCCTCCCGGGCCAGCGCCGCGAGGTCCAGCCGGGTGCCCCCCGGCCGCTCCCCCGCATCCAAGCGGGCCAGCAACAGCAGGTCGGCGGCCAGCTGTTGGAGCCGCACGGTGTCCGCCACGGCCCCTTCCACGTCCAACAACTCCGGGTGCGCCGAGCCCACTTCGAGCTGGGTGCGCAAGGAGGCGATCGGACTGCGCAGTTCGTGGGAGGCGTCGGCGACGAACCGCCGCTGCCGCTCCACCGACTCCTCCAGCGCGGCCAGCGTGGCGTTGGTGGTGCGCGCCAACCGGGCGACCTCGTCGTGCGTCCCGGGCACCGGAACGCGTCGGCGCAGGTCCTCGGAGGCGGTGATCGCCTCCATCTCCTGTCGGATGTCCTCCACCGGCCGCAGCGCCCGCCGGGTCACCAGCCAGGTCACCCCGGACACCACCACCAGCAGCAGCGGGAAGCCGATGAGCATCGCCGTCGTCACCGTCCCCACGGCACTGCGCTCGGCGGACAGCGGGGCGCCGGCGAACACCCGCACCTCGCCCCGCTGGGGCAACTCCGCGGCCAGCTCCGCGAACCGGTACTCGGCGGACTCGCCGTGCACCGTCGCCGAGCCGCCGCTGAACGCGGGCTCGTCGGAGAGTTCCACCGGATCCCGCTCGTGTTCGACGTCGTCGTCGCCGTCCCCGTCCCCGTCGTCGTCCCCGTCGTTCTCGCCCTCGTCCGGGGGCCGGGTGTTCCCGGGGGTCCCGCCGTTCCCGGGCGCCTCGGACCGCCCCTGCCCCGGGCCCACCTCCGGGGAGGCCGTGCCGCTGATGCGCTCCAGGCCCTGGCTGGCGGCGACCACCCGACCGGCCTCGTCCACCACTTGGACGACCCTGCCCTCGTCGAAGACGTCCGGGAGGTCCAGGTCCGCGTAGGCGGTGCCGGAGGCCAGTTGCGAGATGACCCGGCTGGCCGTGGTCTCCGCCTGGCTGCTCGCCTGGTCGGTGAGGTTGATCCGCAGTGCCATCAGCACGCCGGTGCCGGCGGCGATCAGGGCCACCGCCACCACGAGCGTGGCGCCCAGGGTGGCCTGGGCGCGGACCGAGCCGAAGTACCGTCTCACCGTCCGGTCTCCAAGCGGTAGCCGGCCCCGCGGACGGTCCGGATGAGGGAGGCGCCCAACTTGCGGCGCAGTGCGCTGATGTAGACCTCGACGATGTTCGGATCGCCCTCGTAGGCGAAGTCCCAGACGTGTTCCAGGATCTCGCTCTTGGAGACCACCTCGCCGCAGCGCAGCACGAGTTGTTCCAGCACCGCGAACTCCTTCGCGGTGAGCGGGACCTCCTCCTCGCCACGGCGCACCTGGTGGGCGGCGGTGTCGACAACGAGGTCGCCGAGCACGTGCACCGGTGACCCGCCGGCCCGTCCGCGGCGCCGCAGCAGGGCCTTGACCCGGGCGACCAGCACCACGTACGAGAACGGCTTGGTGAGGTAGTCGTCGGCGCCGGTGTCCAGCCCCTCGGCCTCGTCGTACTCGCCGTCCTTGGCGGTGAGCATCAGGATCGGCATGTCCTGACCCGCCGCGCGCAGGGAGGCGCAGACCCGGTAGCCGTTCATGCCGGGCAGCATGATGTCGAGGACGACCAGGTCGTAGACGCCCTCACTGGCCCGGTGGAGCCCTTCCAGCCCGTCGTGGACCACGTCCACCGCGTATCCCTCGGCCGTCAGTCCCCGGGCGAGGGACAGGGCGAGCCGCTTCTCGTCCTCCACGATCAAAAGGCGCATGCACCCAGTTTTTCAAACGGAACCTGAAGATCCCTTCAGGCGGTTTCAGGGTCGCTTCAGCATGCCTGCCGCACATTGGTGACCACGGCGAGAACAGACGCCGGAAACCGACTGAGAACTCGGGAGGGTTCCCATGAAGCGCAAGGCCCTGATCGCCGTTATCACCGGCACGCTGATGGTGGGCGGAGGCGCGGCCACGGCCGTGGCGGTCGCAGGTGGCGACGGAGGCAAGGACGAGGACCGCATCGTGCGGGAGTCGAGCGTCCAGCTGACGCACCACGACCGGGACGACGCCGACGACCGCAACGAGCGGGACGACCGGGACGTCAGCGGTCGCGACGACCGGGACGACCGGGACGACGACCGGCTGCCGGCGGGCGTGAAGGTCTCCGCGGCCGACGCAATCGCCAAGGCCCTGGCCGAGCGCTCCGGCACGGCGGTCTCCGCCGACCTCGACGACGAGGACGGCAAAGTCGCCTGGGACATCGAGGTCATCGACGGCAAGCGCGACGTCTACACCGTGATCGTGGACCCGGGCACCGGCAAGGTGCTGGGCGTCCACCGCGACGCGGACGACGACGACGACTTCGACGACGTGAAGGCCGAACTCGCCGCGGCGAAGGGCGCCTCCGTGGACGCGGTCGGGGCCGCCAAAGCCGCTGCCGCCAAGGGCGCCGTGACCTCGCTGGACCTCGACACCGACCGCTCCGGAGCCACCTGGGACGTGGAGACCGTCAACGGCGCCCAGGAGCGCGACTGGAACGTGTCGCTCGACACCGCCAAGGTCACCCCGGACCGTGACGACGACAACCGCGACGACAACCGCGACGACGACTCCGACGACACGGACGACGACTCCGACGACTGAGCCACGGGTCCCTGATCCGCTGACGCCCGGGGACCCCCCGCCCGGGCGTCAGTCGCCCGTCAGCTCCCGGGTCAGCACGTCGGCCGCCGTGTAGGGGTCCGTGCGCCCCGCCGCGACGTCCTCGGCGAGTCCCCGGAGCCGACGGTCCCCGTGCAGGTCGGCCAGCCGCTCCCGCAACGCGGTCACGGCGATCGTCTCGACCTCACGGGCCGCACGCACCCGCCTGCGATGGAGGAGAACCCCCCACTCCTCCATCCAGGCGCGGTGCTTTTCCAGTGCCTGGACCACCTCGTCGATCCCCTCCGCCCGGGCGGCGACCGTCTTCACGATCGGCGGGCGCCAGTCCCCCGGCGCCCGGGCCTCCCCCAGGCCCAGCATGTGGTTGAGCTCCCGGACGGCGGCATCGGCCCCGTCCCGGTCGGCCTTGTTGACCACGTACAGGTCGCCGATCTCCAGGATGCCGGCCTTGGCGGCCTGGATGCCGTCCCCCATCCCCGGGGCGAGCAGCACCGCGCAGGTGTCGGCCTGCGCGGCGACCTCCACCTCCGACTGGCCCACCCCGACCGTCTCGACCAGGACCACGTCGTAGCCGGCGGCGTCCAGCACCCGGACGGCCTGCGGCGCGGCCCAGGCCAGCCCGCCGAGGTGGCCGCGGGTGGCCATGGAACGGATGTAGACACCGGGGTCGCCCGCGTGGTCGGACATCCGCACCCGGTCGCCGAGCAGCGCGCCCCCGGAGAAGGGGGAGGACGGGTCGACGGCCAGCACCGCGACCCGCTTGCCCTGCCGCCGGTAGGCGGTGACCAGGGCGGACGTGGTGGTGGACTTGCCGACGCCAGGCGCGCCGGTGAGTCCGATGACGTAGGCGTTGCCGGTGAGCGGCGCGAGGGCGGCCATCACCTCGCGCAACTGCGGCGCCGCCCCCTCCACCAGGGTGATCAGCCGGGCGACGGCCCGTGCCCGTCCCTGGCGGGCCTGCTCCACCAGCGAGGCGACGTCCCTGTTCACGCGCACGGTTCCCTTCGTCGGACCGGGGTCCTCGCCCGCGGTCGCTGCGTTCTGGAGCCGGGCCGTCGTCAGTCCCGGGGCACCCGCACGATCAGCGCGTCGCCCTGGCCGCCGCCCCCGCACAGCGCCGCCGCGCCGATGCCGCCGCCGCGCCGCTTCAGCTCCAGCGCCAGGTGCAGGACCAGCCGGGCGCCGGACATGCCGATCGGGTGGCCGAGCGCGATGGCGCCCCCGTTGACGTTCACCTTCTCCTCGGACACCCCGAGGTCCCGCATGGACTGGTGGGCGACCGCGGCGAACGCCTCGTTGATCTCGATGAGGTCGAGGTCGTCGACCCGCAGGCCCTCCTTCGCCAGGGCGTGGCGGATGGCGTGAGAGGGCTGGGAGTGCAGGGAGTTGTCGGGGCCGGCGACGTTTCCGTGGGCGCCGATCTCGGCGATCCAGTCGAGGCCGAGCTCCTGCGCCCTGGCCTTGCTCATCACCACGACCGCGGCGGCCCCGTCGGAGATCTGGGAGGCCGAGCCGGCGGTGATCGTGCCGTCCGCGGCGAAGGCGGGGCGCAACCTGCCGAGCGATTCGGCGGTGGTCTCCGCCCGGATGCCCTCGTCCTGGTCGAAGAGCACCGGCTCGCCACGGCGCTGCGGCACCGCGACGGGGGTGATCTCGGCGTCGAAGAGGCCGTTCTTCTGGGCCGCGGCGGCCCGCTGGTGCGAGAGCGCGGCGAGCGCGTCCTGCTCCTCGCGGCCGATGCCGAGGCGGGTGTTGTGCCGCTCCGTGGACTCGCCCATGGCGATGGACTCGAAGGGGTCCGTCAGCCCGTCGTGGGCCATGGCGTCGAGCATCTCGACCGCCCCGTACTTGTAGCCCTCGCGGGACTTCGGCAGCAGGTGCGGGGCGTTGCTCATGGACTCCTGGCCACCGGCGACGACCACGTCGAACTCGCCGGCGCGGATCAGCTGGTCGGCGAGGGCGATGGCGTCGAGCCCGGAGAGGCAGACCTTGTTGACGGTGAGCGCGGGGACGTCCATGGGGATGCCCGCCTTCACGGCGGCCTGCCGCGCCGGGATCTGGCCGGCGCCGGCCTGGAGCACCTGCCCCATGATCACGTACTGGACCTGCTCGCCGTCGATGCCGGCCCGCTCCAGCGCCGCTTTGATGGCGAAACCGCCGAGGTCGGCGCCGGAGAAGGACTTCAGCGAGCCGAGCAGCCGTCCCATGGGGGTGCGCGCCCCCGCGACGATCACCGAGGTGGTATCGGACGTTCCCGTCATGGCGGACGATCCCCTTCCAGCGTGCGACGTTCCTAGTGAACGGCGGTTCACTTCCAATGTACTGAGCGCGCCCTCGCGGGGTCACCGCCCGGTCGGTGTGACGGCGAGCACCTTGCGTGACCGCCCGCCACCCGGTGCACTGGAACCATGCTGACGCGTATCGATCACATCGGGATCGCCTGTTTCGACCTGGACGCGACGGTCGAGTTCTACCGGGCCACCTACGGCTTCGAGGTCCACCACTGCGAGGTCAACGAGGAGCAGGGGGTGCGCGAGGCGATGCTCAGGATCAACGGCACCGACGACGGCGGCGCCACCTACCTCCAACTGCTCGAACCGATCCGCGAGGACTCCGCGGTCGGCAAGTGGCTGGCCAAGAACGGCGAGGGCGTCCACCACGTCGCCTTCGGCACCGCCGACGTGGACGGCGACGCCGAGGCGATCCGCGACAAGGGCGTGCGGGTGCTGTACGAGCAGCCCCGACGCGGTTCGATGGACTCGCGGATCACGTTCCTGCACCCCAAGGACTGCCACGGCGTCCTCACCGAGCTGGTGACCTCCGCCCCGGCCGCCGAGGAGGACGCCGGGCACTGACCCCGCCGCACCCGGCGGCCGGTCACCGCCCCGCCCGGGCGCGCCCGGGCGGGTGGTGACGGCGCGCCCGGTCCGCGGCACGCTGCCCCGGCGCTCCGACCGCCCCTTTTTCGCCTCCCGCCATGGCTCGGGCGCCGTGTCGCGCCCGGTCGTCGCACCCCCGTCCCGGCGGGAAAGGTGGTCGGCCAGGCCACGAGGGAGACGGGGGCCGGTAGGGTTGGCAACGGCCGCCACGCGTTGGGGCGGCCATGGCCGGGGTCCGGGTGTCGGGGCGTGCGTCGGGGCAGCAGCCCGGGGTCCGCCGGTGATCTGACACCATTTCCCCGGGGGCCCGTCCGGGCGGACGGACGGTGCTCGTTGGAGAGGGTTACGACCAGGGGACGGATGGGACCGCGCAGTGCGGGGCTACGAACGCCAGGAGCGAGAGCGGGCTGACGTCGACCACCTCTCTCGGTTCGAGGCCGAGATGGAACGGCTGAAGACCGAGCGGGAGAAGGCCGTTCAGCACGCCGAGGACCGCGGCTACCAGGTCGAGGTGCTGCGGGCGAAGCTGCACGAGGCACGGCGCACCCTCGCCACGCGCCCCGCCTACGACGGCGGGGACCTCGGCTACCAGGCCGAGCAGATGCTGCGCAACGCCCAGCTCCAGGTGGAGCAGTTGCGCGCGGACGCCGAACGCGAACTGCGGGAGGCGCGCGCCCAGATCCAGCGCACCCGTCAGGAACACGCCGAACAGCAGGCCCGACTCCAGTCCGAGCTGCACGCCGAGGCCGTGTCCCGGCGGCAACAGCTCGACCAGGAGCTGGCGGAGCGCCGGGCCACCGTCGAGTCGCACGTCAACGAGAACGTCGCCTGGGCCGAGCAACTGCGCGCCCGTACCGAGCAGCAGGCCCGCCGGCTCCTCGACGAGTCCCGCGGCGAGGCCGAGCAGTCGCTCGCCGCCGCCCGGGCCGAGGCCGGCCGCGTCACCGAGGAGACCCGACAGCGCGTCGGCGCCGAGGCGGAGTCCGCCCGCGCCGAGGCCGAGACGCTCCTGCGTAGGGCCCGCGCCGACGCCGAACGGCTGCTGAACACCGCCACCGCGCAGGCCCAGGAGACCACCGACCACGCCGAGCAGCTGCGCACCACCACCACCGCCGAATCCGAGCGGGCCCGCCGCCAGGCCGCCGAGCTGGCCCGGGCCGCCGAGGAGCGGATGACCGAGGCGGACGGCGCGCTGCGCGGGGCCCGGTCCGAGGCGGAGAAGGTCCTCGCCCAGGCCAAGGAGGCCGCCGCGAAGCAGGTGGCGACCGCCGAGTCCACGAACGAGCAGCGGACCCGGACCGCCAAGGAGCAGGTGGCCCGGCTGGTCGACGAGGCCACCAAGCAGGCCGAGGACACCAGGGCCGAGGCCCAGCAACTGGTCGAGGACGCCCGCGCCGAGGCGGAGAAGATCGTCGCGGAGGCCGCCGAGAAGGCCCGCACGGCCACCGCCGAGGAGACCGCCTCCCAGCTCGGCAAGGCCGCCCGCACCGCCGAGGAGGTGCTGACCAAGGCGGCCGAGGACGCCAAGGCCACCACCAGGGCCGCCGCCGAGGAGGCCGAGCGGCTGCGCAAGGAGGCCGAGGCCGAGGCCGAGCGGCTGCGCGGCGAGGCCAACGACATCGCCGAGCAGCTCAAGGGCGCGGCCCAGGACGACACCAAGGAGTACCGGGCCAAGACGGTCGAGCTCCAGGAGGAGGCCCGCCGGCTGCGCGGCGAGGCGGAGCAGTTGCGCGCCGACGCCGTCGCGGAGGGCGAGCGGCTGCGCGGCGAGGCCCGGCGGGAGGCCGTCCAGCAGATCGAGGAGGCGGCGAAGACCGCCGAGGAGATCCTGGCGAAGTCCCGGGCCGACGCCGACGAGCTGCGCAGCACCGCGCAGACCGAGGCGGAACGGGTGCGCACCGAGGCGATCGAGCGGGCCACCGCCCTGCGCAAGCAGGCCGAGGAGACGCTGGAGCGCACCCGCGAGGAGGCCGAGCGCAAGCGCACCGAGGCCGCCGAGCAGGCCGAGGAGACCACCGCCGCCGCCCAGGCGTCGGCGCGTGAGCTGCGCGAGGAGGCCGAACGGGCCGTCGCCGCCCAGCGCACGGAGGTCGACGCGGAGCTGACCCGGCTGCGCGCCGAGGTCGAGGAGCGCCGCACCGCCGCCGAGCAGGCGCTCACCGAGGCCCGGGCCGAGGCCGAGCGGGTCCGCCGGGAGACCGGCGAGGAGAGCGAGCGGCTGCGCACCGAGGCCGCGGAGCGGGCCCGTACCGTCCGGGCGCAGGCCGAGGCGGAGGCCGAGCGGCTGCGCACCGAGGCCGCGGCGGACGCCTCGGCGTCCCGCGCGGAGGGCGAGAACGTCGCGGTCCGACTGCGGTCGGAGGCCGCCGCGGAGGCGGAACGGCTGACGGTCGAGACCCGGGAGAAGGCCGACCGGGTGCGTGCGGAGGCCGCCGCCGCGGCCGAGCGGACCGCCGCGGAGGCGGCCGAAGCGCTCTCCGCGGCCCAGGAGGAGGCGGCCCGCCGTCGACGCGAGGCCGAGGAGCTGATCGGTTCCGCCCGCGCCGAGGCCGGCCAGGAGCGCGAGCGCGCCCGCGAGCGCAGCGAGGAACTCCTCGCCTCGGCGCGCAGCCGGGTCGAGGAGGCCCAGGCCGAGGCGGCCCGGCTGGTCGAGGAGGCCGGGCGCCGCGCCACCGAGCTGGTCGGCGGCGCCGAGCAGAAGGCGCAGTCGGTACGGGAGGCGGTGGCCGGGCTCCAGGAGCAGGCCCAGGAGGAGATCGCGGGACTGCGCAGCGCCGCCGAGCACGCGGCCGAACGCGTCCGGACCGAGGCCCAGGAGGAGGCGGACCGGGTCCGCACCGACGCCTATGCGGAGCGGGAGCGCGCCGGCCAGGACGCGACCCGGGTGCGGCGCGAGGCGCAGGAGGAGACGGAGGCGGCGAAGGCGCTCGCGGAGCGCACCGTCGGCGAGGCGATCGCCGAGGCGGAGCGGGTGCGCGCGGATGCCTCCGAGCACGCCCAGCGGGCCCGTACCGAAGCCTCGAACACCATCGCCACGGCCGAGCAGAACGCCTCGCGGACCCGGGCGGAGGCCCGGGAGGACGCCAACCGCATCCGTTCCGAGGCGGCCGGCCAGGCCGACCGCTTGGTCACCGAGGCGACGACGGAGGCGGAGCGGCTCCGCTCGGAGACGGCGGCCCTGGTCGAGCGGACCCGGACCGAGGCCGTCGCCGAGGCGGAGCGGCTGGTGTCGGAGGCGACCGTGGAGGCGGAGCGGCTGCGCGCCCAGGCAGCGGAGACGGTCGGCTCGGCGCGCCAGCACGCGGAGCGCATCCGCAACGAGTCCCAGCAGTTGCGCACCCAGTCCCGTACCGACGCCGAGCGGGTGCTCGGCGAGGCCCGTCAGTCGGCGGAGCGGACCATGGACCAGGCCCGCAAGGACGCCAACAAACGGCGTTCGGAGGCGGCCGAGCAGGTCGACGCGCTGATCACGGAGGCCGTGTCGGAGGCCGACAAGCTGAGCACCGACGCCCAGGCGAAGGCGCAGCAGACCACCGCGGACGCCGAGGGGCAGGCCGACACGATGGTCGGCGCGGCCCGGGGCGAGGCGGAGCGGATCGTGGCGGAGGCCACCGTGGAGGGCAACTCCCTGGTGGAGCGGGCCCGTACCGACGCGGACGAACTGCTGGTCGGTGCGCGCCGGGACGCGACGGCGATCCGGGAGCGGGCCGAGGAGCTGCGGGAGCGGATCACCGGCGAGATCGAGGAGCTGCACGAACGGGCCCGGCGGGAGTCGGCGGAGGCCATGCGTTCCGCGGGCGAGCGGTGCGACACCCTGGTGAAGGCCGCCGAGGAGCAGCTCGCCGAGGCGCGGGCCAAGGCCGAGCAGGTGAAGTCGGACGCCGACTCGGAGGCCGGCCGGGTCCGGATCGCGGCGGTCAAGAAGGCCGAGGGCCTGCTGAAGGAGGCCGAGGCCAAGAAGGCCGAACTCACCCGGCAGGGCGAGCAGATCAAGGCCGAGGCCGAGCAGCGGGCCAAGGACGTGGTCGACGAGGGCAAGCGGGAGTTGGACGTGCTGGTGCGCCGTCGCCAGGACATCAACGCCGAGATCTCCCGGGTGCAGGACGTGTTGGAGGCGCTGGAGTCGTTCGAGGCGCCGCCGAGCGGGGCCAAGACCACGGGCGGCCCGGGGGTCAAAGCCGGTGCGACGGCGGGTTCCGCCCGATCGGGTGGCAAGCCGTCAGGGAGCTGACGGCACCGCGGGGACGGCCGCACGGGAGGGTTCTCGGCCACCCGGGGCGGCCCCGCGGACCACGGGGGCCCGCGGGTTCCCGTCCGGTGACGTCGGGGCCCTTGCCGGGTGACCGCCGGGCTAGTTTGCTGTGTTGACGGTGGTTCGGCCCGTCACCCGTGGGTCGGGGCGCCCAAAAGGGGTGCCATTCTCCGGACCAAAACTGTATCCGCTCGATGACACGCCGTTCCGCCCCCTAGGATTCCCCCTATCACCTCACCGGTCTCATTCGACAGGAACCCCATGAGCGACACTTCCCCCTACGGCTTCGAGCTTGTGCGGCGTGGGTACGACCGCGCTCAGGTGGACGAACGGATCTCCAAGCTCGTCTCCGATCGCGACAGTGCCCTGACCCGGATCACCGCACTGGAGAAGCGGATCGAGGAGCTCCACCTCGAAACGCAGAACGCCCAGGCGCAGGTCACCGATGCGGAGCCCTCGTACGCCGGGCTCGGTGCCCGCGTCGAGAAGATCCTCCGGCTCGCCGAGGAGGAGGCGAAGGACCTGCGCGAGGAGGCCCGGCGCGCCGCCGAGCAGCACCGGGAGCTGGCCGAGTCGGCGGCCCAGCAGGTGCGCAACGACGCCGAGACGTTCGCCGCCGACCGCAAGGCGAAGGCCGAGGACGAGGGCCTGCGGATCGTCGAGAAGGCCAAGGGCGAGGCGTCCTCGCTGCGTGCCGAGGCCCAGAAGGACGCCCAGTCCAAGCGCGAGGAGGCGGACGCCCTCTTCGAGGAGACCCGGGCCAAGGCCGCCCAGGCCGCGGCGGACTTCGAGACGAACCTCGCCAAGCGCCGCGAGCAGTCGGAGCGGGACCTGGCCTCGCGTCAGGCCAAGGCGGAGAAGCGCCTCGCCGAGATCGAGCACCGCGCCGAGCAGCTGCGGCTGGAGGCCGAGAAGCTGCGCACCGACGCGGAGCGCCGGGCCCGTCAGACCGTGGAGACGGCACAGCGTCAGGCCGAGGACATCGTGGCCGACGCCAACGCCAAGGCGGACCGCATCCGCAGCGAATCCGAGCGCGAGCTCGCGGCGCTGACCAACCGCCGCGACTCGATCAACGCGCAGCTCACCAACGTCCGCGAGATGCTCGCCACGCTCACCGGCGCGGCGGTCGCGGCGGCCGGCTCCCCGGCCGAGGACGAGTCGATCTCCCGTGGTGTCCCGGCTCAGCAGAGCCGGTAGTCGTCCTTCGACCGGTCGCTCCCCGCGTTCCCTCACGCGGACCCGCGCAACCCGTGCCCGGCACGGCCCCGACGGCCGCGCCGGGCACGGTCGTGCGTACGGGTCGGGCCGGACGGCCGACAACAGGCAGCGCCCATCCGCACGGCTTAGCGTGGGGGGATGATCGAGCTTGCGGGGCTGACGAAGAGGTTCGGCGACAAGCTGGCCGTCGACGGGCTCACGTTCACCGTGCGGCCGGGGATCGTCACGGGTTTCCTGGGGCCGAACGGGGCCGGGAAGTCGACCACGATGCGGATGATGCTGGGTCTCGACCATCCGACCGCGGGTGAGGTGCGCATCGACGGGCGCCGCTACGAGGAGTTGACGGACCCGCTCACGGCGATCGGCGCGCTGCTGGACGCCAAGGCGATGCACGGCGGGCGCAGCGCCTACCACCACCTGTTGTGGCTGGCGCAGTCCAACGGCATCCCGGGGTCGCGGGTGGCGGAGGTGTTGGACGTGGTGGGGTTGACGGCGGTGGCGCGGAAGAAGGCGAAGGGCTTCTCGCTGGGCATGGGCCAGCGCCTCGGCATCGCCGGTGCGCTGCTCGGCGACCCCCGGGTGCTGATGTTCGACGAGCCGGTCAACGGCCTCGACCCCGAGGGCATCCACTGGATCCGGCACCTGATGAAGTCGCTGGCCGGACAGGGGCGCACGGTCTTCGTCTCCTCCCACCTGATGAGCGAGATGGCGCTCACCGCCGATCACCTCGTCGTCATCGGTCAGGGGCGGCTGTTGGCGGACACCTCGATGGCCGACTTCATCGCCGAGAACTCGCGCTCCTACGTGCGGCTGCGCACCCCGGACCGGGAGCGGCTGCTCGAGGTGCTGCACCGGCGCGGGCTGGCCGCCGTCGAGGCGGCGGACGGCGCCCTGGAGGTGGACGGGCACCGGGCGGAGGAACTGGGGGAGCTGGCTGCCGAGCACCGGCTGGTGCTGCACGAGCTGAGTCCCCAGCAGGCGTCCTTGGAGGAGGCGTTCATGCAGCTCACTGCCGGTGCCGTGGAGTACCACGCGCATGATCCCGGGGCGGCGGGTGCGCCCCCGCAACCCCCGCCGCGGCCGGGCTGGGGCGAGGGCTGGCAGCGGCCGGGCGGGAAGGGGGTGTGACATGGCGTCGGCCCAGGTGGTCCGCTCCGAGTGGACCAAGATCAGGTCGGTGGCCTCCACGGTGTGGACGCTGTCGCTGGCGTTCGTGGTGACGGTGGCGCTGGGGGTGCTGATCAGCGTGCTCGCGCGGAACGAGTTCGACCGTCTGAGCATCGAGGAGCGGCTCGCCTTCGATCCGACGCTGGTCAGCTTCGCGGGTACCGGTCTCGGTCAACTGGCGATGATCGTGTTCGGGGTGCTGGTGGTGTCGAACGAGTACAGCACCGGCATGATCCGCACCTCCTTGGCCGCGGTGCCGCAGCGGGGGGCGTTCCTGGCCGGGAAGGTGGCGGTGGCCACCGCACTGGCCCTGGTGGTCGGGATGGTCACCAGCTTCACCACGTTCTTCCTGGGGCAGGCGGCGCTGGGCGACCTGAGCACCTCGCTCTCCGCCCCCGGAGTGCTGCGTGCGGTGATCGGCGGCGGTCTGTACATGACGCTGATCGCGGTGTTCTCCATGGGCGTCGCGACGATGCTGCGCTCCCCCATGCTGTCGCTCGGCATCCTGATGCCCTTCTTCTTCCTGATCTCCGCGGTGCTCGGCAACGTGTCGGCGACGAAGAAGGTCGGGCAGTTCCTCCCCGACCAGGCCGGCGGCAAGATCATGGAGGTGGTCCCCCCGGTGCACGACGACACCCCGTACGGCCCCTGGGGCGGCCTGATGATCATGGTCGCCTGGGTGGTGGCCGCCCTGGTCGGCGGGTACGTGCTGCTGCGCCGCCGGGACGCCTGAGCGGGAGGCGACGCCCGGCCCCGGGCGCACCGGGGGCGGAATCCGGCCAACGCCCGCGACCTGTCCATTTTGGCCGGAACCGTCAGCGCCCGGATATCCTCCTACTCCTTACGGGGGCGTCTGCCCCGACGTCCTGAGCCTGCGGATGGGTGCGGAGCATGATCGAGGCAGTCGGCCTGACGAAGCGCTACGGCGCCAAGACGGCCGTGTACGACCTTTCCTTCCAGGTGCGCCCCGGCGCGGTGACCGGCTTCCTCGGACCGAACGGCTCGGGCAAGTCGACGACCATGCGCATGATCCTCGGTCTGGACAATCCGACCTCGGGCCGGGTGACGATCGGCGGCTACCCGTACCGCAAGCTCCCGAACGCCCCCCGTCAGGTCGGGGCGCTGCTGGACGCCAAGGCCGTGCACGGCGGCCGGCACGCCCGCAACCACCTGCTCTGCCTGGCCCAGCTCTCCGGCATCCCGGCCCGCCGGGTCGACGAGGTGCTCGGCGTGGTGGGCCTCCAGGAGGTGGCCCGCAAGCGCTCCAAGGGCTTCTCGCTGGGCATGGGCCAGCGGCTCGGCATCGCCGCGGCCCTGCTCGGCGACCCCCAGGTCCTCCTCTTCGACGAGCCGGTCAACGGCCTCGACCCCGAGGGCATCCTCTGGGTGCGGAACCTGATGAAGTCGCTGGCCGCGGAGGGCCGCACCGTCTTCGTCTCCTCCCACCTGATGAGCGAGATGGCGCTCACCGCCGACCACCTCATCGTCATCGGCCGCGGCCAGCTCCTCGCCGACATGAGCGTCTCGGACTTCATCTCGCACAACTCCGCGGACTTCGCCCGCCTCCGCACCCCCTCCGACGAGCCCGAGCAGCGCGAGAAGCTGACGGCGGCGCTCACCGAGGCGGGCGGCCGGGTGCTGCCCGAGCCGGACGGCGCGCTGCGGGTGACGGGGCTGAAGCTGCCGGCGATCAGCGAGCTCGCGCACCGGCACGACGTCCGTCTCTGGGAGCTGTCCCCGCACCAGGCGTCCCTGGAGGAGGCGTACATGCGGATGACGCAGGGCGTGGTCGACTACCGCTCCACCGTCGACCAGAAGGCCGGCCTCCACCAGCAGCCGCCGCCCGGTGCGCTCCCGCCGCTGCCCGACACCCCCGTCGCCGGGCAGGGCCAGCCCGGCTGGTACGCCCCGCCGCCGCCCCAGCCCGGTGCGCCCGCGCACGCCAACCCGTACGCGACCCCGGCGCCGCCGCCGGGCGCCGCCGCCCCGTCCGACCCGACCCACACCCCCTGAGGCCCCCTGATGAGCACCGCTCCCACGCCGCCCCAGCAGGTACCGGCGACGGCGCCCCCGGCCGCCCCCTGGCAGCCGCCCCCCGGCGTGTACACCTCCCCCATCCCGATCACCCGCACCCACCTCGGGCACGCCCTGGCCTCCGAGTGGACCAAGATCAAGTCGGTGCGCTCCACGATGTGGACGCTCGGCGTCTTCCTCGTGCTGGTCGTCGGGATCGGCCTGCTCGTCGCCCAGCAGACCGGCCGGACCGACTACGTCGACACGCCCTACACGGTCCCCGCGTTCTTCGGGCTGCTCCTGGGGCAGATCTGCCTGATCACGCTGGGGGTGCTGGTGATCTCCTCCGAGTACGGCACCGGCATGATCCGCACCACGCTGACGGCCTCGCCGGCCCGGTGGCGGGTGCTCGCGGCGAAGCTGATCATCTTCTTCGCGGTGGCGTTCACGGTGTCGTTCCTGGCGATCGGCTTCGTCGGCCTGGTGACCGCCGAGATGCACCGGGGCGCCAGCGCCGAACCCTGGCTCGGGAGCCTCTTCAAGGGCACCCTCTACTCCTCGCTGACCGGGGTGCTCTCGGTCGCCGTGGGCACGATGATGCGGCACTCGGCGGGTGCGATCACCACCATGCTCGGGCTGGTGCTCGTCCCCTCGATCCTGCCCGCGTTCATGGCGACCTCCTCCAGCCTGGAGCCCATGGCGGAGGTCATGCTGGACTACGCCGCGCCGAACGCCCTCTCGATGCTCTTCGGGCTGAACACCAGCAGCGACGGCACCCCGCAGCTGGTGTTCCTGATCGTGCTGACCGCCGCCGCGGTCGCCGGCGCCTTCGCGCTGCTGGACCGCCGCGACGTCTGACCCCGTACCGGCGCCGTGCCCCGGTCCCTCCCCGCAGGGACCGGGGCACGGTCGCGTCCGGCTCAGTACCGCGGAGTCCCCCGGCCGCGCTCGACCCGGCTCTCCCTGCGGTCCCGGGCCGCCCAGCACGCCTTGTGCCAGTGCCGCCGGTCGTCCACGCCCGCGTACTGCGGCCAGGCCACCACATGGGGCACCCCGGAGCCGATCACCTGGTCGCACCCGGGGCAGCGGTACGTCTTCCCGGCCGTGCTGGCACCCGCCACGTGACGTACGGACCACTGCTCGCCGCGCCACGACTCGACGGCCTCGAAGCCGCCGTACCGGTCGTGGTCACCGCCGGGCCCGGCTCCGGCGAAGTCCTTTCCGCCCTTGGGACGATTGCGACGCGGGGACACGGCACACCTCACGGTCTCGGGGAACGGCGTTTGGGGGCATCAAGCCTACGCGCCGGCCGGCCGCCCGGGACACCTCGGGCGACCGCGCCATGCACCCGCAATACACCGACAATCCGTCAATCTCCCGGTCGCCCGTGCCCTCGGCCCCGTTCGGACGTTGTTGCCGGGTGACGGAACGCAGGGGGAGCACCGAAGGCGGTGCGGAGGAGGCAACGGATGCGCGTGGGAAGTTTCGTCCTGGCGGCCCAGTTCCCCGGACAGGGCCAGGGGGAGGCGCTGCACCGGGCGGTGCGCACGGCGGAGGTCGCCGAGGAGTCCGGGCTGGACGCGGTGTGGCTGGCCGAGCACCACTTCGTGCCCTACGGCACGTGCCCCTCGGCCGTCACGCTGGCCGCGCTGCTGCTGGGACGCACCCGTGCGCTGCGGGTGGGCACGGCGGTCAGCGTGCTGTCGACGGTCCACCCGGTGGCGCTCGGCGAACAGGCCGCCCTGCTCCACCACGCCTCGGGGGGCCGTTTCTCGTTGGGCGTCGGCCGGGGCGGGCCCTGGGTCGACCTGGAGGTCTTCGGCACCGGACTGGCCGCGTTCGAGGAGGGGTTCGCGGACTCCCTCGACCTCCTGCTGCGCTGGTTGACCGAGCCCCGGGTCGGCTCCTCGACGGGCCGCTTCCGCTTCCGGCCGGTGGACGTCGTACCGCAGCCGTCGCAGGCGTCCTGCGACGGGGACGGACCGGAGGTCGTCGTCGCGTGCACCTCCCCGGCCTCGGTGCGGCTCGCCGCCGAGCGGGGGCTGCCGATGCTGCTCGGCATGCACGCCGACGACGAGGAGAAGGCCGGGATGCTGAGCCTGTGGCGCTCCCACGCCCGGGCCAGCGGACGGAGCGCGGCCGAGGTGCTCGCCGCCGAGCACGTCTCGGCGGGCGTCGTGCAGATCGCCGACCGCGGTGCGCAGGCGTCCGAGGCACTGCGCAAGGCCATGCCGGGCTGGCTGCGCCAGGGCCTGGACGCGCACGTCACGGTCGACGGGCGCACCCGCTCCCTGCGCGATCCCCTCGCCTACACCGAACTGCTGTGCTCACTGCACCCCGTGGGCACCCCGCAGCACTGCGCCGACGTGCTCGCGGCCACCGCCGAACGGACCGGCATCACCCGGTTCGCGCTGCTGACCGAGGGCTCCGGCGAATTGGCGTCCACCGAGGAGAACGTCCGTCGGCTGGGCGCGGAGGTGCTGCCCCAACTGCGGTGACCGCCTGCCGGCCCGCCGTCCCGGCCCCGTCGCGGTGGACGGAACCCCGCCCGGAACGGCGGGCCCCACGGCCCGTCAGCAGTCCCGGAGTTCCGGCGACTGGTTGAGGAGCTGGTTGCGGATCGAGGTGAAGCGGGCCAGCGTGTCGTCCACCGCCGGATCGAGCGGGAAGACCGCCACCCGGTGGCAGTTCTGGAAGGCCAGTCGCACCCCGAAGTGCCGCTGAAGCGCGCCGCGTATCGCATCGCTGGCGAGCGCGCGCAGCAGCTGGCCGCGCGCGTGCTCGTCGGGCGGCGGCGTCTGGTTGTCGGCGAACTCTCCGCCGTCCACCTTCAGCTGGGCCACCAGGGAGCTGATCATCTCCCAGGCGAAGGGCAGGGAGGTCCGGACGCAGTCGACGAAGGCGGCTTCGTCGACCTCGCCTCGCTCGGCCTGTTCCAGGAGGGCCGGTGAGACGTCGAGCGACATGGGTTCTCCTCTCGCACCCCCGGTAGCGGGGGTTCACGGACAGGGCGGGAGTCCGCCTACGCAGCGTGCACGCTCCGCGACCTCCCGCGTCCACGGTAAGCACCGCGGCCGGACGGCACCAGAAGAGCGCGGCCACAACCGGCCATCTCTCGTACGGGGTGCTTCCAGGGCGAATCGCGTGGACCGCCCGGCGTCCAGTAGCGTTGCCGACCATGCGTCTCGTCATCGCCCGCTGCTCCGTGGACTACGCGGGCCGGCTCACCGCCCACCTTCCGTCAGCCCCCCGCCTCATCCTGATCAAGGCGGACGGCAGCGTCTCCATCCATGCGGACGACCGTGCCTACAAGCCCCTCAACTGGATGTCACCGCCCTGCACCCTCAAGGAGGGCACGAGGGACGACAGCGGGGTCTGGACCGTCATCAACAAGGGGGGCGAGAAGCTCATCATCACGATGGAGGAGGTCCTGCACGACTCCTCCCACGAACTCGGCGTCGACCCCGGGCTGATCAAGGACGGGGTGGAGGCGCACCTCCAGGAGCTCCTCGCGGACCGCATCGAGACACTGGGCGAGGGGTACACGCTGATCCGCCGCGAGTACCCCACGGCCATCGGCCCGGTGGACATCCTGTGCCGGGACGCCGAGGGCGGCACGGTCGCGGTGGAGATCAAGCGCCGGGGCGAGATCGACGGCGTCGAGCAGTTGACCCGCTACCTGGACCTGTTGAACCGGGATCCGCACCTCGCGCCGGTGCGCGGGGTGTTCGCCGCGCAGGAGATCAAGCCGCAGGCCCGGGTGCTGGCGACGGACCGCGGCATCGGCTGCACGGTCCTCGACTACGACGCGCTGCGCGGCATCGAGGACGACAAGCTCCGTCTGTTCTGACCCCCGCGCGCACGAGGGCCCGACCGGTGGCACCGGTCGGGCCCTCGGCGTCCGTCCGCAGCGGGTCAGCCGCCCGCCGCCGGGGTGGACGGCGTGTCCTCGGGCGGCACCACCGGCCGGTCCTGCGAGGCGGGCGGCGAAGGGTTGACGGGCTCGGTGGGCTCGGTCGAGGGCTCCGGGGGCGAGGACGGCCCGCCCGTGGGCGTGGTGGGCGGCGGCTGGCTGGTCGAGGGCTCCGGGTCGGGCGACTCGCTCGGCGGGGCCGAGTCGGTGGGCTCCGGCTCGGACGGGCTGTCGGTGGGCTGCGGACCGGTGGACCCGGTCGGTTCGGCGGGGCCGGTCGGCGCGCTGGTGCCCGGTTGCGGGACGGTCGGCACGCCGGGGGCCCGCGTGGCCGTGGGCGACGGGGTCCCGACGGCGGTCGGCCGGGTGGGCGATCCGGTGCGCTCCTCGACCTCCGCCACCTTCTGGGTGTCGTCGGGGCGGTCGGTGCTGCTGGTGTCGTTGGGGTCGCCGGTCGCGCTCCGGTCCTCGGCCCCCCGGCTCACCGTGGGCCCGGGGCCCACGCGTTCGGCCGGGGGCGTGCCCTCGCCGGAGATCATGCCGAGCGTCACCACCGTGCCGAGCACCGCGGCGAGCAGCGCACCGGCGCCCGTGGCGGCCAGGTTGCGGCGGGTCCCGTGCAGCACCGTGCGCCGTACCCGACGCACCCGCGCGGACATCCCTCCGACCGGACGGAGCCGGACCGGCCGTCCCACCGGGCCCCCGGGCGTGCCGGCCGCGGCGGGAACCAGCGGCACCGCCCGGGTCACGGCGATCGGCGGCACCGGCGGCGGGGCGACGGCGAGCGGCACGGGCGGCAGTTCACCGGAGCGGTCGGTCAGCAGGGCCAGCGCCCGACGTCCGGCGACGGCCCCGCGGCGGTCGGCGACCGCACCGCGCATCGCCACCGACGCCTCCAACTCGGCGCGGGCCCGCCCGTACTGCGCCCCGCACAGCGCGAGCACGCCCAACTCGTGGTGGAAGTACGCCTCGTCGGCGACCTCCCCGGTGTGCCGGGCGGCCTCGACCCCCAGGCGCAGCACGGCTTCCCAGGCGCTCCAGTCGCCGCCCGCGGCGAGGACGGGGGCGGCGGCACGGGCCAGTCCCACCCGGACGCTGGGGCCGTCGCCCTCGTCCGCCGGGTCCAGCGGGATCGTTTCCTTGTCGTCCCCGCCGAACGCGCCGCCGGGGGCGAGCGCGGCCAGGGCGGCGAGCACGGCGTCCGCCTCGGCGGCGACCCGCCGGGGGGCGACCGAGGGGTGGCCGGTCCACCAGGCGTAGTGCCGGGCGGCGACCAGGGCGGGCGCCCCCGGAGCCGCGTCGGGGTCGGCGGCGTCCCGGTCGGGGTAGCCGGCGGCGAGGAGCTGGGTGCGGACCCCGGCCGCGAGGCGGTGGCGGGCGCCGACCGGGGTGACCAGTGCGACGGCGACGAGTTCGGCGAGCGCGGCGTCCGCATGGGTGTCGCCGACCAGGGCGGGCAGGTGCGCCTGGTGCGGGACCTCGCCGTCGAGGACCACCGCGAACCGCAGGGTGCTGCGCGCCGCTTCGCTGAGCCCGGCGGCCAACAGGGCGGCGGGTGCCGCGCCTTCGGCCAGGGAGGGCAGCGGCGGGCGCCGCTCGTCCCCGGCGTCGGCGGACTCCTCCGCCCCCTCGGGGTCGGCGTCGGGGAGGCGGGCGTCGCGCTGCCGCAGCAACGCGCCGGCCTGGACGAACCGCAGGGGCAGCCCCTCGGACTCGAACCACAGGTCACCGGCCCAGTTGGTCTCGGACTCGGTGAGGTCCCGTCCGGCGGCGCGCTCCAGCAGTTCGGTGCTGGCCGCCCGGCTCAGGCCGTTCAGCACCACCTCGTCGACCGGGGCGTCGGCGGACGGGGCGGGGGTGTCGGGGGCCGCCGCGAGCAGGAAGGCGCACTCGGGGGTGGCGTCGAGGAGTTCGTCCAGGGGGCTGCCGCCGAAGGCGAGGTCGTCGACGACCACGACGGCGCCGATGCCCCGGACGTGGTCGAGGAGCGCCTCGCGGTCGGGCCGGTATCCGGTGCCGTCGAAGACGGCGGCGAACAGGTCGTGCAGCAGGTCGGTGGCGGTCTTGCGGTAGCCGGTGAGGCGGACCACGCCGTCCGGGGCGAGGTCGGCGCACTCCTCGGCGACGGCGTCGAGCAGCGCGGTCCGGCCGGAGCCGGCGGGGCCGCTGACCCGGGCGGAACCGCCCCGGGCGATCAGCCGGACCAGACGCTCGCGTTCCTCGTCGCGTTCGAGCAGCGGGGGGCGGGCCACGGCCACGCCGGAGGGCACCGGCGCGGTGGCGGCCCGGCGGGCCTCCCGGCGCTCCTCGGGGGCGTGGCGCGCGGGCGGGCCCGGGAGTTCGGTGGGCGGGCAGGTCTCGATCTCGCTGCCGTCGACGGGGTTGACGGTGAGCAGCAGGTCGCCGGCGACCAGTCGCACCGGGCGGCGGGCGGGGTGCGGGGTGCCGAGGTCGGCGGCGAACGGGTCGCGGGGCGGCCGGGAGCGGTGGGCGGTGCGCTCGGGCGTCCGGGCCGCCCCGGGTATGTCGACGGTGCCCCGGGCGCGGACGACGGGGAGGAAGGCGCTGCCGACCGCGGCGCGGGGCGCCTTGCCGGACCCCGGGGCCGCGCCCGCCCCGGGGACGGCGGACCCGGCACCGTCCTTCGGGTCGACGGACCCGTGGGCGCTCGCTGCGGATGTGGCCGAAACGCGGCGGTCGGCTCCCCCGCCGTGCGCCGTCCGGCCTCCGCGGACGTCCTGGCCGTGCGGCCCCGGTTCCCGATCGATCGGGTCCATGGTTCTCAAGCCCCCCAAGAGCGTTGTGTACCGCACCCCGCCCGTGGTCCGCGTCCGTCGCTGCCGCCACCGGTGGCGGCCCCTCCCCCGCGGGTACGCGCGCGGGCCGGACGGAACGGGTGCCGGGGCACTGGATCTGGCGCCAGTATCCCCGAACGGGCGGGCCCCCGGGGGGCCCTTGACGTCACAGTCCGATGAGAATCGCCGCGGTCACACGCGCGGCAACGACTCGATGCCGATGCCGCCTTCGATGGCGAGGATGCGGTGCAGCCGGGTGGCGACCAACAGTCGTTGCATCTGCGGGGGCACGTCGCGGAGCACGAGCCGCCGACCGCAGCGACCGGCGCGGCGGTGCGCGCCCATGATCACGCCGAGTCCGGTGGCGTCCCAGGATTCGAGTTCGGACAGGTTGAGCACCAGGTCGCCGGCGCCGTCGTCGACCGCCGCGTGCAGGGCCGTACGGGCGTCCGCCGCGCTGCGGACGTCGAGGCGGCCCCCGACGACCAACTCGGCGTGGTCGCCCCTGATGTGCATATGCGCTCCCCGTGTTCGTGGCGGCTGACCGTGACCGTCATCCGTGACAGCGGTGGGACGGCGTGTGGTCCGTATGGGTGATCCGGCTCTCCCGCCATGTCACTGCAACTGACTGCCGGCGGGTGACCGTAGTTGCTGGTTGTAAGCGAACCGATATCGAATTCACCCCGGGAGGTGATCCCGGCCCGGGAGGGTCTCGTCCGGTTCGGCGCCGGGCCGGCGCCTCCGCCCCGCGTGCCCGCCCGGTGCCGGGTGCCGGGGCCCGGGCACCCGGCACCGGGCGGCCGACGGGCCCGGGACCGGGTGCCAACCGTCGGGTGGCGGGGGTGCGTGCCGGCGTCAGTAGGTGTAGAAGCCCCGGCCGCTCTTGCGGCCGATGTCGCCTGCGTCCACCATGCGGCGCATCAGTTCCGGCGGGGCGAACTTCTCGTCCTGGGTCTCGGTGTAGATGTTGCCGGTGGCGTGCAGGAGGACGTCGACACCGGTGAGGTCGGCGGTGGCGAGCGGCCCCATGGCGTGGCCGAAGCCGAGCTTGCAGGCGAGGTCGATGTCCTCGGCGCTGGCGATGCCCGACTCCCGGAGCTTCGCGGCCTCGACCACGAGGGCCGAGATGAGCCGGGTGGTGACGAAGCCCGCCACGTCGCGGTTGACCACGATGCAGGTCTTGCCCACGGACTCGGCGAACTCCCGGGCGGTGGCGAGGGTCTCGTCGCTGGTCTTGTAGCCGCGGACGAGTTCGCACAGCTGCATCATCGGGACCGGGGAGAAGAAGTGCGTGCCGACGACGCGTTCGGGGCGCTCGGTGGCCGCCGCGATCTTCGTGATCGGGATGGCGGAGGTGTTGGAGGCGAGGACGGCGTCCTCCCGGACGATCCGGTCCAGGGCGCGGAAGGTCTCGTGCTTGACCTCCAACCGCTCGAAGACCGCCTCCACCACGAGGTCCACGTCCGCCGCCGCGTCCAGGTCGGTGGTGGGGGTGATCCGGGCGAGGGCCGCTTCGGCGTCGGCGGCGTCGAGCTTGCCCTTGGCGACGAACTTGTCGTACGACGCCCTGATGGCGTCGGTGCCGCGGGTCAGCGCCGCGTCCGTGACGTCGCGCAGCACGACGTCCCAGCCCGCCTGCGCGGACACCTGCGCGATTCCGGAACCCATCAGACCGGCGCCGATGACGGCCAGCTTCCGTGCCACGTTGCACCCCTCACCGCTGTTGACGTGTTGGTTCTTCCGCACCCTATGCGGCGGACCCTAGCGGCCGAACGCGCCCCCGGGACCGGGAAGAGATGCGTGTCACGTCCCGAATGGTGCAGATCACACCCGAGTCCGCGCGTCGTCCGCGATGTCCGGCCCGTACCCCGGCCCGTTCCGGGCGAGGGGGGTCATTCCGGCGCGCGCACGGCGTAGTTGAGGACCCGTTCGCCGAGCAGTTCCTCCATCTCGTCCAGCGCGTCGAGGGCCTCGCGGGAGACCGCCTCGGGGGTGGCGCCCTCCACCAGCCCGCTGCGGATGACCGCCATCACCGTCCGGTGGAGCCAGTCGATCTGGCCGGCCATCAGTCCGGGCAGCCGGTCGCCGGGGGCGGCGCCGGTCTCCGCCCGCAGGGTCCGCTCCAGGCTGGTGAGGGTCTCCTGGTCCACCTCCTGGAGGCGGGCGCGCAGTCCGGCCGCGTCCTCGACGACCACCAGGAAGCGGTCGTACCCCTCGGCGAGCCCCACCCGGGGGGAGACGGCTTCCACCTCGGACCGGAGTTGACGCAGGACGGCCCGGGCGGCGGACTCCCCGGGCAGCCTGCCGCGCACCCAGCCGGCGAGCCGGTCGACGAGTTCGGGCGCACGGTCGAGGAACAGGTCCTCCTTGGTCGGGAAGTAGTTGTAGACGGTGTTGACGGAGACCTCGGCGGCCTCCGCGATCTCCGCGATGGTGACGGCGTCGAAGCCCCGCTCCAGGAAGAGCCCGGTGGCCGTGTCGGAGATGTGCTGGCGGGTCCGGCGCTTCTTCCGCTCCCGCAGCCCCTCGCGCCCGACCGCCCCGGCCGGGGCCGCCCCCGGGTCGGGGCGGGTCGAACCGCCCCGTGCACCCGCCGTTCCCGTCGTCCGCGCATCCGCCATGGGGCCAGCCTAGCGAGCCGGGGGGCGCCTTCCCCCTTTCCCGTACCCGGAACGTCGAGTCACTCAAACTTTGGAGTGATTGCAAAATTTCAGGGACTCTGTTTACCTGGTTCCATGACCGCCATCACCGCGTCCGGTCTCGCCCGGACCTTCACCACCCCGCGCGGCCCCGTGGAAGCCGTCCGCGGCATCGACCTCACCGTCCGGCGCGGCGAGGTGGTGGGCCTCCTCGGCCCCAACGGGGCGGGGAAGACCACGATCCTGCGCCTGCTGACCACCCTGCTGCGCCCCAGCGCGGGCGCCGCGACCGTCGCGGGCCGCGACCTCGCCACCGACCCGGCCGGAGTCCGTGCCCGCACGGGCTACGTGGCCCAGTCGGGCGGCCTCGACCCCGCGCTGACCGTCCGCGAGGAACTCGTGACCCAGGGCCGGCTGTACCGGCTCGACGCCGCCCGGGCGCGGGCACGCGCCGAGGAACTCGCCGGCGAGCTCGGCCTGCACGGGCTCCTCGACCGGCCCACGGCGGCGCTCTCCGGAGGCCAACGCCGGCGCGTCGACCTCGCGATGGGGCTCGCCCACCGGCCCGAGGTGCTCTTCCTGGACGAACCGACCACCGGCCTCGACCCGGCCGGCCGGGCCCTGCTCTGGGACCTGATCCGCCGGGTGCGGGAGACCCACGGCACCACCGTCGTGCTCACCACCCACTACCTCGACGAGGCGGACGCCCTCGCCGACCGGCTGGTCGTCGTCGACGGGGGCGTGGTGGTCGCGGACGGCACCCCGACCGCACTCAAGCTGGCGCACACCGGGTCCCTCGACGCCCCGCTCCAGGAGGCCTTCCTCGCCATCACCGGCCGCGATCCCGTCCCCCGCGGGACCGCGCCCCTCGCCGTATGACCGCACGACCGACCGCCCGCCTTCCCCGCAACCGACCCCATCGGGCCGCGCCGCCACGGCCCGGAGCCCGTGCCCACCACCGTCGCCCCGCTCCTCGGGAGGCCCCGTGTCCACCCTGCTCTCCGACACCTCGATCGTCTTCGGCCGCTATGCGCGCAAGACGCTGCGATCCCGGTTCCAGATGCTGTTCGGAACGGTGATGCCCCTGCTCTACCTGGTCTTCTTCGGGCCCCTGCTCACCGAGCTGCCCTTGGGCACGGACGGCGACTCCTGGCAGGTGCTGGCTCCGGGCCTGCTCCTCCAACTCGCCCTCTTCGGCGGGTCCTTCGCCGGCATCACCGTCATGCTGGAGAAGGGGCAGGGGGTGATCGACCGGATGCGGGCCACCCCCGTCAGCCGCCTCGCCCTCCTGCTCGGCCGGGTGCTCCTGGACGCCGCACTGCTCACCGCCCAGTCGGTGCTCCTGGTGCTCGTGGCGCTGGCCCTCGGGCTCCGTGCTCCGCTCCCGGGCCTCCTCATCGGATTCGCCTTCGTGGCCCTGCTGACGGTGGCGCTGAGCGCCTTGTCCTACGCGCTGGCGATGCGCCTGCCCGGCGCCCACCAGTTCGGCCCCGCCGTGAACGCCGTGACCATGCCCGTGATGCTGCTGTCGGGCCTGGTGCTCCCCATGTCCCTCGCACCCGGCTGGCTGGACGCCCTCTCCCGGGCGATACCCCTGCGCCACGTGGTGGAGGCGATGCGGGACGCGTACGCGGGCCGTTACGCCACCGGGGAGGTGCTGCTCGGCGTGCTGGTCGCCCTCGGGTTCACCGTGGTGGCCGTGACCGTGGGCACACGGGCCTTCCGGGAGGACCGCGCCTAACTACGCTGGGCCCATGGTGAACCTGACGCGCATCTACACCAGGACCGGGGACAAGGGCACGACCCACCTCGGCGACATGAGCCGCACGGCCAAGACCGACCTGCGGATCTCCGCCTACGCCGACGCCAACGAGGCCAACGCCGTACTGGGTACCGCCCTCGCCCTGGGCGGGCTCGACGAGGAGGTCGTCGCCGTCCTCACCCGGGTGCAGAACGACCTCTTCGACGTCGGTGCCGACCTCTCGACCCCCGTCGTCGAGGACCCGAAGTACCCGCCCCTGCGGGTCGAGCAGTTCTACGTCGACCGGCTGGAGGAGGACTGCGACCGGTTCAACGAGCGGCTCACCAAGCTGCGCAGCTTCATCCTGCCGGGGGGCACGCCGGGCGCCGCCCTGCTCCACCAGGCGTGCACGGTGGTGCGGCGTGCCGAACGGTCCACCTGGGCGGCGCTGGAGGTGCACGGCGAGACCATGAACCCGCTCACCGCCACCTACCTCAACCGCCTCTCGGACCTGCTGTTCATCCTGGCCCGGGTCGCCAACACGGAGAACGGCGACGTGCTGTGGGTGCCCGGCGGCGAACGCTGAGGCGTGCCCCGCGACGGAAGGACGACCCCCGCCCCCGGGGACCGGGGGCACCCGGCTGACCAGGGCGGGGCACGCACCGCCCGGTGAGACGGCCCGGTCAGGAGGTGCCGGAGCCGGTGCGGGCCGATCCCCGTCTACCGGTGGGGTCCTCCTCCCCGCCGTCCCGGCCGGACCCCGGCTTCGAGGGCCAGAGGGTGTAGGTGAGGGCGATGACCCCATGGACGAGGACGGCCTTCAGGGCCGTGCCCTGCCACCCCCGGAGGGAGGAGACGTCCCCGCTGTCGCCCACGTACCAGACGGCACCCTGCAGCAGGACCAGGGCGATGCCCACGGCCACCGCCGTGCGCAGCCACAGGCCCCACTCGTGGCGGGCCCGGGCAGCTCCGTGCTTCGGGGGCCCGGCAGGCGGGGGTCCACCGGCGAACCGGTGCCGGAAGCGCGCGTCCGCCCAGGTGATCATGGAGTGCCCGTATCCGACCGTGAAGCCGATGTAGAGGGCGGCGAGACCGTGCTTCCAGTCCGGTGCCGCCCCGTTCTTCAGGTCGATGGCGGTGACCACGAGCAGCACCACTTCGAGCAGCGGCTCGCACAGCAGCACGGCGGCTCCCAGCCGGGGCCTGCGGGCCAGGTAGCGCAAGGCCAGACCGAGTCCCAGCAGGACCCAGAAGCCCACTTCGCACAGGACGATCAGCGTGACGATCACGACCGGGTTTCCCTCCTCTCCCCCGTGGGCTCCCGCACCACGTCTTCGCGTCTTCGGCTCCCTCCCCATGCTTCCGCCCGCCCGGGCCCGGAGCGTCCTCTGCACGGGTGAAGCGGTACTGCATCCTTCTGTGTAGTGACCGCGCCCGGGCTCCGACCGGTCGGCGACGGCGGGGGCGCCACGGAGCGTGTTGGATGGGGGTATGCGGCCCTCGTCCCCTTCGCCCGGTCCCTGGCCCCGGCTGCCGTCCTTCCTCGGCGCCGAGACCCAGCGGCTCGATCTGGTGATCGCCCTGTCCGGGTTGTCGCTGGGGCTGCTGATGTGGGCGATCGGGCTCAACACCACCACGTTCCGGCTGCTCGACGGGGCCTGGGTGCTGGTGCCCATGGTGGTGATGGCCGCCATGGAGACCCAGCGCCGGACCCGGCCCTCGCTGGCCCTGGCCGTGGGCACGGTCGCCGTGATCGCCGACCAGTTCACCCGGGGCAGCCTGATCACGGTGGTGATGTTCACTGACGTCGTCTATGCGGCGGTCCTGTACGGAAGTCCCACCGCCGCCCGCCGCATCCCGGTGCGGTGCGTGCTCATCTCGGTCGCCGTCACCCTCGGGTTCCTGGCCTGGTTCCGCACTCCCGAGGCGATCCTGATCGGGGTGGCGACGGCTCTGGTCTGCGTGGCGCCCTCCACCACCGGCGTCCTGGTGCGCAACCACCGGGAGATGGCCTCGGCGGAGCGGCTGCGGGCGGAGCAGACCGCCCTGCTCGCCGAGATCGACCGCACCCAGGCGGTGACCGCCGAGCGCGCCCGGATGGCCCGCGAACTGCACGACATGGTGGCCAACCACCTGTCGGCGATCGCGATCCACTCCACCGCGGCGCTGTCCCTGGACGATCCCCGGACCACCCGGACCGCCCTGGGCGTCATCCGGGAGAACAGCGTCGCGGGACTGGCCGAGATGCGTCGTCTGATCGGGCTGCTCCGGGACTCCTCCGACGATCGGGAACCCTCGGCGGCCCCGACCCTCGACGGTTTGGAGGCGCTGGTCGCCACGGCCCGCACCAACGGGCTGGAGGTGTCCCTGGTGGACGACCGCCCGACGGACGGGCTCCGACTGCCCGCCCCGGTGGAGCTGGCCGCGTACCGGATCGTGCAGGAGTCGCTGACCAATGCCCTCAAGCACGCCGCGCCCGGCGCGGTGACCGTGGAACTGCACCAGGGCGGTCGCCCGCCCGAGCTGACCGTCACGGTCACCAGCCCCCACGGCGACCGTGACGGGCCCCGGGCGCCCGGCTCCGGAGCGGGGCTGGTGGGGATGCGGGAGCGGGCCACGCTGCTGCACGGCGCCTTCGAGGCGGGCCCCGAGCCGCTGCCCGACGCCCCCGGGGGCCGCCCGATGTGGCGAGTTCACGCCAGCCTGCCGATCGAGGCGGTCGGCACGTCAGACCAGGGAGGGACCACCCCGTGATCCGCGTACTCGTCGCCGAGGACCAGTCGGCCGTCCGACAGGGGCTCGTGCTCATCCTCGACAGCGCACCGGACATCGAGGTGGTGGGCGAGGCGGGGGACGGGCGGCGGGCGGTCGAACTGGCCCGGGAGCTGCGGCCCGACCTGGTGCTGATGGACGTGCAGATGCCGGTGCTCGACGGGGTGTCGGCGACCCGGGAGGTGGTGACCGAGGCGCTGGCGGACGTCCTGGTGCTGACCACGTTCGACCTGGACGAGTACGTCTTCGGGGCGCTGCGCGCCGGTGCCGCCGGGTTCCTGTTGAAGAACGCCGACGCCAAGGACCTGTTGACCGCGGTGCGGACGGTGGGGCGCGGCGAGGGGCTGATCTCGCCCGCGGTGACCCGGCGGTTGATAGCGGAGTTCGCCCACTCGACGCACGGTGCGGCGCGTTCCACGGCCGACCGCACGGTGTTGGAGGCGCTGACCCGGCGGGAGCGGGAGGTCCTCCAGTGCATCGGGGACGGACTCTCCAACGCCGAGATCGCCGCCCGGCTGGAGATGGCCGAGGCGACGGTGAAGACGCACGTCAGCCGCATGTTGGGCAAGTTGGAGCTGCGCAGCCGGGTCCAGGCGGCGGTCCTCGCCCGGGAACTCGGTCTGTGCGGCTGAGCCCGGGAGGGCGGGGCCGTCCGGCGGGGCCGATCCTCCCCGCACAACGGGCCGACCGCAACGGGGAGTCAGGCCGGAACCGGTCTGTGTGACGAGCAACACCCCATGCCCGGACCTGGGACGACGGCCCCGGGAGGCCCTGCCGCGGGGTCCGAAACCGGCGAGTGGACCGAACGGTGTCGCCGGGGGTGTCACAGTGGGTCGCGAACGCCGCGAGTGGGAAACGACTCGGGGGCATCGCCGTCACTCATGACGGATGGTGAGCATGCGTCAGTTGGGATGTCCTTGACCTTCCTGAGGCGCTGACCTGGGATGCCCACGCTTCTCTGGTCCAGACCTCTTGACCGATGGTCCAGACCTTTCTATTCTCGCGGCACTGCGGTGAGCGTGTCATGGCCATGAGCCGTGACGGAACGTGCTCACGGGCGGCGCAGGTTGGGTTCCACCATCCCCACATCGGACTCACCCGAGGAGGCGCAGAATGCGCTTCAGAAACAAGGCTGTGGCAGGGCTCGCGACCCTGGCGCTGCCCTTCGCCGCAATGGTCGGCCTGGCTACGCCGGCTGCTGCTGCGACCAACGCCACCGCCACCTTCACCAAGACCCAGGACTGGGGCAACGGTTTCGGCGGCAGCTGGACCGTCAAGAACACCGGTACCACCACGATCAGCTCCTGGACCGTGGAATGGGACTTCCCCACCGGTACCAAGGTCGGTTCGGCCTGGGACTCCACGGTCACCAACAACGGCAACCGTTGGACCGCGAAGAACCTCGGCTGGAACGGGACCATCGAGCCCGGCAAGTCGCTGACCTTCGGCTTCAACGGCATCGGCAGCGGTTCCCCCAGCAACTGCCTGCTGAACGGCGGCTCCTGTGACGGCGGCGTCGTCCCCGGCGACAAGCCCCCCACCAAGCCGGGCAAGCCCACCACCTCCGAGCTCACCCAGACCTCGGTCAAGCTGAGCTGGGCCCCGGCCGAGGACGACAAGGGCGTCAAGGACTACGACGTCATCCGGGACGGCGCCACGGTGGGCACGGTCGCCCACCCGGCCACCGGCAACGTCACGTTCACCGACAGCAAGCTGACGGCCGGTACGGACTACTCGTACACGGTCCAGGCCCGCGACACCGCCGGCCAGACCGGTCCGGTCAGTGACGCGACCGCGGTGCGCACCCCCGGTGACGGCGGTGGCCCCGGCCCCGGCGACACCATCAAGATGGGCTACTTCACCCAGTGGGGCGTCTACGGGCGCAACTACCACGTGAAGGACCTGGTCACCTCCGGGACCGCGGCGAAGATCACGCACATCAACTACGCCTTCGCCAACGTCCAGAACGGTCGCTGCACCATCGGCGACGCGTACGCGGACTACGAGAAGGCGTACACCGCGGCCCAGTCCGTCGACGGCGTCGCGGACACCTGGGACCAGCCGTTGCGCGGCAACTTCAACCAGCTGCGCAAGCTGAAGGCGAAGTACCCGAACATCAAGATCCTCTTCTCCATCGGCGGCTGGACCTGGTCCGGCGGCTTCACCCAGGCGGCGCAGAACCCGGCCGCGTTCGCGCAGTCCTGCTACGACATGGTCGAGGACCCGCGGTGGGCCGATGTCTTCGACGGCATCGACCTGGACTGGGAGTACCCGAACGCCTGTGGCCTGACCTGCGACAGCAGCGGTCCGGACGCGCTGAAGAAGCTGGCTGCGGCGACCCGCGCCAAGTTCGGCGCCAACAACCTGGTCACCGCTGCGATCACCGCTGACGGTTCCCCCGGCGGCAAGATCGACGCCACCGACTACGCCGGTGCCTCCGCGTCGTTCGACTGGTACAACGTGATGACCTACGACTTCTTCGGCTCCTGGGCCACGAAGGGTCCGACGGCTCCGCACTCGCCGCTCACCACGTACAACGGCATCCCCAAGGAGGGCTTCACCTCCGCTGACGCCATCGCCAAGCTCAAGGCGCAGGGCGTTCCGGACAAGAAGCTCCTGCTCGGCATCGGCTTCTACGGCCGCGGCTGGACGGGTGTCACCCAGGACGCGCCGGGCGGCACCGCCACCGGGCCCGGCCAGGGCACGTACGAGCAGGGCATCGAGGACTACAAGGTCCTCAAGAACAGCTGCCCCGCCACCGGCACCATCGCCGGCACCGCGTACGCCAAGTGCGGCAACAACTGGTGGAGCTACGACACCCCCGCCACCATCAAGACCAAGATGGCGTGGGCCAAGAACCAGAAGCTCGGCGGCGCCTTCTTCTGGTCCGCCGACGGTGACACCGCCGACGGCGAGCTCATCACCGCGCTCGACGCAGGTCTGAAGTAACCGCGCTCCGGGGGTGCCGGCCCACACCGGCCCCCCGGTCCGCACCACCGGTTCACATCGGTGGCAGAGAACGAAGCCGGGGAGTCAGGATCGCCCCCCGCCTCCCCGGTTTCCCCGCCCGGTACGCCCAGCGCGTACCGGGCCTTCTCATGCCCCCACCCACCGGCCGTCCCCGCTGAGGGCGGCCGGCCCCGCACCCGCTCCGTGACCCGGCGCGGGCACCGCACCGCACCGGGCGAACGGGCCCGGCGCACGTCCTTCGCCGGCCGCCCCGGCCCTGTGCCTCCCGGGGCGAGGGAGCGGGCAGCGCACGCGAGTGGCCCCGTGGCCCGCTCCCCCGGTTCTCGCACGGGGAGCGGGCCACGGGGCCACTCGGAGTGATTCGTGTCAGCCCGGCCGGGTCAGGCGACGTTGACGCGCTGGCCGGGAGGCGCGGCCTCCAGCCAGGCCAGGAACCCGGTCAGGGCGTCGTCGCTCATCGCGAGCTCCAGCCGGACGCCCTGGTGCACGCAGGCGAGGACCACCGCATCGGAGAGCAAGGCCAACTCCTCCTCGCCCTCGGGGTCCCGACGGCCGATCACCTCGATCGCGGAGCGCTCCAGCGTCCGCCGGGGGCGATGGGCGTAGGAGAACACCCGGAACCACTCGATCCGGTCACCGCTGTACCGCGCGATGCCGTACCCCCACCCCTTGCCCGAGGTGTCGACGGCCGCCTCGTCCGCGGGCTCCGGGGTGTCCCACCGCAGACTGCAGTCGAAGGTCCCCCCGGACCGCTGGATCAATCTACGGCGCACGCCGAAGGCGAAGAGCCCCGCCACAACCAGTACGACCAGCGCGACGCCGCCTACGAGAAGAGCGAGGAGCACCGGCATCGACCTCCTCGCCTCATCAGTATCGGAACAGCGGAACAGATCCAGCATCGCCTCAGCCGCGGCAGGATCCGGAGAGGCTCCGGACCCGGCCGCGGCTGAGTCATGTCACACAGTGCGCCAGGTCAGCGCACCGCCACCGCACGCAGGCGGACGTCGGCGCGTCGCTCGGCGGAGGCGTCGGCCTCGCCCTTCGCGCGCTCCAGCGCCCGCTCCGCACGCTGGACGTCGATCTCGTCCGACAGTTCGGCGATCTCGGCCAGCAGCGACAGCTTGTCGTCGGCGAACGACACGAACCCGCCGTGCACGGCGGCGACCACGGTCCCGCCGTCGGTGGTCCGGATCGTCACCGGGCCCGACTCCAGCACACCGAGCAGCGGCTGGTGACCGGGCATGACGCCGATGTCGCCGGAGGTGGTGCGCGCGACGACCAGGGTGGCCTCGCCGGACCAGACACTGCGGTCCGCGGCGACCAGCTCGACGTGCAGCTCAGCAGCCAAGGGTGCTCCTCGGGTCACCACCCGGCGGTCGTGCCGGGTGTTGGGTCAAAAGTGTAGAGGCGTGGGCGAGGGGACCGGGCCACGGCCCCCTCGCCCGAGCACGGGGGCTCAGGAGACGCCCAGCTCCTTGGCGTTGTTGCGCAGGTCTTCGAGACCGCCGCACATGAAGAACGCCTGCTCCGGGAAGTGGTCGTACTCGCCGTCGCAGATCGCGTTGAACGCGGCGATGGACTCCTCCAGCGGCACGTCCGAACCGTCGACGCCGGTGAACTGCTTGGCGACGTGGGTGTTCTGCGACAGGAAGCGCTCCACCCGACGGGCACGGTGGACGACCAGCTTGTCCTCCTCGCCGAGCTCGTCGATGCCGAGGATCGCGATGATGTCCTGGAGGTCCTTGTACTTCTGCAGGATCGTCTTGACGCGCATGGCGGCGTCGTAGTGGTCCTGCGCGATGTACCGCGGGTCCAGGATGCGGGACGTCGAGTCCAGCGGGTCCACGGCCGGGTAGATGCCCTTCTCGGAGATCGGACGGGAGAGCACCGTCGTCGCGTCGAGGTGGGCGAAGGTGGTGGCCGGAGCCGGGTCGGTCAGGTCGTCCGCGGGGACGTAGATCGCCTGCATCGAGGTGATCGAGTGACCACGGGTCGAGGTGATGCGCTCCTGCAGGAGACCCATCTCGTCGGCCAGGTTCGGCTGGTAGCCCACCGCGGAGGGCATCCGGCCGAGCAGGGTCGACACCTCGGAACCGGCCTGGGTGAAGCGGAAGATGTTGTCGATGAAGAACAGCACGTCCTGCTTCTGCACATCGCGGAAGTACTCCGCCATGGTCAGACCGGCCAGCGCCACGCGCAGACGGGTGCCCGGGGGCTCGTCCATCTGGCCGAAGACCAGCGCGGTCTTGTCGATGACGCCCGACTCGCTCATCTCGTCGATGAGGTCGTTGCCCTCACGGGTGCGCTCGCCGACACCGGCGAACACCGACACGCCGTCGTGGTTGTTGGCGACGCGGTAGATCATCTCCTGGATGAGCACCGTCTTGCCGACACCGGCACCACCGAACAGACCGATCTTGCCGCCCTTGACGTACGGGGTCAGCAGGTCGATGACCTTGACGCCGGTCTCGAACATCTCGGTCTTCGACTCAAGCTCGTCGAAGTTCGGGGCCTTGCGGTGGATGGACCAGCGCTCGCCGACGTTGGCGTTCTCCTCGGGAACGTTCAGCACCTCGCCGAGGGTGTTGAACACCTTCCCCTTGGTGAAGTCGCCGACCGGCACGGTGATGCCGTCGCCGGTGTCGGTCACCGGGGCCTGGCGGACCAGACCGTCGGTGGGCTGCATCGAGATGGCGCGGACCATGCCGTCACCCAGGTGCTGGGCGACCTCCAGGGTCAGCGTCTTCAGCGCGCCGTCCTGGGCCGGGTCGGCCACCTGGACGTGCAGCGCGTTGTAGATCTCCGGCATCGCGTCGACGGGGAACTCCACGTCGACGACCGGGCCGATGACCCGGGCGACGCGGCCCGTGGCAACGGCCGTCTCAACTGTCGTCGTCATTACCTGTCACTCCCCGCGGTCGCGTCGGACAAGGCTGCCGAGCCGCCGACGATCTCGCTGATTTCCTGGGTGATTTCGGCCTGGCGGGCCGCGTTGGCAAGTCGGGAGAGCGTGTTGATCAGCTCACCCGCGTTGTCGGTCGCGGACTTCATCGCGCGCCGCGTGGCGGCGTGCTTCGAAGCGGCCGACTGGAGCATCGCGTTGTAGATCCGGCTCTCCACGTACCGCGGGAGGAGGGCGTCCAGGACGTCCTCCGCCGACGGCTCGAAGTCGTAGAGCGGCAGGATCTGCCCCTTCGGGGCCGCCTCGTCGGCGACCTCGTCGAGGCTCAGCGGCAGCAGCCGGCTGTCGACCGCGTTCTGCGTCATCATCGACACGAACTCGGTGTAGATGATGTGCAGTTCGTCGACCCCGCCGTCGGCCGTGTCCCGCTCGATCGCAGCGATGAGCGGTCCGGCGACCGTCTTGGCGTCCGCATAGGTGGGTTCGTCGGTGAAGCCGGTCCACTGCTCCGCGATCGTGCGCTCGCGGAAGTTGTAGTGGGCCACACCGCGGCGGCCGACGATGTACGTGTCGACCTCCTTGCCCTCGGCCTCAAGGCGAGCCGTCAGCTGCTCCGCAGCCTTGATCGCGTTGGAGTTGAAGGCGCCGGCCAGGCCGCGGTCGCTCGTGAGGAGCAGCACCGCGGAACGGCGCGCCGTCTCCGCCTCCGTGGTCAGCGGGTGCTTGGTGTTCGAACCCGTGCCCACCGCCGTGACCGCGCGCGTCAGCTCGGTCGCGTACGGAGTGGAGGCCGCCACCTTGCGCTGCGCCTTGACGACGCGCGAGGCGGCGATCATCTCCATCGCCTTGGTGATCTTCTTGGTCGCGGTGACGGATCGGATGCGACGCTTGTAGACCCGGAGCTGGGCTCCCATGAGTCAGGTCCCTTCCTTACGTCACTTGGAGACGTTGACGGCAGGCGCGTCCTCGCCGAGAAGCTTGCCGTCCGAGGTCTCGAACTGCTTCTTGAAGGCCGCGACCGCGTCACCGATGGCGGTGATGGTGTCGTCGGACATCTTCGCGCCCTCCTTGATGGAGGTCATCAGGCCCTGCTCCTCGCGGTGCAGGTAGCTGAGCAGCTCCGACTCGAAGCGGCGGATGTCCGCGACCGGCACGTCGTCCATGCGGCCCGTGGTGCCGGCCCACACGGAGACGACCTGGTCCTCGGTGGCCATCGGCTGGTACTGGGCCTGCTTCAGCAGCTCGACCATCCGCTGACCGCGCTCCAGCTGGGCCTTGGACGCGGCGTCCAGGTCGGAACCGAAGGCGGCGAACGCCTCCAGCTCACGGAACTGGGCCAGGTCCACGCGCAGTCGGCCGGACACCTGGCGCATGGCCTTGTGCTGGGCCGAGCCACCGACGCGGGAGACCGAGATGCCGACGTTCAGGGCCGGGCGCTGACCGGCGTTGAACAGGTCGGACTCCAGGAAGCACTGGCCGTCGGTGATGGAGATGACGTTGGTCGGGATGAACGCCGACACGTCGTTGGCCTTGGTCTCGACGATCGGCAGACCGGTCATCGAACCCGCGCCCTCGGCGTCGGAGAGCTTGGCGCAGCGCTCCAGCAAGCGGGAGTGCAGGTAGAAGACGTCACCGGGGTACGCCTCGCGGCCCGGCGGACGACGCAGCAGCAGGGACACGGCGCGGTAGGCGTCGGCCTGCTTCGAGAGGTCGTCGAAGATGATGAGGACGTGCTTGCCCTCGTACATCCACTGCTGGCCGATGGCCGAACCGGTGTACGGCGCCAGGTACTTGAAGCCGGCCGGGTCGGACGCCGGGGCGGCGACGATGGTCGTGTACTCCAGCGCGTTGGCCTCGTCCAGGGCGCGTCGCACGGACGCGATGGTGGAGCCCTTCTGGCCGATGGCGACGTAGATGCAGCGGACCTGCTTGTTCACGTCACCGGAGCGCCAGTTGTCGCGCTGGTTGATGATGGTGTCGACGGCCAGGGCGGTCTTGCCGGTCTGGCGGTCACCGATGATCAGCTGGCGCTGGCCGCGGCCGATCGGGGTCATCGCGTCGACGGCCTTGTAGCCCGTCTCCATCGGCTCGTGCACGGACTTGCGCTGCATGACCGTGGGAGCCTGGAGTTCGAGGGCGCGGCGGCCAATGGTCTCGATGTCGCCGAGGCCGTCGATCGGGTTGCCGAGCGGGTCGACGACACGGCCGAGGTAGCCGTCGCCGACGGCCACCGAGAGCACCTCACCGGTGCGCTGCACCGGCTGGCCCTCCTCGATGCCGCTGAACTCGCCGAGGACGATGGCACCGATCTCGCGCTCTTCGAGGTTGAGCGCGAGGCCGAGGGTGCCGTCCTCGAACTTCAGCAGTTCGTTGGCCATGGCCGAGGGAAGTCCCTCGACCTTCGCGATGCCGTCGCCGGCAAGGGTGACCGTACCGACCTCCTCGCGCGAGGCCGCGTCCGGCTTGTACGACTGGACAAAGTTCTCCAGCGCGTCCCGGATCTCCTCCGGCCGGATCGTGAGCTCCGCCATCTGGGTTCCCTGCTCTCCTTGTTGGGCCCGAAGTTCTTTGGGGGTCTGGGGGCTACCCCCAGGAATCCTCTGCACGGCCCAACCAGGGCCGTCGGTGTTCTCTGTTGCTGTGGTGTGCGTCGCTCAGCCGGCCATGCGGCGGCTGGCGTCGTCGATGCGGTCGGCGATGCTGCCGTTGATGACCTCGTCGCCGACCTGCACCCGGATGCCGCCGAGGACCGCGGGGTCCACGTCCAGGTTCAGGTGCATCTCGCGCCCGTACAGCTTCGCCAGGGACGCACCCAGGCGCTGCTTCTGCTGATCGCTCAGCGGTACGGCCGAGGTGACGACGGCGACCATGCGGTCGCGGCGCTCCGCGGCGAGCTTGGACAAGGACTCCAGTCCCGCTTCCAGGCTACGTCCACGCGGCCGGGTGACCAGTCGCGTGACCAACCGGGTGGTCTCCGCCCGGGCACGGGTGCCGAGCAGGGTGCTCAGCAGCTGTTCCTTGGCGGCGACGGTCGCCGAACGATCGGTGAGCGCGGCGCGCAGCTCGGTGTTCGAGGAGGTGATCCGGCCGAACCGGAACAGCTCGTCCTCCACGTCGTCGAGCCGGCCGGCCCGCTGCGCGGCGGTGAGGTCGGCGACGTCCGCCAGGACCTCCAGGGCGTCCACCAGGTCGCGCGAACGCGACCAGCGGGAGCGCACCAGGCCGGAGACCAGGTCGACCGTCTCCCCGCCGACCTGACCGGCCAGGAGGCGGCCGACGAGGTCGGCCTTGGCGTCCCCGGACTGCGCCGGGTCGGTGAGGACCCGGCGCAGGGACACCTCGCGGTCGAGCAGCGCGGTGACCGCGGCCAGGTCGTCAGCGAGCCGCGTCGCGTCGACGGACGTGCTGTCCGTCAGCGCGTCGAGCCGCTCACGTGCCGTGGCGAGGGCCTCACGGCTGGCTCCGTGCAGCGCACTCACCGGGCGGCCTCGGCCTTCACGTCGAGCTCGTCGAGGAACCGGTCGATGGTGCGGCTCTGTCGGGCGTGGTCCTCAAGGGACTCGCCGACGAGCTTCCCGGCCAGTTCGGTGGCGAGCTGGCCGACGTCACGGCGCAGCGCCTGGGCAGCGGCCTTGCGGTCGGCCTCGATCTGCGTGTGACCGGCGGCGATGATCTCTTCGCGCTGCCGCTGGCCTTCCGCACGCATCTCGGCGATGAGCGCGGCACCCTGCTCCTGCGCGTCCTGGCGCAGGCGCGCGGCCTCGTGCCGGGCCTCGGCGAGCTGGGCCTTGTACTGCTCCAGCACGCTTTCGGCTTCGGTCTTGGCGGCCTCGGCCTTCTCCATGCCGCCCTCGATGGCCTCACGGCGCTCTTCCAGAACCTTGTTGATGTTCGGGAGGAGCTTCTTGGCGAGGATGCCGAAGACGATGACGAAGGCGATCAGGCCGATGACGAGCTCAGGGATCGGCGGAACGAGGGGGTTCTGCTCCTCGGTGGCCGCCAGAATGAGCAGCTGGCTCATATCAGTGCCTTTCGTCTAGTGGTCTGGTCGTGGTCAGGCGATCACGGGCCGTAGACGAACGGCATGACCAGGCCGATGAGGGCGAGCGCCTCACAGAAGGCGAAGCCGAGGATCTGGTTGGCGCGGATCAGACCGGCGGCCTCGGGCTGACGGGCCAGCGCCTGGGTGCCGTTACCGAAGATGATGCCGACGCCGACGCCGGGACCGATGGCCGCGAGGCCGTAACCGACGGAGCCGAGCGAACCGGTGACAGCGGCAAGGGTCTGGGACATGCCAGTTCTTCCTTTTCTTTGCGGACCGGTGGGGGTTGGCCACCGGACGAGTGCGGAGCGGGAGCGGGCGCTCAGTGGTGCTCTGCGAGCGCGCCCTGGATGAAGCTGCAGGCCAGGAGCACGAAGACGTACGCCTGGAGGGCCTGGACGAAGAGCTCGAAGACCAGCATGACCAGCGTCATGATGAAGGAGACGCCGGCGTAGGCGATGCCGATGCCGTTGAGCAGGTACCAGGACGCGATGGTGAAGAGCACCAGCAGGGTGTGGCCCGCGAACATGTTCGCGAAGAGTCGCACGGCGTGGGTGAACGGCCGGACGAGCAGGTTCGAGAAGAGCTCGATGGCCATCGACAGCGGGAGCACCGCACCCAGCGACTTGTCGTAGCCGGCGAAGTTCTTGAAGGCGCCCACGAATCCGTGGCGCTTGAAGGTCAGCGAGACCCAGACGATGTAGACGATGAGGGCCAGGACCGCCGGGTAGGCGATGACCGAGGTCACCGGGAACTGCGCCAGCGGGATGACGGCCCAGAGGTTCATCATCCAGATGAAGAAGAACAGCGAGACCATCAGCGGGACGTACTTCTCGCCCTCGCGCTTGCCGAGCGTCTCGTAGACGACGCCGCGGCGGATGAAGTCGTAGCCGGCCTCGGCGACCATCTGGAGCTTGCCCGGGACGACCTTCGGCTTGGCGAAGGCGGCCCAGAAGAAACCGATGACGATGATCGACCCGAGCAGGGCGAGGAGCATCGGCTTGTTGAAGTACAGGTTGCTGTCCGCGTCGCCCCAGATGGGCTTGAACAGGAACGAGTGCAGGCCGGGAGCCGGGAAACCACAACCGTCGAAGATGTGGCAGTCGGTCTCGAAGGCGAGCACCTGCGTCGGATCAGCACTCACCGCGGGCTCCTTCGTGGCGCATAGGTACGGCAACCTCGTTGTGTCGGCGCGGCGCACAGCCGCAGTACGGCACTGGACTGGTGTTACGGGTGTGGGGGCGGCGGTCGGGCATCAAGCCTCGCGCTAGAGCAGGCGTCAGCTTGTTTGCCCGCGCCCGCGATGCCGCAGTTGGCACCGGACGATAGCAGTAAGTCCGACCCGCCCTTATACCGGCCCTACCCCTCACGACGGGGAACCGGTCTTCGCGGGCTTCTCAGCCTTCGAATCCTCGGGTTCCACGTAGAGAATCTTGGCCTTCATGTGGGCACGGGCCTGGGCTCCGATCCAGCCGAGCGTGGTCGCCACGAGCGTCGCCGCGAACGTCCTCGGGTTGAACAGCTCGGTGTCCTTGAACGTGGCCATGAACACGAAGAGCAGCAGGATCTGGGTGGTGTAGAGCATCAGACCCATGGCCTGGAAGAGCTGCGGGAGCGACCTCGCGGTGCGCTGGAGCACCACGAGCCCGACGCCCATGAAGAGGATCACGACGACGGTCGCCACGGCAGCACCGAGCGCCCCCTCGCCCCCCGCGACGACGGCACTGATGCCGGCGGCGACGGCGCCCACCGCGGCGGTGGGCACGGCGACCTGGAGGACGGTGCGTGCGTCTTGGGACGGCATGGCGGCAACTCCGCTTACTGGATGGGGGCAGGTGTCGTCATGGACGAGCGTAAACCCGGGAATCGAGACAGAGCGTCGACCTGGAAGGGCCGTCGCACTACGGCCCCACGGCGTTGCCCCGGGTTCTCGTGAACGGTATCACAAACTATTTGATGAGGTCTTTACCTGTGAAGTGTGCCCACTGTCACACCTGAGAGTGAATACGCTCATGTGCGCATGATCTCAGGCGCTCTGTCTGGTATTGGGCGACTTCGCGCCCGCCGACTTGGCAAGCCCTTGGCCAGATCCTTACCCGATCGTCAACGCAAAGTGATGCCTCGACTCCGCTCGGGGCACACCCGCTCCGCCGCGGGCACCTCCCGGACACCCCCGATTCACCGCACGGACGGACTGGAGCCGTCGGGTGTTCATCTCTCATCCGGGGGCTTCGGGCGGGCGAGGGCCTCCAGGAAGTGCCTTGTGGCCATGGGAAGTTGAAGACCTGGGCGAGCGGCTGCTAACCGCGCTCGCGGGAGCGGGCGCCCGCGGCGGCGGCCGGCGCCTCCTCGGTCAGCTCGGAGAGCGCGGTGCTGCCGTGGGGCCCCGCACCGACCCCGTCCGGGGTGCGGGCGCCCGTGGTCGACGGACGGGCCGCCGTGGCCGCTCCGGGGGCCGACGAGGGGGCCGCGGGGCCGGACGCCGCCGCCTCCGGCGCCACCTTCCGGCGCCGGTACCGCGGCGGGACGAAGCTCTCCGCCCAGCGCGGCGCCCGCGGCGTGAACCGGGGCAACAGCAGCAGCACGAAGCCCACCGCGCTCAACACCGCGACCACCAGCACGATCCACATGGAGGCCGCGTTCACCGAGTAGGCGAGGGTCCCGAAGGAGATCACCACCGTGTAGAAGTACATGATCAGCACCGAGCGACTGTGCGAGTGGCCGATGTCCAGCAGCCGGTGGTGCAGGTGCCCCCGGTCGGCGGCGAACGGCGACTGCCCGCGCCAGGTGCGGCGCACCACGGCCAGCACCAGGTCGGCCGCCGGGATCGCGATGATCGTCAACGGCAGCAGCAGCGGGATGTAGACCGGCACCGTGGCGTGCACGGCCTCCCGCACCCGGCCGGCGCCCTGGTCGCTGAAGAGGCTGTCCGGGTCGACCTGACCGGTGATCGAGATGGCGCCGGCCGCGAGCACCAGGCCGATCAGCATCGACCCCGAGTCGCCCATGAAGATCCGCGCCGGGTGCATGTTGTGGGGCAGGAAGCCCAGGCACATGCCGACCAGCAGGGCCGCGAACAGCGTCGCCGGCGCCGCGGCCTCCACCCCGTAGCCGAACCAGAGCCGGTAGGCGTACAGGAAGAACGCCACCGCGGCGATGCACACCATGCCGGCGGCGAGCCCGTCGAGGCCGTCCACGAAGTTCACCGCGTTGATGGTGATGACCACCAGCGCCACGGTGAGCAGGGTGGACTGCCACTGGGTGAGCGCGACCATGCCGACGCCCGGGACGGGCAGCCACAGGATCGCCAGGCCCTGCATGACCATCACGCCCGCGGCGATCATCTGGGCGCCCAGCTTGATCAGCGCGTCGAGTTCGTACTTGTCGTCCAGCACCCCGACGACCCAGATCAGGGCCGCCCCCGAGAGCAGCGCCCGCGGCTCGTTGGAGTCGACGAAGACCTCACCGAGGTTGGTGAGGTGGCTGGCGGCCAGCAGACCCGCGCAGAGCCCGAAGAACATGGCGATGCCGCCGAGCCGTGGGGTGGGCTCCCGGTGCACGTCACGGGCGCGGATCTCCGGCATCGCTCCGGCCACGATGGCGAACTTGCGCACCGGGCCCGTCAGCAGGTAGGTCACCGCGGCCGTGATACAGAGCGTCAGGAGGTATTCACGCACAGGCTTCCCCACAAGTGTCTTCGGCCAGCTCAGCCCCACAGCCTAGCTTCGGGTGCATAGGGAGGGGGACTTCCGGGTAGCGAGCACGGTTGCACCGGGAACGTGCGGGCTCCCGTGGGAGTGCCCGGAGCCGCGTTCCGTCCGGGCGGCCCCTCACTCCGGCCGACCGCGGTGCGGCGGGAAGGCGCGGACGGGTCCGCGCACCTCGTCGCGGACGGACGCTCCGATGATCTTGCCGCGCAGTGCCGCGGCACACAGTACCGCGATCCGTGCCGTCTCCGGTCCGCCCGCGCCCCGGGCGGTCGCCCGGGCGCAGGGCCCGGCCGTCCGCGCCTGGCACGGGTGTCCGGGGTGGTCCCGGCGGCGGCCGGCAGGCCCCGGGCGGGGCACGGGCCCCCGGGGACGGCTCAGCGGTGGTCGGTGACGCCGGTCAGGGCGGTGACGACCGGGTCCAGGGCCTCGTGGATCTCGTCGCCGATGGAGCGGAAGAACGGCAGCGGCGCCCCGTACGGGTCGAACACCTCGTCGGCGTCCGGGGACGGGGCCAGCAGCCAGCCGCGCAGCGCCGCGGCGGCCCGCACCAGGGCCCGGGCCCGTTCGACGACGCCCTCGGCCCCGGCGTCCGGCAGGGTGGCCGGGTCGATGGCCCGCACCAGCCGGGTGAACTCCTTCAGGGTGAAGGTGCGCAGCCCGGCGGAGTGGCCCATCGAGATGACCTGCGCCCGGTGGTCGCGGGTGGCGGTGAGCACCAGGTCCGCGCGGATCACGTGGTCGTCGAGGAGTTCCCGTCCGGTGAAGCCGCTGGGGTCGGCGCCGAAGTCGGCGAGGACCGTCTCGGCGTTGGCCTCCATGGGGGCGCCCTCGTGGCCCCAGGTGCCGGCGCTCTCCACCAGGACCCCGCAGCCCGCGGGGTCACCGAGCCGCCCGGCCAGGGCGTGGCGGGTCAGCCGCTCGGTGATCGGCGAGCGGCACACGTTGCCGGTGCTGACGTGGAGGATGCGGAACGTGTCCCCGGTGCCGGTGGTCCACGTGCCTATGCCACGCCCTTCGGAAGCCGTCAACTGGCCACCTCAAGGCCGGGTACGACCTTGCGCAGCTCCTCGGCGTCGAGGGCACCGGCGCGCAGCAGGACGGGCACCTCTCCGGTGACGTCGACGATGGACGAGGGCACGATGCCGGGGGTGGGGCCGCCGTCGAGGTAGACGGAGACGGAGTCGCCGAGCATCCCGCGGGCGGAGTCGCAGTCCTCGGGGGCGGGGTGGCCGGTGAGGTTGGCGGAGGACACCGCCATCGGGCCGACGTCGGTGAGCAGCTCGATGGCCACCGGGTGCAGCGGCATCCGCACCGCGACCGTGCCCCGGGTGTCGCCGAGGTCCCAGGCCAGGGTGGGCTGGTGCCGGGCGACCAGGGTGAGGGCGCCGGGCCAGAACGCGTCCACGAGTTCCCAGGCGAGTTCGGAGAAGTCGGTGACGATGCCGTGCAGGGTGTTCGGGGAGCCGACGAGGACGGGCACCGGCATGTTGCGCCCGCGGCCCTTGGCCTCCAGCAGGTCGGCGACGGCGTCCGAGCTGAAGGCGTCGGCGCCGATGCCGTACACGGTGTCGGTGGGCAGCACGACCAGTTCGCCACGGCGGACGGCGGACCCGGCCTCGCGCAGACCGGTGATGCGGTCGGTCGCGTCGTTGGTGTCGTATCGCCGTGCCATCTAGCGGGCCTCCTCGTGCGCGTTCGGGCTGTGGTTCGGGGGCCGGGATGTCACGGGCGTGCCTTGCGCGCGGTCGCGAATCGGGGCCGGTTGTTGAGGTCGGGGTGGTCGGCGGCGTCGGCCCAGCCGGACTCTTCGCTGAAGATCCACGGCACCTGTCCGCCCTGGGTGTCGGCGTGCTCCACCACGACGATGCCGCCGGGGCGCAGCAGCCGGTGGGCGGTGCGTTCCAGGCCGCGGATGGTGTCGAGGCCGTCGTCGCCGGAGAACAGCGCCATCTGCGGGTCGTACTCGCGGGCCTCCACCGCCACGTGCTCCCACTCGGTGAGCGGGATGTACGGGGGGTTGGAGATGACGAGGTCGACCTGTCCGTTCAGCTCGGGCAGCGCGGTGAGGGCGTCGCCCTGGTGGACGTGGACGCGGGAGCCCTCGGCGTTCTTGAGGGTGTAGGCGAGGGCGTCCTCGGAGAGTTCGACGGCGTGCACCCGGGAGCGGGGCACCTCCTGGGCGAGGGCCAGGGCGATGGCGCCGGAGCCGGTGCACAGGTCGACGATGAGGGGTTCGACGACGTCGAGGGCGCGGACCGCGTCTATGGCCCAGCCGACGACCGACTCGGTCTCCGGGCGGGGGACGAAGACCCCGGGTCCGACTTCGAGCTCCAGGTACCGGAAGTAGGCGCGGCCGGTGATGTGCTGGAGCGGTTCGCGGGCGACCCGGCGGTTGATGGCCTCCCAGTAGCGGGCGTCCACGTCGGCGTCGGCGACGGTGTGCAGTTCGCCGCGCTTCACCCCGTGGACGAAGGCGGCCAGTTCCTCGGCGTCGTTGCGCGGCGAGGGCACGCCCGCGTCGGCCAGCCGCTGGGTGGCCTGGGCCACTTCAGCGAGCAGCAGACTGCGGGGGCCTGGGGGTCGACCCCCAATGGGTGGCTGCACGCGAGGTCCTCCGGGGCTGGGCTGTGGTCGGGCGCCGGGGCTGGTCGGCGCCCGCGGGTCAGGCGGCGGCGAGCTTGGCGGCGGAGTCCGCGTCGACGCACGCCTGGATGACCGCGTCGAGCTCTCCGTCGAGCACCTGGTCCAAGTTGTACGCCTTGAAACCGACGCGGTGGTCGGAGATGCGGTTCTCGGGGAAGTTGTAGGTGCGGATCTTCTCCGAGCGGTCGACGGTGCGCACCTGGCTGCGGCGGACGTCGGCGGCCTCCCGCTCGGCCTCCTCCTGGGCGGCGGCGAGCAGTCGGGAGCGCAGGATGCGCAGGGCCTGCTCCTTGTTCTGGAGCTGGCTCTTCTCGTTCTGGCAGGAGGCGACGACACCGGTCGGCAGGTGGGTGATGCGCACCGCGGAGTCGGTGGTGTTGACGGACTGCCCACCGGGTCCGGAGGAGCGGTAGACGTCGATCCGCAGGTCGTTGGGGTTGATCTCGACGTCGACCTCCTCGGCCTCGGGGGTGACGAGCACGCCGGCGGCGGAGGTGTGGATGCGGCCCTGGGACTCGGTGGCGGGCACCCGCTGCACCCGGTGGACGCCGCCCTCGTACTTGAGGCGGGCCCACACGCCCTGGCCGGGCTCGGTGGCCCCCTGGCCGCCCTTGGTCTTGACGGCGACCTGGACGTCCTTGTAGCCGCCCAGCTCGGACTCGGTGGCGTCGATGATCTCGGTCTTCCAGCCGACCCGTTCGGCGTAGCGCAGGTACATGCGCAGCAGGTCCCCGGCGAACAGGGCGGACTCGTCGCCGCCGGCGCCCGCCTTGATCTCCAGGATGACGTCCTTGTCGTCGCTGGGGTCGCGCGGGACGAGCAGCAGGCGCAGCTTCTCGGTCAGCTCCTCGCGCGCCCGCTCCAGGTCCTTGGCCTCGGCGGCGAAGTCGGGATCGTCGGCGGCCAGCTCGCGGGCGGTGGCGACGTCCTCGCCGAGGCCCTTCCAGGAGCGGTAGGCGGTGACGATCGGGGTGAGTTCGGCGTAGCGCTTGTTGAGCTTGCGCGCGTTGGCCTGGTTGGCGTGCACCCCGGGATCGGCGAGCTGGTGCTCCAGGTGGGTGTGCTCGTCGACGAGTTCCGCGACGGCCTCGAACATCTCCGGGCTCCTGATCTGGGTACGGCTGGGGTGCGACGGCAGGGGGCGGCATCGGGCGGGCCGGTGCCGGACGGTTGGCGGGGGCGGGCCGCGCCAGGAAAAAACGCCGGTCCCGGCCCGCCCGGGGGCGGCCGTGGACCGGCGCAGGGTGCTCGCTACTTCTTGGCGGCAGCGGCCTTGCCGAAGCGGGCCTCGAAGCGGGCCACGCGGCCACCGGTGTCGAGGATCTTCTGCTTGCCCGTGTAGAACGGGTGGCACTCGGAGCAGACCTCGGCGCGGATGGAGCCGCCGGAGATCGTGCTGCGGGTGGTGAACGACGCGCCACAGGTGCAGCTGACCTGCGTCTCGACGTACTCGGGGTGGATGTCGCGCTTCACGGTGTCTCCTAGGTTCGGGAGGGCACCGGGTCGCCGACGCCTGCTGCGCGGGCGTGAACCGGGGCCGGCGGACCAGTCTGCCAGCACTGGCCGCATCCCCCAAAACCGGCCTGTCGGACCGCATATTCCCGAACCCTGCCGACCACCTGCGGAGCGGTCGGAAAACAACCAAGTGCGACGGTTCGTTCACGGAAAGCGACCGGATGTGACCGCGGTGGTCGGCCCGGGGCGGTCAGGGGCCGGTGAGCACCCGGCCGGCGTCACCCGTCGCCGTGCCCTCGGTGGCCCAGGCGGGCACCGGCCGGTCGGTCTTCAGTGCGGACCAGACGGCGGCGCCCTGCCGCTCCAGCGGCAGCACCCGGTTGGGATCGGCCGGGTCGTAGGCGACCGGCAGGGTGATGGGGGTGACGTCCCCGGCCCCGATGTCCTTCAGGCCGCCGGCGAACCCGGCGAGCTTGGTGACCGAGGCCAGGTCGGAGTCGGTGGTGAGGGCGCTGGTGGCGGCGTCGGCGACCTCGAACAGTTTGGCCGGGTCGGAGAGCAGGCCGATCCCGTCGACCTTCTCGACCAGCGCCTTCAGGAACGCCTGCTGGAGTTGGATGCGACCCAGGTCGCTGCCGTCGCCCACGCCGTGCCGGGTGCGGACCAGCCCGAGGGCCTGTTCGCCGTCGAGGGTGTGGGTGCCGGCGGCGAGCCGCAGGTGGCTCCTGGGGTCGTCGATGGCCCGGGTGAGGGTGACAGGCACCCCTCCGAGGGTGTCCACGAGCCGGGTGAAGCCGGTGAAGTCGACTTCCAGGTAGTGGTCCATGCGCAGACCGGACATCGCCTCGACGGTCTTGACCGCGCAGGACGGGCCGCCCGCCTCGTAGGCGGTGTTGAACATCTGTTCGGCGGCCGCGGGGACGGTGCCGCCGCGGCCGTCCGCGCAGGCCGGGCGGTCGACCAGGGTGTCCCGGGGGATGGAGACGACGGTCGCCGTCCGGTGCCCCCGGTTGACGTGCAGGACCATCGCGGTGTCGGAACGGCCCGGCCCGTCCGGGCGGCCGTAGGCCGCGTTCGCCCCGGACCGCGAGTCGGAGCCGAGGAGCAGGACGTCCATCGAGCCGTCGTCCCGGTCCCGGGGCCGGTCGGTGCCGAGGACGGCGTTGATGTCGATGCCCGTGATGTTGCCGTTCAGCCTCAGGTACAGGTACCCGAGGCCGGAGCCGCCGAGCAGGATCAGACCGGCGGCCGTCCAGGCGGCGATCCGCCACGCGCGGCGCCCGCCACGCCGGCGGGCACCGCGGCCGGGTGCCGGGGGCCCGGGGGCCCGGTCGTCGGCGCTCTCGTCGGGCATCCGTACCTCGACTGTTCGGGGGTCCTGCTCCCAGGGTCGACCCGACGGCCGGCCCCCACCAGTCGACGGACCCCACCCGCACCACCCGATCACGTACAGTCACGTACAGTCACCGTACGTGCGGAAACGGTCAGCTCAAGAGGTCGTACTGCTGGAAGCCGCCACCGATCCGTACGGGCGGGCCGAAGATGCCGCGGGAGGTGCGTCCGGTGCCCGGGTAGAGGAAGAGGTTCCCGGCCCGGGAGCGGGCCACGAAGTCGGGCCGACCGTCGCCCGTGACGTCACCGGGGGCGGCCAGTGCGTTGTAGCCCACCCAGTCCCGGACGTGCCGCGGCCCCTCGAACGGCTCCGCCGCCTTCCCGGTGCCGCGCAGCACGTGGAGCCGACCGTCCCGGGTGCGCGCGAACAGGTCGGTGCGGCCGTCGCCGGTGAAGTCACCGCGTCCGCGCAGCGAGTTGTAGCCCCGGTAGCCCTCGCCGGCGCGCACCGGGTCGGCGAGGGTGCCGTCCCCGTTGCCGGGGTGCACGTGCAGCACGCCCTCCCCGGTGACGGAGAGCAGGTCCGGCATCCGGTCCCCGGTCACGTCGCCGGGGGCGACCAGGAACTTCCGGTCCGCCCAACCGACCGCGATCGGGGTGTCCGTCCAGCGGCCCTCCGGGGCGGTGCGCTGGCGCCAGAAGACGGCGCCGTCCGCCGTGCGGCGCAGCACCCAGTCCTGTCGCCCGTCGCGGTTCAGATCGCTCTGGAGGGCCACGTCGTACCCGGCCCAGGAGCCCGGCAGGTCCCTGGGGGCGGCGAAGCCGGTGCCCGTGGAGGCCAGCACCCGGGCGGTGCCGTCGGTGCGGCCGCGCACGAAGAGGTCGGCCCGGCCGTCGCCCCGACCGCTCGGGGCGACCGCGTCGACGTCGGTGTCGTCGACGCGCGGCCGGATCTGCGGTTGGTCCGCGGCGATCCTGCTGAACGCCTCGTGGGTGCCGGCCACGTTGCACAGTTGCGCACCGCGGCTCATGCCCCAGGAGACCACGCCGACGACCTTGTTGCCGGTGATCAGGGGGCCGCCGGAGTCGCCCGGGCAACGGGTCCGCCCCGGGACGTCGTCCCCCGTGCCGAGCTGGCCGGCGCACACCATGCTGCCGTCGGTGCGGTAGCCCGGCCCGAGGTTGACCCGGCACTCCGGATCGGCCTGCAACGGCAGGGTGACCTTCTGCAGGACGGGCGCGATGGTGGCCGACTCCTGCTGCGCGGTGGTCACTCCCCAGCCGTACGCGATGGCGCCGGCCCCGGGGGTGTGCAGCCCCGCGTCGTCCGGTCCGGCGAGGTCCAGCGTGGTCTGGGCGACCGGGCGGGCGAGCGTCAGCAGGGCGAGGTCGTGCGCGAACTCCCGGCGGTCGTACCCGGGATGGACCCAGGTGCGGACCACCTCCACCCGCTCGGCGTCATTGGCGACGGTGACGCTGCGGTGGGTGCCCACGGCCACCTGGCCGCGCCCCTCCCAGTCGCGCCGCTCGCCGGTGCGGGGGTCGTCCAGGCAGTGCGCCGCGGTGAGCACCTTGTGGGGGGCGACGAGCGTGCCCCCGCACACGAAGTGCTTGCCGTAGTCGGGGTCGGCGTACACCAGTTGCACCATCCAGGAGGCGGTGCTGTTGGTGCCGGCGGTGATGCGGGGCGAGCCGCCGGCGGCCGAGGAGGAGGGCGGGGCGGGCGTCGGGCCGGCGGTGACCGCGCCCGGCGGGGGTTTGACGACCTCGCCGGTCAGTGGCGGAGGTTCGGGCGGTCCCCCCTGGGACGTGACGGCGAGGACCCCGCCGCCGAGCAGGGCGAGCGCCACCGCGGCCGCGGACAGCAGCCGTCCCGCACGGCGCCGGTGCCGAGTCCCGTCCCGTTCCGTCGACACGCCCGCTCCCGCCCGTCCGTTCTCCGCACACAGCCCGCGTCGATCCTATCCAGCCCGTACACATCCACCGAAACGCCGCGGAACCCCGAAGGGCCCCGCACCCCCGTAGCGGGGGGTGCGGGGCCCTTCGGCCGAGGCTCCGGACGACTCAGTCGTTGGAGGACGGCGTGGTCTTCTGGATCTGGAGCAGGAACTCCGCGTTGGACTTCGTCTGCTTCATCTTGTCCAGCAGCAGTTCGATCGCCTGCTGCTGGTCCAGGGCGTGCAGCACCCGGCGCAGCTTCCAGACGACTCCGAGTTCCTCGCCGCTGAGCAGGATCTCCTCCTTGCGGGTGCCGGAGGCGTCCACGTCCACCGCCGGGAAGATCCGCTTGTCGGCGAGCTTGCGGTCGAGCTTGAGCTCCATGTTGCCGGTGCCCTTGAACTCCTCGAAGATCACCTCGTCCATCCGGGAGCCGGTGTCGACCAGCGCGGTGGCCAGGATGGTCAGCGAACCGCCGTCCTCGATGTTGCGCGCCGCGCCGAAGAACCGCTTCGGCGGGTACAGCGCGGTGGAGTCCACACCACCGGACAGGATGCGGCCGGAGGCGGGCGCGGCGAGGTTGTAGGCGCGGCCCAGACGGGTGATCGAGTCGAGCAGCACGACCACGTCGTGGCCGAGTTCGACCAGCCGCTTCGCCCGCTCGATGGCGAGTTCGGCGACGGTCGTGTGGTCCTCGGCGGGGCGGTCGAAGGTCGAGGAGATGACCTCGCCCTTCACCGACCGCTGCATGTCGGTGACCTCTTCCGGACGCTCGTCGACCAGGACGACCATCAGGTGGCACTCGGGGTTGTTGTGCGTGATGGCGTTGGCGACCGCCTGCATGATCATGGTCTTGCCGGTCTTCGGCGGGGCCACGATCAGACCGCGCTGGCCCTTGCCGATCGGCGACACCAGGTCGATGATCCGCGTGGTCAGCACGCCCGGGTCGGTCTCCAGACGGAGCCGGTCCTGCGGGTACAGCGGAGTCAGCTTGGTGAACTCGGGTCGCCCGCGGCCGAGTTCGGGCGCCATGCCGTTGACCGAGTCGAGGCGGACCAGCGCGTTGAACTTCTCGCGGCGCTCGCCGTCCTTCGGCTGGCGCACCGCACCGGTGAGGTGGTCGCCCTTGCGCAGCCCGTTCTTGCGGACCTGGGCCAGCGACACGTACACGTCGTTGGGGCCGGGCAGGTAGCCGGAGGTCCGGATGAACGCGTAGTTGTCCAGGATGTCCAGGATGCCCGCGACGGGGATCAGGACGTCGTCCTCGTTGATCTGCGGCTCGACGCCGCCGACCTCGTCACGGCCGCGACGCCCGCGACGGTCGCGGTACCGGCCGCGACGACCGCGACGGCCGCCCGCCTCGTCGTCGTAGTCGTCCTGCGGACCGTTGTTGCGGTCCCGGTCCTGACGGCCGCCCTGCTGCTGACGCTGCTGGTTGCCGCCCTGCTGGCCCTGGTCGTCGGCCTTGCCGCCCCGGCGGTCGCGCTCCCGGCCCCGACGGTCGCGACGACCGCGGCCCTCGGCGTTGCCCTCGGCATCGGCGGCCTTGTCGGCGGGGGCCTCGGTGCGGACCTCCGCGGTGACCGTCTCGGTGCCGGTCGCCTCGGCGGTGACCCGGCGCCGGCGGCGCTCGGCGACGGGGGCGTCCTCGCTGGCCGGCTGGCCGGGGATCTCGATCTGCTGCTGGGCGACGGCCTTGCGGGCGGCGGGCGCCTCGACGGCCTCCGCGGGAGCGGCTGACTCGGTCGCCGGGCGGGCGGCGGCCTTCTCGGTCCGGGGCTCGGCGGCGTCCTCGCCGGTGCGGGCCTTGGAGGTGGCGCGACGCTTGGGCTTGGTCTCGGCGGGGGCGTCCTCGCTCTTGGCGGGCGCACCGCCACCGGCCTGGGCCTCCTTGATGACCTCGATCAGCTGGCTCTTGCGCATCCGCGCGGTGCCCCTGATGCCGAGGCCCGAGGCGACCTGCTGGAGTTCCGCCAGCACCATGCCCTCAAGGCCGGTGCCGCGGCGGCGCCGGCCGGAGGAAGCACCGGTGGCGGGCGCGGCAGAGGCATCCGTGGCGGGCGCGGCAGCGGTGTCGACCGTGCTGTCGGCGCTCACGCCCATCAGATCGGTGGTGTCGCTCACGAAGGGTCCTTCCCTGGAGCGGACGTCGGCCTGTCTGGCTCGGCGACCGGTTGTGCTGTCCCGACGGGTGGCCCCTGAGGTGGGCCGTGCCGGTGCGGTGGTCCGCCACGACGGCGGAGGAGGTTTCTGGTGTGGCCCTACCCGGAGCCGTGCCGCGGAGTTGCTGTGCCGCGCGGTCGGGTGGAGCCGGTTCCGGAGCGTTTAACGCAGACGGTGCAGTGCGACGCACCGAACGGTTCGGGAGGCTCCCGGAAGAATGGTTGTCCCGAAGGGGGACACGAAGCACCTCGTCATGGTGGGGTCGGGTGCAGACTTGAGATTAACACTACCGGACCCAACAAACATTCCCCCTCTCCAAATCCGGCAAGCCTTGTCAGTGCGCAAGCGGCAGCACGCTCGCTCCCGATCCGTCCAGCGCGAGCCGGTTCGCCGCCCAGCCCTCGCCCGCGAGGCGGGCGACCTTGTCGGCCGTCGCCACGTCCGCCAGCGCGAGGACGGTGGGTCCCGCGCCGGAGATCACGGCGGGCACGCCGTCCGCGCGCAACCGTTCGACCAGGGCGGCGCTCTCCGGCATGGCCGGGGCCCGGTACTCCTGGTGGAGGCGGTCCTCGGTGGCGGGGAGCAGCAGTTCGGGGCGCCGGGTCAGGGCCTCGACGAGGAGCGCCGCCCGGCCGGCGTTGGCGGCGGCGTCCACGTGCGGGACGGTGCGCGGCAGCAGTCCGCGGGCGGTCTCGGTCAGCACCGGCTTCCCGGGGACGAAAACCACCGGAACGATGGAATCGGCGGCGTCCATCCTGATGGCGCGGGCCGCGCCGGCGTCCATCCAGGAGAGGGTGAACCCGCCGAGCAGGCAGGCGGCGACGTTGTCGGGGTGGCCCTCGATCTCGGTGGCGAGTTCCAACAGGGCGTCGTCGTCGAGGCGGGCGTCGCCGCCGATGGTCACCGCCCGGGCGGCCACGATGCCGGCGCAGATCGCGGCGGAGGAGGAGCCGAGCCCGCGACCGTGCGGGATGCGGTTGGCGCAGACCACCTCCAGGCCCCGCGGCTGGCCGCCGAGCAGGTCGAACGCGGTGCGCAGGGAGCGCACGAGGAGGTGGCTCTCGTCGCGGGGCAGGGTCTCGCTGCCCTCACCGGCGATGTCCACGTGCAGCCCGGAGTCGGCCACCCGGACGACCACGTCGTCGTAGAGCCCCAGCGAGAGGCCCAGGGCGTCGAAGCCCGGGCCGAGATTGGCGCTGGTGGCGGGGACGCGCACCCTGACGGCGGCGGCTCGGAAGGCGGGACCGGCCATCGCTCGACGACTCTCCTTGAACTGCGGGGTTCTCACCATGTGCGGGGGACCCGTGGGCCCCACGGGGGCAGCACCGCGGCATATGCGGCGGACGGGTTCGGTACAGCCTATCGAAGGAAGGTTCTCGCGCGACATAGGGCGCACAGGAGGCGCACGAAGCGTGTCGCAAGCCCCCCACGCATCCCGGAAGCGGGGAGAACGCGGCAAACCCCGCACCCCACCCCATCGGGGGCACGGCACGAGGTCCAACGCCCCGCACACCGGGGGGACATGCCCGCGGGCGGAGCCGCGGACGTCCGCCCGGTTCCGTGCGCACGGGCGCGGGACCGGGCGGACGGAGTCCGACGGGTCAGACCAGGCCGAGGCGGCGGGCCGCGGTCTCCGCGTCCACCGGAACCGTCTCGGGCTGCGGGGCGCCGGCGACCGCCCAGTCGGGGTCCTTGAGACCGTTGCCGGTCACCGTGCAGACGATGGTCTGCCCCGGGTCGACCTTGCCCTGCTCGGCGGCCTTCAGCAGGCCGGCCACCGAGGCGGCGGAGGCGGGCTCCACGAACACGCCCTCGCGGGAGGCCAACAGCTTGTAGGCGCGCAGGATCTCACGGTCCGTCACCTCGTCGATGAACCCGCCGGACTCCTGCTGCGCGGCCAGCGCGTACTGCCAGGAGGCGGGGTTCCCGATCCGGATGGCGGTGGCGATGGTCGAGGGGTCCTTGACGACCTCGCCGCGCACGATCGGCGCGGAGCCCGAAGCCTGGAAGCCCCACATGCGGGGGGTGCGGGTGGCGGGGCCGTCCGCGAGGTACTCGCCGTACCCCTTCCAATAGGCGGTGATGTTGCCGGCGTTGCCGACCGGCAGCACATGGACGTCGGGGGCGTCGCCGAGCGCGTCGACGATCTCGAAGGCGGCGGTCTTCTGACCCTCGATGCGCACCGGGTTGACCGAATTCACCAGGGCCACCGGGTAGTTGTCGGAGAGCCCGCGCGCCAGCGTGAGGCAGTCGTCGAAGTTCCCGTCCACCTGGAGGATCTTCGCCCCGTGCACCAGGGCCTGCCCCATCTTGCCCAGGGCGATCTTGCCGCGGGGCACCAGCACCGCGCTGACCATCCCGGCCCGCACCGCGTACGCGGCGGCGGAGGCGGAGGTGTTGCCGGTGGACGCGCAGATGACGGCCTGCGCGCCCTCCTCCTTCGCCCGGGTGATCGCCATGGTCATGCCGCGGTCCTTGAAGGACCCGGTCGGGTTGGCGCCCTCGACCTTGAGGTGCACCGCACACCCGGTGCGCTCGGAGAGCACCTGCGCGGGAACGAGCGGCGTACCGCCCTCACGGAGCGTCACGACGGGCGTTTCCTCGGTGACCGGCAGCCGGTCCCGGTACTCCTCGATGATTCCGCGCCACTGGTGGGTCATTGCTGGTTACTCTCCTTCAACCCGCATGATGCTGGCGACACCCCGCACGGTGTCGAGTCGGCGCAGCGCTTCGACGGTGCCGGTGAGGGCGGCGTCGGGCGCGCGGTGGGTGACGACGACGAGGGAGGCGTCCCCGTCCCCGTCCGGCCGTCCGTGCTGACGGACGGTGTCGATGGACACACCGTGCTCGGCGAAGACCGTCGCGACCTGGGCGAGGACGCCCGGCTTGTCGGCGACGTCGAGGCTGATGTGGTACCGCGTGACCACCTCGCCCATGGGGCTGACCGGCAGGCGCGTGTAGGCGGACTCGCCGGGGCCGGTGGCCCCGCCGAGCTTGTTGCGGCAGACGGCGACGAGGTCGCCGAGGACGGCCGAGGCGGTGGGCGCGCCGCCCGCCCCGGGGCCGTAGAACATGAGCTGGCCGGCGGCGTCGGACTCCACGAAGACCGCGTTGTAGGCGCCGCGCACCGAGGCCAGCGGATGGCTGAGCGGGATCATCGCGGGGTGCACCCGGGCGGTGACGGACCCGCCGTCCGCGGCCCGCTCGCAGATGGCGAGCAGTTTGATGGTGCAGCCCATCTGTTTCGCGGAGGCGAAGTCCGCGGCGGTGACCTCGGTCATCCCCTCGCGGTAGACGTCGTCCAGCCGCACCCGGGTGTGGAAGGCGATGCCCGCGAGGATGGCGGCCTTGGCGGCGGCGTCGAAGCCCTCCACGTCGGCGGTCGGGTCCGCCTCCGCGTAGCCGAGCGCGGTGGCCTCGTCCAGGGACTCCTGGTAGCCGGCGCCGGTGGAGTCCATCTTGTCGAGGATGAAGTTGGTGGTGCCGTTGACGATGCCGAGGACCCGGTTCACCTTGTCCCCGGCGAGCGATTCGCGCAGCGGGCGGATCAGCGGGATCGCCCCGGCGACGGCGGCCTCGTAGTAGAGGTCGCGGCCGTGCTCCTCGGCGGCGGCGTGCAGTGCGGCACCGTCCTGGGCCAGCAGCGCCTTGTTCGCCGACACCACGGAGGCCCCGTGCTCGAAGGCCGTCGTGATCAGGGTGCGGGCGGGCTCGATGCCGCCGATCACCTCGATGGCGACGTCGATGTCACCCCGTTTGACCAGGGCGGTGGCGTCGGTGGTGATCAGCGCCGGGTCGATCCCGGCCCGCACCTTGGAGGGCCGGCGGACGGCGACCCCGGCGAGTTCGACGGGGGCCCCGATGCGCGCCGCGAGGTCGTCGGCGTGCGTCGTCATGATGCGCGCCACCTCTGAGCCGACTACCCCACAGCCCAGCAGCGCCACCTTCAGCGGACGCGTACGCATCATCCGACCTCGCTTCTCGTACTTCTACGGTTGGTCCAGTCTCACTCACCGGACGGGAGTTTCTGCCCATTGTCCGCATCATGAGACATCAATTTCATGACGCACGGGCATCCGGGGCGCAGATCTTTCGGCGCCCCGGGCCCGCGTCGGGCCGGTGGTGACGGACGTCACCCCACCGCCGGCCCCGTCGTGCGGCGGCCCCTCAGCCGACGTCGAGCCGCAGCAGGTCCTCCTCCGTCTCCCGGCGGACGATCACCCGCGCCGCGCCGTCCGCGACGGCGACCACCGGCGGACGGAGCACGTGGTTGTAGTTGCTGGCCATCGACCGGCAGTAGGCACCGGTGGCCGGCACGGCGATCAGGTCACCGGGCGCCAGGTCACCGGGGAGGAACGCGTCCCGCACCACGATGTCACCGCTCTCGCAGTGCTTGCCCACCACCCGCGCCAGCACCGGCTCCGCCTCCGAGGTCCGGGACACCAGCGAGACGCTGTACTCGGCGTCGTACAGGGCGGTGCGGATGTTGTCCGACATCCCGCCGTCCACGGAGACGTAGGTGCGCAGCCCCTCCAACGGCTTGACGGTGCCGACCTCGTACAGCGTGAACGTGGTCGGGCCGACGACCGCCCGGCCGGGCTCCACGGAGATCCGCGGCGTGCGCAGCCCGGCCGCCGCGCACTCGCGCCCGACGATCTCGCGCAGCGCCACCGCGATCTCCTGCGGCTCGCGCGGGTCGTCCTCGGAGGTGTACGCGATGCCCAGACCGCCGCCGAGGTCGATCTCGGGCAGCTCGACGCCGTGCTCGTCGCGCACCTCGGCGAGCAGCCCCACCACGCGGCGGGCCGCGACCTCGAACCCGGCCATGTCGAAGATCTGCGAGCCGATGTGCGAGTGGATGCCGACGAGTTCGAGCCCGTCGAGCTTCAGCGCCCGCCGCACCGCCTCCGCGGCCTGGCCGCCGGCCAGGGCGAGGCCGAACTTCTGGTCCTCGTGGGCGGTCGCGATGAACTCGTGGGTGTGCGCCTCCACGCCGACCGTGACCCGGATCTGCACCCGCTGGCGGACCCCGAGCCGCTCCGCGGCGTGCGCCACCCGCACGATCTCCTGGAAGGAGTCGAGCACGATCCGCCCCACCCCCGCGGTGATCGCCCGCTCGATCTCCGCGGTCGACTTGTTGTTGCCGTGGAAGGCGATGCGTTCGGCCGGCATCCCGGCGGACAGTGCGGTGGCGAGTTCCCCGCCGGAGCAGACGTCGAGGTTCAACCCCTCCTCGTGCAGCCAGCGCACGACCGCCCGGGACAGGAACGCCTTGCCCGCGTAGAACACGTCGGCGTCCGTCCCGAAGGCATCGCGCCAGGCGCGCGCCCGGGCCCGGAAGTCGCCCTCGTCCATCACGTACGCGGGGGTCCCGAACTCCTCGGCGAGCCGGGTGACCGGGAGCCCGCCGACGTTCAGCACCCCTTCCTCGTCCCGCTCGACGGTACGGGCCCACACCTTGCCATCGAGCGCGTTGAGGTCGGCGGGCGGGGCGGTGTAGTGGCCCTCGGGCAGCACGTCGGCGTGGCGGGGCCCGGCGGGGTGGGCGGAACGACTCATGTCTGGTGCGCTTCTCTCAGAGGTGTTCGGGTGCGTCGATGCCGAGCAGGGTCAGGCCACCGGCCAGCACCGTCCCGGCGGCTTCGGCGAGCGCCAGCCGGGCGCGGTGGGCGGCCGAGGGTTTCTCGTCGCCCAGCGGCAGCACCGGGCAGGCGGCGGTGAACCGCAGCACCTCGTCGGCGAGGTCCACCAGGTACCGCGCGAGGCGGTCGGGCGCCCGGTGCTGGGCGGCGGCGGCACGCACCCGGGGGTAGGCGGCCAACTGTCGCACCAGGGCGCCGGCGGCACCGTCCGGCCCGTCGGGGAGATCCCCGGGCAGAGCCGAGAACCCCAGGTCACGGGCGTTGCGGCGCAGGGCGCAGGTCCGGGCGTGGGCGTACTGGACCCGGAACAGCGGATTGGTCTCCCGTCGCGGCAGGTGGTCGGCCGGGTCCTTGGGGGCGTCGTGCGCGGCGGGGTGCAGCAGGGCCCAGCGCAGGGCGTCCACGGCGGGCCGGTCGTCGACCGCCGGCTCCCGCACGCCCCGGGCGGGCACGGGTCGCAGCGGGCGGGCCCCCTCCCCCGCGGACGGCTCGTCGCGGAGCACGGGCCGGGCGCCCTGCCCGGCCAGCAGGCCGACCACGGCCTCGGCGACGGTCCGCGCGCGCAGCTCCGGTGCCACCACGAGCACGAGGTCCTGTCCGGCGAGGGCGTCCCCGTCGCCGTACCGCTCCCCCTCCACCAGCACCCGGGCCACGAGTGCGCGGTCCCCGTGCACGGCCCGGTCGAGGGTGAGGTTCAGGAACCCGGGCCCGGTCACGTCCACCCGGGCGATCCCGTCCTCGGCCAGCAGCCGTCGCCGCAGCACCGCCGCGACCTGCGGGGCCGGGCGGCCCGCGGGGCGGGCCAGTCGGAGGGCGACGCTGGTCGCGTAGTCGCCCAGCCCGCCGGGCCGCGGCGGCTCCACGGCGACCCGGCCGGGCACCGCTTCCGCGGCGACGGTCAGTTCCCCGGCGTCCACGGCGGACCGCACGGCGCGCAGCACGGTCCGGGACAGCTCGACGGGGGTCACGGCACCAGGGTAGGGGAGGCCGCCGCCGCGGTGCGCGGGGGTTTCGGGGTGTGGGACGGGGACGGCAGCGCCCCCAGAACGGGGACGACCGGGGGTGCACCCCCCGGGGCGGGCTTCCGGCCCGTGCCTTCCGCGGCCTTCGACGGGACCACCGCGGCTCCCTCCGCCGCTATTCGTGCTCCCCGCCGACCGGGGCGGACGCCGGCTCCCCGGGAACACCGTCCGCTCCGGGCCCGCCCCCGCGCCCGATCAGGGTGCGCACGGTGCCGACGAGCTCACCGGGCTCGAACGGCTTGGACAGGAACGCGTCCACACCGACGTCCAGCCCGCTCTCCACCTCGTGCTGGGTGCAGGCGCTGACGATCATGAGGGGGAGGTGCTCGGTACGGGGATCGGCACGCAACAGCGCGGCGGCCCGCAGCCCGTCCAGCCGGGGCATCACCACGTCCAGGGTGACGAGGTCGGGGCGCACCTCGTGCACGACCTCCAGGGCTTCGGCACCATCGGCCGCGGTCACGACCTCGAAGCCCTCCAGTTCGAGATTGACCCTGATCAGCTGCCGGATGACCTTGTTGTCGTCCACAACAAGCACCCGGCCCGAGGCGCCTGGCACACGTCGAGGGTAGGTGGGCAAGGACGGCCGCGTCCCGCTTTTCCCCACTTCCACCCCACCGGGGTACCCGGCCGGCTGCCGCCCCCGTCCCGCGCCCTCCACCAGCCCGTACCGCCGGCCCCGGCCGGCGGTACGGGCGCCGGGCCGCTCACCGAAACCCGGTCATGACCACCCCGCCTGAGCTGGTAGTGTTCTACCCGTCGCCAGCCGCTACCACGGCCCGGCGACACCGCCCCCGTAGCTCAGGGGATAGAGCAACGGCCTCCGGAGCCGTGTGCGCAGGTTCGAATCCTGCCGGGGGCACTTCGCGAGAAGTGCCAAAGAAGCCCCTGAACTCGGTGAATTCGAGTCAGGGGCTTCTTCTTTCTGCCGCCGCAGCCGGACCCGACCCCCGGTCGACCGGCCCGCCCCCGCATCGACCGACCGGCCCCCTGAGCGGACGCCCTCCCGCCCGTTCGTCGCATCGCCCCCACCGCCCCGGGACGTGCGTTCCGGTCGATCCGGTCACCCCTGCCGCACGGTCCGTCGGCCCGGTTGAACGAAGGCCCGATGCAAGACCTTCGTCGCGACCCTCTCCGCGCGGCCGGCGGGGTCCTGCTCAGAAGAGCGCCAGGCCCTCGCCACTGGTGTCCGCGACGACCGGTCGGGGCCGTGCGGGGAGACCGTCCAGGCGGTCGGGTCCGGCTGCGGCGGCCACGGCGGGAGCCGTGTCGGCCAGCCAGCCGCGGAACCGCTCGGCGGCCTCGCGGTAGGGGATCCGCGCCAGGACGCGGTGCTCGCCCGCGGGGCAGGAGTCGACCGTGACGGTGAACAGGCAGGAACGGGGCGCGTTCTGACTGCCCGTCCAGGAGACGCGCAGCAGGCCGCAGGGCTCGCGCCCGCGCGGGGCCCGGTGGGTCGGGCGCAGGGACCGGCAGGCGATGAAGGCGGTCCAGGCGGCGAGGTGCGGCAGCGGGAGGACGGTGCGGGCGCGGCAGCCGGTGCAGCGGTGCCAGTGGCGGAGCCAGTCCTCGGCGTCGGTCTGGAAGAGGCGGGTGTAGCGGTTCGCCACCCGGACGTCGTGGGCGTACAAGTGGTCGGGGCGTTCCCGCGTGTTGCAGGACTGGCAGACGGGGGCGCGGACGTAGCCGTGCTCGTGGCAGTGGTCCAGGACCGCGGCGGGGGTGCCGTGGCAGACGGCGCACGTCCACCCGGCCACCTTCCCGGTGATGCCGGGCCTCCGGCTGAGCACCGAGTACAGCTGGCCTTCGAGCTCCTTGCCGTACGGGCGCGGCGGGTCGGCGGAGTCCTCGGGGCTCGTCGACCGCCTGCCGTCGGCGTCTCCGGCCGGCCGGGGAGGGGCGGCGGGCGGGCGGGCCGCGGCCGTTACCGTTCCACGGGTCCCCGCGGCACGCAGCCACCGCGTCTCGGCGTGCTCCGCCCCGTCGAGCAGCCTCACCACCGTGCGCGGCAACCACCACGTCCGCCGGCTTCCGTCCCGGGTGTGCTCCACGAGTACCCGTCGCCAGTCGATGCCGGCCACGTGGTGCGGGCGGGCGGACGGTTCCCGCAGTTGCGCCGCGACCCGCCGACGCCAGCACAGCGACGTCTCCCCGTCGCGCTCCGGCTCCGGCGTCGCGCGGAACGGACCGACGCGGACCAGGTCCCGCCGGTCGGTCCCCACCGCGTTCAGCTCCTCGGCCGCCCGGCGCACCTCGCGCTCCTCGACGCCCCACCGACCGCCGTCCGCTCTCACCGTCGCCACCACCCGGCTCCCGAGCAGGACGTACCCCGCCCCGGCGCGGGCGGGCGAGCGGGTGAGGGCCCCGGCAGCCGTCGGCACTCCGCCGCCGGCCGTCAGAGCGATCCACAGTGCGTCCGCGGCGTCCAGCGCGATCAGGCCGTCCGCGCGGCCGGGCACGACACGCTCCGTCATGCCGACAGGCTAACGGCGCCGACCCGCCCACGGGTGCGGGCCCCGACCGGAACGCCCCCTTGCCGCCTGCGGGTTCGCCTCGCGGAGTCCGGGGAGTCCGGGGAGTCCGGGGAGTCCGGGGAGTCCGGGGAGTCCGGTGTTCAGGTGTTCACCGGCGGTCCGGGCGGTCCGGGCGGTCCGGGCGGTCCGGGCTGGATACCGGTGCGACGACAGCCGCCTGCGCTCGGTGAGCTCCGCTGTGAGGTTCCGTCACCATGCACTCAAGCGCGGGCAGGCCGGCGAGCAGGCTGCGGCCGATCTCGCAGAGCGGCGGATCAACGGAGGAGTGCCGGACCGTCGGCCGTGGAGCGGACTCGGGCGGCGGTGAGGGACGGGGCATCGGGAAGGAGCTCGGCCAGCATCTCCCAGATGTCCCGGGGACGGATCGCAACGAGCCGGAGCGGAACGGACGGGCCCGTGGTGCCCTCGATGACGGGCTCCGCGGGCAGTTCGCGGTGCCAGTAGCCGAAGCCGCCGCAGTCCCAGACGGCGAAGCCACGGGCGGTGAGGCCCGGTTCGGTGCCGTCGTCGCCGGGCCAGGCTGCGGTGATGCGCCAACTGCACCGCAGGTGGACGATCAGTTCGGCGAGCCGCTCCAGTTCCGGACCGGCGGGGACGCCGTTCGCCGACAGGGCCGTGCGGACGGCCGACGGTTGTTCGGCGGTGGCGGTTCCCATGGCCCCGAGAGCCCCGTCCAGGGCGCCGAGTGTGGCGGTGACGGTACGGGGGCCGCTGGTCGGGGGCTCGGTCCGTTGGAGGTTCACCATCCGAGCGAGCTCCCAGACGAGCATGTTGCGGTCGACCCGGACGTACTCCGACTCGCTCTCGCCGGGCCACGCCTCGTGGGAGAAGCTCCCGTCCTCGCCGACCAGCACCCCGTGCGCCAACCCGCCCTCCGGGCCCGCGGTCTCGATGCCGATGACCGCCGACGCGTCGAGGACCGTGGTGATCAGCGGTTGGAGCGCCTCGGCCAGCCTGCCGTCCGGCCAGATCAGACCGGCATCGCGCAAGCCGGCGACGGAATCGGCCAGTTGGTCGGGCACCGCCTCCCCGGCGGCGATCAGGATGAGCGCTCCGAGGTCATCGCCGCTGAGGCGGAACCGGTAGCGGGAGAGGTCGAACGAAGGCATGCGGACAGCTCGTTTCGCTATGGCTGGGCGGGTGGTGCCGAACGGTCAGGCGTTCCACTGGATGAACCAGACCGTCAACCGTTCTCCACGATCAGGTCCCGGCCACGGGCGAAGAGCGCTTTGACGGCTCCGCCCGGGGTGAGGGTGGAACAGTCGACCCCGGAGAACATCACGGCCAGGGCCAGATCGGTCGGCTCGGCGTATCCGTCGATCGTGACGGTGCGGCACTGGTTACGCATCAGAGGCAATCGCCCCTTGCCGGCGTGTTGCCGTACCTCGATCGTCACGCCAGTGCGCTCGCCCGACGGCTTGCGCGCGAAAGCGTAGTAGTTGGTATCGATCGCCCACAGCATGTACGTGTCCGCCCGATAAGTCATGTGGAGTGCACGCCCCCTTTGACTCAACCCCAACCTGTTGCGACTCATGGCAACTTCTTCCTCACCGACCTTGAGCGTCCCGAAATTCAATGTCGGCATGCTCATGACGGAGGTGACATGAGCACCCTTGGCGTCGTAGAGGACGGTTGGAATGTTCTCACCACGAACGACGGAACGAATCGCTTCGGGCCCCAGTTGATACGGGTAACTGACCCAAACGTCTCCCAGTTCCGGGGAACTTCCCCGCCAACCGGGGAAGGCCGCACCCGGGACCTTGTGGTGGTAGTAATCCATCTGGAAGGCAGTGGTAGCGAACTGCATGTCTCTCCCCTGTACCGGGTCGGTTCACGGTGCGGATCAGTCGAACGGATTACTGAAGAGCTTTTTCGCTCCGCTCGCGATTCCTTCCTTGACATCGTCAACCGCCTCGGAAACGCCCTTTCCCACTTCGACTGCCTTCCTTCCCGTCCACTCTGCAGCGTCCCCGATAGCTTCTCGGTGCTCCCACGCCGTCGCACCGAGATAGGCCACGCCCGTACCAATGGCCAAGCCGGCGGTGACCGGATTGGGCGCCACCACCAGGGCCGTCATGGAGGCGTTGAAGGCCGTGCTGGTGAGATCGGTGGCGAACTTATCCGGATTCGCCTTGATCATCTCGGTGTTGTACGTGGCCAGATTGGCGACGCCGTACACCGTGGCCCCCGCACTGAACACACCGCCCGCGCCACGCACCCAACCCGCAGCCTGGGCCGCCTGCCCCAGACCACCGTTCTTGGCAACCGTCACAAGATTCGCCTGGTGGGCCTTCGGGATGAAGTAGGTACCGTTATGAGGTCGTACATGAGCACCGAATTCAGCAGCCAGATCGGAGCCGTACATGAACCTTGCCAAGCCGGGCGGCACCTTACTCAGCAGGCTTCCCGGGCGGGCTGCCGCCAACTGGGCGTTGACCTTGCTGGCGACCAGGGTACCTGGAGCACTCATCGGCTTGTATTCCGTGAAGTACTTGTTGAGCTTGTAGCTCCACATTCCGCTGGTGTACAGCGCCTGGGCCACCATCGACGCCTTGGCGGTACCCGCGAGGAACGAGGTGATCGTCTTGCCGAGTTGCTCGCTGCCGGTGAGTCGGGTGATGCCCTCGCGCTGGAGGCGCTTCAGGTAGTCGTCGAGGGTCTCGTCGTCCTTCATCTCCATGACCGCGGCGAGTCGGGTCCGGATCTGGCGGGCGCGGTCGTCGGAAGCGGCGATGGTGTCGGCGTCTCCGTTGAAGCCGCCGACGGTGGCGTCGTTCTTGTTGCCGCCCTTGTCCTTCACCACGGCTTCCAGGTCTCTTTTGAGGTCCCGGTCGGCGTCGTCCACGAGCTTGACGCAGGCTTGCAGGTGGTCCCGCCAACTCTGCACGGCGGCCTGGATCTGCTGGGCGTGGGCCGGATGGTTGAGGGCGGTGCTGCGCTCCTCGGCGCCGAGTCGATCGTAGTCGTAGGAGACCTGGCCCCGTGCGGACACGTTCATCCCGGCCTTGACGGCATCGTCGCGGGCGGACACGAGTTGCTTCTTCAACTCGGTGAACTCGGAGAAGGCGTTCCGCAGGAGGGACGCGGTGGCCTTGGCCTGGGTCCGGGCCGCCTCGTACTCGTAGAGGGTCGCGGGAAAGTTGGCGCGGGCGGCGCCGGCGCTCACCCCCATCCAGGCCGGGCCCATGGCGACCCTGCTCACGCTCTCCCGGTAGCGCTTCTCGACCTTCGCGAACTCTTCGGCCGTCTCCTGCCACTTGTCGGCGGCGCCGGAGAGACTGGTGAAGTCGGCGGTCATGACGTCGTCGTACGTCAACATGGTGCGGCTTCCTCGGGACTGGGTGAGCGCGTGCCGGTGTCGGGCCTAGTAGGTGTCGAAGCTCGACCTGACGGCGTCGATGCGGACCTTGCGGTCCACGTCCGTCGCCCGGAGGGTCGTGGCGGCCGCCCGCAGGGCGTTCTTCTCGTGGGCGAGCCGCCCCATCAGCGCCTTGACCTGACCGTCCCACGTCTCCTGGACCGTCCTCATCCCCGTGGCGGTGGCCCAGCCCCGCAGACCGCCCATCACCTTCTCGTTGGCCTCGTCGACCCGGTTCGCCGCCTTCGCGGTGTCGGGCTCCAGCTCGGTCTCGATGGTGCCGGCGGCCTCCCGCTTCACTGCGGGTGTGGACACCAGGTCCCCGGCGCCACCACCACCGGGCAACGGTCCTTCCGGGGGGAGGCCGTTGATGCGCGTTGCCGGATCGCCGGACGGGCCGGTCGCTACCGTTCCCCGTGTCATGGACGTGCCCCCGTTGCCGTTCCACAGTGTCGCGTTGCCCCTGAGCTTACGGGCACGCAGACGCCGTTCTCCTCATGTGGGGGGCAGTTGACCGAGATTGACGAGGTGTCATCCCATCCGTTCCGGGGCACGGGCGGCTCGGGCGGGTCCGCCCCCCGAGCCGTACGCGTGGCGGAGGGCTCAGAGTCCGAGGCCGGTCAGTCGGTCCTCGTAGGCGATGGTGACGTCCTCCAGGTCGTCCTTCGGGTCGTCCCACAGGGCGGCGAGTTCGTCCTTGACGTGCTCGGGCAGCGCCTCGTAGCGGTCGGACCAGCTGTCGCCGCCCGGGTTCCAGTAGCCGACGACCTTGAAGCGGTCGGTGGGCAGGGCGAGGGTGCGGCGCAGGTGCTTGCGGACGCCGCGCAGGGCGGCGGTCTCGCCCGCGACCCAGATGTACGTGCCGGTGAGGTCGGTGTCCTCGGGAAGTGCGGCGGTGACGAGGTCGGCGAGGCGGCTGGGGGCGTGGCCGTTGCCGCCGTGGGTCCAGGTGACCTTGGCCCGGGGGTGGGCGGGCAGGGGCTGCTCGGAGTGTTCGTCGGGAACCTCGATGACGGCGCGGGTGGCGACGGTGTCGGGGGTGGTCTCCAGGATGCGGGCCAGGGCGGGCAGTCCGGTGAGGTCGCTGACCAGGATCTGTCGGGCGAGGTCGGCGGGCGGGTCGTAGAGGCCGGTCGGGGAGTTCAGTCCGAGGGGGTCGCCGGGCTCGGCGGTCGCGGCCCAGCCGCCGGCGACGCCGTGCGAGTGGATGACGAAGTCGATGTCGATCTCGGCGACCTCGGGGCGGGCGGCGCGGATGGTGTAGGTGCGCATGGGGGCGGTGGGTTTGCCCTCGGGTGTCTCCCAGCTGTTCTCGGTGGCGACGGGGAGGGAGAGGTCGTGGCGGTCGGCGCCGTGCGGGAAGAACAGGCGCACGTACTCGTCGGCCACCCCGGTCGAGACGAAGGACGGCAGGTCCCCGCCGGTCAGGGTGATGCGGACCATGGTCGGGGTGAGGTGCTGGACGCGGGAGACGGTGGCGCGGTGGATCATCATGTGCGGTGCTCCTTGGTGAGGGCTCGGGGGGCTTCGGCGGCCGGGGAGCGGGTGTACGCGTCCCAGAGGGCGGCGTACTCCCCGGCCCGGGAGAGGAGTTCGGCGTGGGTGCCGGCTTCGGCGACCCGGCCGGAGTTCAGCAGGACGATGTGGTCGGCGTCCCGGGCCTGTTCGAGGCGGTGGGCCACGATCACGCTGGTGCGGCCCCGGGTGGTGCGGCGCAGGGCCTCGGTGAGCAGGGTCCGGGTGGCGGGGCCGGATTCGGCGGTGGGTTCGTCGAGGACCACCAACGGGGGGTCGGCCAGCAGCACCCGGGCGAGTGCCAGGTGTTGCACGGTGCCGTCGTCCAGCGGGGTGCCGTCCGGGCCGCCGACGACGGTGTCCAGGTCGGTGTCCCGGGGCAGTGCGCGATCGGCGCCGGACTCGGCGAGGGCGCGGGCGAGCCGGTCCCGGGGGGCGGTGGGCGCGGCCAGGCTGAGGTTGTCGGCGAGGGTGCCGCCGAAGCAGTGGACCTCCTGGGTGACCAGGTGGGTGCGGGCCTCGTGGGCGGCGGTGCCGTCGAGGGTGATGCGTCCCCGGTCGGGTCGGCCGATGCCGGCGATGAGCCGGGCCAGGGTGCTCTTGCCGGAGCCGCTGGCGCCGACCAGGGCGACGGTGGTGCCGGCGGGGACGGTGAGGTGGACGTCGTGCAGGGCGGGCCGGGTGGCGCCGGGGTAGGTGTGGGTCACTCCGGACACCTCGACGGCCGGGGCGGCCGGGCGTTCGGGGCGGGCGCCGGGCCGGGCCGCGGGCTCGGCGAGGTCGGTGACGCCGATCAGCCGGGTGAGGCCGACGGTGGCGCGTTGGATGTCGTCGAGGCTGGTGAGCAGCGAACCGATGGGGCCGAACAGCCGGTGGAAGTAGAGGGCCGCGGCAGTGGCGGTGCCCAGGGTGACGGTCCCGGCGCCGAGCAGGAGGTAGCCCGTGACGAGGACGGCGGACAGGCCGAGGTACTCGGCGACGTGCAGCCCTCCGTAGAAGCGGTTGGCGAGCCGCACCCCGTCGCGTTGGCGGTCCACGGCGCGCAGGCTGCGGGTGGCGAGTTCGGCGAGGTGGAGCTCCTGGGCGCGGTAGGCACCGATGGTTTCGGCGCCGCGCACCGCTTCGATGACGGTCTGTCCGCGTTCGGCCTCCAGTCGGCGCACGTCCCCGTAGACGAGGTGGGAGCGGGCCAGGAAGCGGCGGGTGGCGTACCAGTGGACGGGGACGCAGACCAGGCCGGCGAGGGCGAGGCGCGGGTCGAGGACGGCGAGGCCGGCGAGGGTGAGGGCGATGGTGAGGGCCGCGCCGGTGAGTTCGGGCAGGACGTCGGTGGCGGCTTCGGAGATCGCTTCGACGTCGCCGGTGACCCGGGAGACCAGGTCGGCGCTGCCGCCCGCTTCGAGGGTCTCGGCGGGCAGGTGGACGGCGGCCTCGAACACGTCCTCGCGGAGCCCGGCGAGGGTGTCCTGCACCAGGGCGACGAGCATCCGGCCGCCGAGGAGGGTCAGTGCGGCGCCGACCAGGCAGGCCAGGGCGAGCAGGGCGCCCAGGAGGACGATCCGGGCGCGGGCGGCCTCGTCGACCACCGCGTCGACGACCAGCCCGAGCAGCGGGGGTGCGGTGAGGGTGGCGGCGGTGCCGGCGAGCAGGACGAGCGCCGTGGCGGCGAGGCGACCGCGGTGGCGGACGAGTCGGCGGACGGTCTCCCGGCGGGCGCGGCGCGGGCTCGCCAGGGGCAGCATCCCGGTCGGGGCGGGGTCGGGGGTCGTCACCGGGGGGTTCCGTTCGGTGCGTCGGGGGCCGTGGGGGTGTCGGGTTCCGTGGGGGTGTCGGGGGCGGCGAGGTCGATCACCCGGTCGCAGTGGGCGAGCAGGATGCGGCTGGTGGTGATGAGGACGGTGGTGCCGGGCAGGGTGCGCAGCCCTTCGGCGATGCGGCGTTCGGTCACCGGGTCGACGGCGGTGGTGGGTTCGTCGAGGACGCGGACGGGGGTGTCGGCGTGCAGGGCGCGGGCCAGCAGCAGGCGTTGGCGTTGGCCGCCGGAGAGTCGGTTGCCGGCCTCGCCGATGGGGGCGTCGGCGCCGCCGAGGTGTTCCAGGACGTCGTCGAGGGCGGCGGCGCGCAGCAGGGCGGGGTCGGCCGGGGTGCCGGGCGGGGTGAGGTTGGTGTGCAGGGTGCCGGTGAAGAGGGTGCCGTGGTGCGGGGGTGCGGTGATGCGGGCGCGGACTCCGTGCGGACCGAGGTCGGCGGCGTCCCGTCCGTCGATGAGGAGTTCGCCGCGCGGGGGCGGAACGCGGTGGGCGAGGCGGTCGCTGAGGTCGCGGGCGTGGGCGGGGTGGCGGGGGACGACGCCGAGCAGGGTGCCGGCGGGGATCTCGACGGGGGCGGGGTGGCCCGGCGGCTGCCAGGTGACGTCGACCTCGCCGCCGACGGTGGTGGCGGCTTCGGGGGTGGCGGTGGTCAGGGGCGGGGTGTTGAGGAGGTCGGCGAGACGGCGGGCGGAGGCCCGCTTGTGGGTCCAGTTGGCGGCGAAGGTGCCGACGTGGGCGAGGGAGCCCTGGAGGAACTGGGCGAGGCCGAGGACGGTGACGAGTTGGCCGACGGTGAGGTGGCCGTCGAGGGCGAGGAGTCCGGCGGCGGTGGCGAGGGCGGCGAGGAACGCCCCGGACAGGGCGATGCTCAGCGCGGTGTAGGCGAGGACGGAGCGGGCGGCGGCGACGGCGCCGCGCCGGGAGTCGTCGCTGGCGGTGCGGTAGCGGGCGGCGGCTTCGGTGCGGGCGTGCATGCCGATGAGCACCCGCAGCCCGGTGATCATGTCGGTGGCCACCTCGCCGGCCCGGGTGGCGGAGCCCTGCTCGGCGAGTCCGCGGGCCTCCAGCGGCATCGACAGCCGTCGCATCAGGAACAGCACGAGCACGGTGGCGACGATCACGCCGATGCCGAGCGGGACGGAGATCAGCAGCAGGGCGACGGAGGCGGTGAGGATGGCGGTGGTCGTGGCGGCTTGTTCGACGACGCTCCAGGAGACGCCGGCGACCCGGTAGGTGTCGGAGGTGAGGTGGACCAGCGCTTCGCCGGGGCCGGGGCGGCGGCGCAGTCCGCGCGGGTCGAGGAGGCGGGTCATGGCGGCCTGGCGCAGTTCGTGTTCGGCGTGGCCGTAGACGGTGACCATGGCCGCGGAGGCGCGCTGGTAGGACAGGGACAGGACGAGGAAGACCCCGCCGAGGACGGCGAGCCAGCGCAGCAGCGCGGCCGGGTCGCCCGGGGCGAGGGCCCGGTCGATGACGACGCCGATGACGACGGGGACCAGGGCCTCGCAGAGCTGGTGGGCCATGAAGGCGAGGGTGGTGAGGGCGAGTCGGCTGCCGCGCCCGCCGTGCAGCAGGGTGGTGCGGAACAGGTCGCCGGGGGTGAGGGCGGTGTCGGGGGCCGGGGCGTCGGAGGTCATGCGCCGTCCCGGCGGCGGGCCAGCGGGACGACCATGGGGGTGCCGGTCTCCGGGTCGGGGACGACCCGGCAGGGCAGGTCGAACACCTCGCGCACCAGGTCGGCGGTCATGACCTGCTCGGGCGGGCCCTCGGCGACGACGCGGCCCTCGCGCAGGGCGATCAGGTGGGTGGCGTAGCGGGCGGCGTGGTTGAGGTCGTGCAGGACCGCGACGAGGGTGCGGCCGGCGAGGTGCAGGTCGGTGAAGAGTTCCAGCAGGTCGATCTGGTGGGCGAGGTCGAGGAAGGTGGTGGGTTCGTCCAGCAGCAGGACGGGGGTCTGTTGGGCGAGGACCATGGCCACCCACACCCGTTGGCGTTGGCCGCCGGAGAGTTCGTCGACCGGGCGGCCGGAGAGTTCGGTGACCGAGGTGGCGGCCATGGCTTCGGCGACGGCCTTCTCGTCGTCGGGGGTCCACTGGCGGGTCAGCTTCTGGTGCGGGTAGCGGCCCCGGGCGACGAGTTCGGCGACGGTGATGCCGTCCGGGGCGAGGGAGGTCTGGGGCAGCAGGCCGAGTCGGCGGGCGACCTCCTTGGAGCGGTACTCGGCGATGGGGCGGCCGTCGAGGACGACCTGTCCGGCGGTGGGGGCCAGCAGTCGGGACAGCGCCCGCAACAGGGTGGACTTGCCGCAGGCGTTGGGGCCGATGATGACGGTGAACGAGCCGTCGGGGACGGCGACGTCGAGGTGTTCGGCGACGGGGTGGCGGGCGTAGCCGAGGGTCACGTCCCGCGCCGCCAGGCGGGCGGTGGTCGGGGCGGGCGGTGCGGGGTGGACGGTCGGGGGCACGGTGGTTCCTCGGGACGGCGGGGCGGGGGCGGTCATCGGCGGGCGGCGTACTGGCGGGCGAGGAGCCAGGCGAGGTAGAGCCCGCCGACGGAGACGGTGACGACGCCGACGGGCAGGTCGATGCGCTGGGCGACGAAGTCGGCGGCGACCAGGAGCAGGGCGCCGGTGAGGGCGGTGGGCAGGATGCGCAGTGCGGTGGCGCCGCGGGTGAGGCGTTGGGCGATCTGGGGGGCGGCGAGGGCGACGAAGGCGATGGGTCCGACGGCGGCGGTGACCAGGGCGGTGAGCGCGACGCCGGTGACGGTCGCGGCGAGCCGGGTGCGGTGGGCGCGCACGCCGAGGGCGAGGGCGGTGTCGTCGCCCATCTCCAGTTGGGCCAGCGGGCGGACCACGCCGACCGTGGCCAGCAGCAGGGCCGCGAACACCAGGACGGCGGGCTGGAGCTGCTCGAAGCCGAGGCCGCTGAGCGAGCCGGCGCCCCAGGTCGCGGCGAGCATGGCCTGTTGGGCGTTGACGGACAGCAGCAGCATGGAGGTGAGCGAGCCGAGGCCGGCGCCCACGGCGATGCCGACGATGATCAGTCGGAAGGGCTGGAGCCCGTTGCGGTAGGCGAGCAGGTAGACGAGGAGGGCGGTGGCGGCGCCGCCGAGGAGCGCTCCGGCGGCGACGGTGAGGTAGTCGGTGGTGCCGATGAGCACCAGGACGACGGTGGCGCCGGCGTAGGAGCCGGCGGAGAAGCCGATGACGTCCGGGGAGCCGAGCGGGTTGCGGGTGAGGGACTGGAAGAGGGCGCCGCTGACGGCGAGCGCGGCCCCGCACACCACGGCGAACAGCAGTCGGGGCAGTCGCCAGGTGACGACGACCAGCCGGTTGCGGGGGTCGGAGTCGGGGTCGACGAGGGCGGTGAGGACCTGGCCGAGGGTGAGCGAGCGGGAGCCGGTGGCCAGGGTGAGTGAGCCGAGGGCGAGCACCGCGAGGGCCAGGACGCCGCAGACCAGGACGGTGCGCCGGTCGACGAGCAGGGCCAGGCCCCAGCGGCGCCAGGTCCGGGTGGTGCGGCCGAAGTGGACGGGGGCGGCGGGCAGCGGGGCGCGGGCCGGGGGCATGGCGGCTTCCTGGGCGGGGGTGCGGGCGGTGGTCACAGGCCGCTCGCGGTGCGGCGCCGGACGAGGACGACGAGGACGGGGGCGCCGACGAGGGCGGTGACCAGTCCGACGCGCAGTTCCCCGGTCGGCAGCACCACCCGGGCGACGATGTCGGCGGCCAGCAGGAAGGCGGGCGCGACGATCAGGGTGAGCGGGAGGATCCAGCGCTGGTCGGGGCCGGTGATCCAGCGCACGACGTGCGGCACCATCAGTCCGACGAAGGAGATGGGACCGGCGACCGCGACGGAGGTGCCGGCGAGCAGGGTCACGGCGAGGACGACGCCGATCCGGGTGGGGCCGAGGCGGGCGCCGAGCGAGCGGGCCGAGTCGTCGCCGAGCGCGAGGGCGTTCAGGGGCCGGGCGCACAGCAGTCCGAGGACGGCGCCGGCGGCGAGGAGCGGGCCGGCGACCGGCAGCACGTCGAGGGGGCGTCCGCCGAGGGAGCCCACGTCCCAGAAGCGCATGGCGTCGAAGGTGGTGCGGTTCTTGAGGGTGAGCCCGGTGGTGATGCCGCTGAAGACGGCGGTGAGGGCGACGCCGGCGAGGGTGAGTTTCACGGGGGTGGCGCCGTGGGTGCCGAGCGAGCCGAGGACGTAGACGAGGACGGTGAGGACGAAGGCGCCGGCGAGCGCGAACCACACGAACCCGGTGGGGTCGGTGACGCCGAGCACCCCGACGGCGAGGGTGACGGCGAAGGCGGCGCCGGCGTTGACCCCGAGGATGCCGGGGTCGGCGAGGGGGTTGCGGGTGAACGCCTGGATGAGGGCCCCGCACAGGCCGAGGGCGGCGCCGACGACGAGTCCGATCACGGTGCGCGGCAGGCGCCCTTCGCGGATCATGACGTGTTCGTCGGGGAGGGTGGCGGGGTCGACGCCGCGGACGACGCCGGCGAGGGCGTCCCAGACGGTGGCGGGGTCGATGGCCCGGGCCCCGACCATCAGGCTGAGCAGGGTCGTCACCAGCAGGAGGACGAGGGCCGTCAGCAGGACGGGCAGCCGGTGGCGGGCCGCCGGGCCCGCCCCGGTGGAACCGGGGTGCGGGCCCGGCGGGCCGGCCGCGGGGGCCGGCCCGCCGGGGGGCGAGGTGAGCGTCACGGAGGGGTCCTGGTGGGTGGGGTGGGGAGGGTCCGCTACTTCGCGGCGCCGGTGACGCCCTTGCCGGCGACGGCGTCCTTGAGCATCGGCACGTACCGTTCGAGGGCCCACGGGATGGACAGCACGCTCGGGCCGCTGGTGGCCATGCCGAGGGTGGCGTCCTGGACGAAGGCGTACCGCTTCTGCTCGATCGGCTCCCACCGGGTGAACAGGTCGTCCTTCAGCGAGTGCTTGACGTCGGCGGGGGTGTTGGCCCAGGCGACGAAGACGTCGGCGTCGATGGTGTCGAGCTTCTCCAGGCTGATCCCGCCGTACCAGTTGCTGCCCTTGACGGTCTTGCCGATGGCCCCCATGGACGGGGTGTTGCTGAAGCCCATCTCGGTGAGCAGTCGCACCCGGGGGTCGTAGTCCATGTAGAGGCCGACCTCGGTGGAGCCGGGGGTGAGGGCCACGCCGTAGGCGAAGGTCTTCTCCTTGAACTCGGGGTTGTCGCGGGCGACGCCGGCGAGCCGGCCTTCGACGTCGGTGACGAGGGCCTCGGCCTTCCCCTTCTCGCCGAGGGCCGTGCCGACGGTGCGGGTCATCTCCTGCCAGGTGCCGCCGTCCCAGGGCTTCTCCAGGTAGGGGACGGTGGGGGCGATCTCGCTGAGGCGCTTGTAGTCGACGTCGCTGATGCCGGAGTACAGACCGAGGATCAGGTCGGGCTCCAGGGAGAGGATCTGTTCGAAGTCGATCTCGCCGGCGTCGCCGTACGTGAGGACCTCGGGCAGGGTGCCGCCGAGCTTGTCGACCTGGGCGCGGAACCAGGGGGTGTACCCCTGCTTGTCGCCGCCCCACTGCTCGTCGACGCCCACCGGCACGGTGCCGAGCGCGGCGACCACGTCGAGGGACATCCAGCTGACCGCGACGACCCGCTTGGGCTTGGCGGTGATCTCGGTGGAGCCGTGGGCGTGCTTGATGGTGACGGGGAAGTCCTTGGCCGCGGCGGCGGGCTCGGCCTTCTTGGCGTCCGTGCCGGAGCCGCCGGACTCCGTGCTGCCGCAGCCGGTCAGGACCAGGGCGGCGGCGAAGGCCAGCCCGGCGATGCGGGTCCAGGCCCCGCGCCGGCGGCGGGCCGGGGTGGGGGCGGCCTGGGGTTCGGCCGTGGACGGGGACATGCTTCTCCTCGGTTTCGACGGGGTCGGTGCCCGCGCGGTGCGCGACGGCGGGGTGGGGCGTGACGGCCGTCACCGCGGTGGGGACACGCGGGCGTACGACCCCGCGCACCGGAAGTTAGGCAACCCTCACTTGGCTCCACGCTAGGGAACCGGAAGGCCGCCGGGCGTCGCGCTCCGGCCAGGGTGCGTCGCGAATCGGCCACCCGTGGGGCGTCAGAGTCCGCGCAGGTACTCGGTGGGGCTGGCGCCGGTGACCCGGCGGAAGGCGGCGCTGAACGCGCTGGTCGTGGAGTAGCCGCAGCGGTGCGCGACGAGGTTCACCGGCTGCCCCTGGCTGAGCAGGGTGATCGCGCCGGACATCCGCACCAGGGCGCGCCAGCGGGTGAAGGGCATCCCGACGTCCTGGGCGAAGGCCCGGGTGACGGTGCGCACGCTCAGCCCGTGCCGGGCGGCGAGCTCCTCCAGGGAGAGGTCGCCCTCGGGGTCTCCCAGGACTTCGTGGGCGAGTCCCCGGATGCGCCAGTCCTCGGGCACGGGCACGTCGAGCGCGGGCAGCGGGTCGTCCTGGAGCAGTTCCAGGATCACCCGTTGGGTGCGCAGCCGCAGTCCGTCGTCCATGGGGGTGACGTCGAGGTGCAGCAGCATCTCCTGGAGCGCCCGTTCCACCCTCAGGGCGCGGGGGGCCGACCAGTCGGCGGGGGCGGCGGCGCGGGTCACGTAGGTGTAGCAGCCGACGCCGCCGGGGTCGGCCGCGGAGGCGTGCGGGGTGCCGGGCGGCACCCAGACGCCCTGGCCGGGGACGAGGCGGCGCACCGCGTCGGCGGTGTGCAGGGTCATCGAGCCGGCGTGCGGCCACACCAGGAGCGCGTCCTCGTGGGTGTGCACCCCGTACTGCACCAGGCCGGTGGGCTCGCTGCCGTCGAACACGGCGGTGGTGAGCAGGTACGGCGGTGCCACCACGGCCCCACCGACCGCGGGATCGGACCACCGCAGCGGGAGCCCGGTGGGCGGCTCACCCCATGGGCGGCCCGTGACAGCAGCAACCGACATGAACTTAGGCTAGCCTAAGTTGTCCGGGCGGTTCGCGCGGGTGTCCGGTGCCCGCCTCAGTAGTGGATGGTGCCGTCCTCGTCCATGCGGGGGTGCATCTGGTCGGGCCCGTAGTGGTCCACGTCCGAGCGCCGGGGGGTCTCGGGGCCGTCCGCGCCCCAGCGGATCATCCGCTCGACCCGGCAGATCCGGTAGTGGTCGCCGGCCACCCGCACCTCGTCCGCCCGCCCCGCCGTGCGGAACCGGTCGGCGGCCCGTGCGTAGGCCGCCTTCTTCTGCGGGGTGAGCCGGAACGCCTTCGGCCAGAACTCGGTCAGTCCGTCGAACAGCATCCGGCGGGCGTCGTGCGGGGTCGGCATCAGCATGCCCCGGGGCCGCCAGCGTTCGCCCTTGCGCTCCGCCACGCCGAAGCCCACCGGGAGCAGCGCCACGTCGGGGTGGGTCCGCACCGCGCGGGCGCTGTCCTCCCGCATGTCCGCGGGGAGGTCGGCGCCCTGGTAGTGGAAGTCCCGCAGCGCCAGCTTCAGGGCGGCCGCCATGAGTCCGCGCTCATGACCGGGGTCGATGGCCACTCCGGTCTCGGGCGGTTGGGCCAGGGCGCCGGGGAACTCCCAGGACCGTTCGACGGGTTCGGGGTCGGTGGGGCGCGGCGGTTCGAGTCCGTCGTCGCCGCCGCGGGCGAACTCGTCCCCGCGGACCACCCGGTAGCGGCGGCCGAGGGCGGCGACCTCGTTGACGGGTTCGCGCTCCAGCACCGCGACGGCGGCGAGGAGTTCGCGTCGCTGCGCGGGGTCGTCCGTCTCGTCCTTGGCCTTGAACCACAGATGGGAGTTGAGTTCGTCCCGGGCCTCCTGCGGACGCCCGGAGACCACCGGCGAGACGATCCGCCAGCGGCGGGCGGCTCCGTCCCCGGGCCCCTCGTCGGCCCCCGGCTCGGGCTCCTCCACGGCGAGCCCGAAGACCGGCCCCCTCAGCAGGAGATGGGGGTAGCGGTAGGACGCCTCCACCGCATCGGCCTCGGTGACCCATTCGGCGGGGTCGTCCCGTTGGACCAAGCCCTCGTGGACCCGGTCGAGTTGTCGCTTCCAGTCATCACCCATGCGCACATTGTCGTCATGCCGACGGTCGGTGGCCGACGTCATCGGGGCAACTGACCGGACTTGTTCGCCATGGACACGTCGGCACTGCCGCCGCCGGCACCGGTCGCCGGGGGCGCTCCGGGGGCCGCGGCGGACGCCGATGGACGACCCCATCCGCGGAGGGTTTCCCTCCGCTATCGAACAATGGGTGAGCCGCCTCTCACACCGGCCACGGGAAACCCCTCCTTAGCCAGACAAAACCCCCCGCCTTCCGCACCACTTCCCCGGCGTGAAGTAAAGGCTCATCCGCCCCCTGCATCTCTTGCGCGCCCCCACGCGCCCCTACTGAACGGTTACCTCGCTCACCACGTATCTCCAGGTGATATCCACCGCGACCGAGGAAGTTCGTCAGCTGAAAACATCTCCCACAACGACCGAAACTCTCTCCTCGAATGACCCGAAGTCCACGTCAGCCGCAAACGACATGAGAATCCTCTCCTCTTTTCCGTCACCTGTTTGATTGGACTGGACACTCTCCCTATGAGACTCAGGAAGGCCAATCTGGCGATCACCGTGGTGGCAGCCCTCGCGGGCGCCGGCATGGTGGCCGGGCGGGCCCTCGTGGACGGGAGCGAGCCCCTCGACCTGGGGCCCGCGATCGACGTGAGCGGACCCGAAGCCAGCGATGTCGCCCCTTCGCAGACGGTCTCGCCGCCCCCCATCTCCCCCCAGGGCCCGAAGACCCCCCTGCCCACCCCCACCGGCACCTGGACGACGTCGGCCTCCGACCCGCCCGCCCTCAGCCCCCTGCTCCCCCCGGCCCCGGAACGCTCCGGCCCGGCCCCCACGTCCGCCGACCCCCCCGGCGGCTCCCCCGTGCCTCCGGCCGTCCCGCCCTACAGCACCGCACACCCCGCCCCCCGCGACGGAGACGAGTACGACCCGTATGAGAACGACGAACACGAAGAATCCGATGCCCACGATCCGGACGACGAGGTGAGCATCGGCGATCTGGAAGAGGGAGAGGACGACTAGGAGTGCGTACCCACACCACCAGCGCGCGGTCGAGGATCGTGGGCTGGATGATGCTCCTGGTGGGTGCCGCGATCGCGGCACCCACCGTCGGGCTCATCGTCGTGTGGCAGGCCCAACTCGACACCAAGTTGGACCACCAGTTGCAGCGCGAGGTCCAGAACCTGCGGAACTACGCGGCGCACTCGGACAACAACGGCCGGCCCCACACCGATGCCGCCGTCCTGCTCACCCGCTTCATGACGATCCACCTCCCCAGCCGGGAGGAGACCTTCTTCAGCATCGTGGACGGGCGGGCCGACCGGCGCAGCCCCGTCGATCCGCCGATCCGGCTCGACAACCAGCCCGACGTGGTCCACGAGTTGGCCTCGCTCGACGGGAAACGGACCCGGACCGGTTGGCTGGACACCGCGAAGGGTCGGGTCCGCTACGGCGTGGTGCCGGTCCACGTCAGGGGCGACACCCGGGACGTGCGGTTCGTCGTCGTCGAGTTCCGCGACCGCCAACTCGTCGAGCAGCAGCGGCTCGCGAAGATGCTGCTGGCCACCGGGCTGGGCGCGCTCGTCTTCGCCGGACTGGCCAGTTGGATGGTCGCCGGACGGGTGCTGGCCCCGGTGCGCCTGGTGCGCCAGACCGCCGCCCGGATCAGCGAGTCGGACCTCACCCAGCGGCTCAACGTGGCCGGGCACGACGACGTGGCCGCGCTCGCCCACACCTTCAACCGGATGTTGGACCGGCTGGAGCAGGCGTTCACCGCGCAGCGCCGCTTCCTGGACGAGGTGGGCCACGAACTGCGCACCCCCATCACGGTGGTGCGCGGACACCTGGAGCTGATGGACGGAGTCGCCGCCGGCGGCCCGGTCCGCGGCGGGCCCGGCGGGCCCGCCTGGGAGGGCCAGGTCCCGGTGCTGGACGCCTGGTCCCCCTGGAACGGCGGTCCCCGGGAGCTCAGCCCCGAGGACCGGGCCGCCACCCGGGCCCTGGTGCTGGACGAACTCGACCGGATGAGCCGGATCGTGGACGACCTGCTCACCCTCGCCAAGGCCGAGCGGCCCGACTTCCTGACCATCGGGGAGACCAACCTCACCGATCTCATCGTGGACGTCGTCGCCAAGGCCCGTGCGCTGGGCAACCGCCACTGGCGGGTCGCCGCCGTCTCGGAGGAGACAGTCCTAGTGGACGGGCAGCGCCTCACCCAGGCCCTGATCCAGCTCGCCGCCAACGCGGTGCGGCACACTCTGGACGGTGATCTTGTCGAAATGGGGTCGACCATCCGGGACGGCCGGGTGCTGCTGTGGGTCCGGGACACCGGTCCCGGCGTCGGCCCCATGGACAAGGAACGGATCTTCAACAGGTTCGCCCAGGCCAATCTCATCGGCGCGGCGGGCAAGTCGGGTTCCGGCCGGGCGGGTACGGGCATCGGGCTCGGACTCGCCATCGTCCGGGAGATCGCCGAGGCGCACGGCGGCACCGCCTGGGTGGAGGACGCCCAGACCGGTGGCGCGCGCTTCGTGCTCGATCTGCCGGCCTACTACCCCTGGGAGGAAGGACACCATGCACCGGATTCTCATAGCGGAGGACGAGGCGGGAATCGCCTCTTTCGTGGAAAGAGGCTTAAGGGGATATGGATTCGCCACTTCGGTGGTGGGTGACGGACTGTCGGCCTACGAGCACGCCCGGGCCGGCAACTGCGATCTGATGATCCTGGACCTCGGGTTGCCCGCGGTGGACGGACTGACCGTGCTGCGCAAGTTGCGCGAACTGCGGGTCACCCTGCCCGTGGTGATCCTCACCGCCCGGGACAGCGTCTCCGACGTGGTCGCGGGGCTGGAGGGCGGTGCGGACGACTACGTGTCCAAGCCGTTCGCCTTCGAGGAACTGCTCGCCCGGGTCCGGCTGCGGCTGCGGGCCGAGGGCGGCCCGGAGGGTTCGCTGCTGCGCGCCGGCGACCTGGTCCTGGACCTGCGCACCCGGCGGGTCCACGTGAACGGGCGGGTCGCGGAGCTGTCCGCCCGGGAGTTCGCCCTGACGGAGGTGTTCATGCGCAACCCCGACCAGGTGCTGACGCGTGAGCAACTCCTCAGCCGGGTCTGGGGCTTCGACTACGACCCCGGATCCAACATCGTCGACGTGTACGTCCGCTACGTGCGGCGCAAGCTGGGCCCCGACCGGGTGGAGACGGTCCGGGGCGTCGGCTACCGGCTCCGGGCCTGACCGCCCCGCGACACGCACCCCCTCACCCCCTCACCCCCTCGACAGGACACCCCCCGACCCCCACCACTGCTTACCCCCCCCACCCGACGGCAGCGCCCGAACCCCACCCCCACCCGCGGCCTGCCCCTCCCTCCCCCACCGCGATCCCGGTACCGACCGGGATCCGGTGCCCCGCCCCTCCGTGCACCCGGTCCCTCCGCGCGCACGGCCAACCGGAGCGGCCCCCACCGGTCACCACCGGCTGGGGGCCCCGGCCCGGGCGTCCGGCACCCCTCGTCCGGCGGTTCCCCCTCGTTCCGACCGCCCTCATCCGCGTTCCCGGCCGCCCGGCCGGCCCGCTCCCCCCGGCTCCGCCCACGGCACCGGAACCCATGGTTCCGACCCACCGTCCCCACCCCTCACCCCAGGGACCACCAGGCACGACGTCATCAATCCGACAGGATTGCCCAGGGTCGGACAGGGGATGTCCGCACCAGCTCAGATGGGCGTGGCCGCGCTCTGACATCGTTATCAAACGGGTGAGAGGTCTCTCACCTCGATCTCACGGCTGACTCATCCCCTACCCGCATGCTTCCGGGCCAAGACATCTACCCCCGGATGTCCCAACTCCCGCAGCAGTCCCGGCCCTTCGGCCTCTGGTCTGCTGGTTCAGCCAGGAGCGTGCCATGAAGAAACTCCTCGACAACGCCCGCACTTTCCAGCAGCGCGTGGCCCCCGAGAGCGAGACCTACCGACAGTTCGCCGCCGGTCAGAGCCCGGGCACACTCTTCATCACCTGCTCCGACTCGCGCATCGTCCCCTCGCTCATCATGGGCTCCGCCCCGGGCGAGGTCTTCGAGCTGCGCAACGCGGGCAACATCATCCCCCCCTACCGTCCCGGACGGCAGTCCGGCGAGGCGGCCACCCTCCAGTACGCGGTGGACGTGCTCCGGGTGCAGGACATCATCGTCTGCGGGCACTCGCACTGCGGCGCCATCGCCGCGGTCGCCAAGGAGCAGGACCTCACCGCGCTGCCGAGCGTGGCGGAGTGGGTCTCCTTCGCCCGTCCCGGGCTGGCCCCGATGCTGGGCACCCCGCCCGAGGACCCGACCCTCTCGTCCCACGTCCAGAAGCACGTCGTCTCCCAGTTGGAGACGCTCCGCGGCTACCCCGAGGTGCACGCGGCGATCGCGGACGGACGGCTGCGGCTGCACGGCTGGTTCTACCGCGTGGACACCTGCGAGATCCACGAACTCGACGAGAACGACGGCACGTTCCACTGTCACTGAGCGCGGAACCGGGCCGGTCCGGGGCCCCGCGGACGGACGAGGGGCCAGGGCTCAGGCCCCCGCCCGTCCGTGCGGGCGCGGACGGCGGCCCGGCTCCGGCGGGGCGCTGACGCGGCGTCCCGCACCGGTACGGGACGGACCAGCACCCGTACGGACGGCCCGGACAGCACTTGCGTGCGGCGCACGTGCCGTCCCGTACCGGAACCCCCCCCCCCCGCACGCCACCCCTGTGCACCGGCACCGAGCCGGTCCCCGGACCCGCCCCCCAGGGTTCCGTTCCCTCAACCCCAACCCCCCACTGACGCACCCGCCCCCACCGGTCCGCGCTCCCCCACGGCGCGACCGCCCGGCGGACGGCTGCGGCGAAAGGAACGATCGCGGTGTCAACTGACAGAACCAGAGAAGGAAGTACGGGCCGCCACGCACGGCGGGGCTCCGGCTCCGACTCCTCCCCGAGTGGCGGTGGCGGACCCAAGAAGGCGAACGCCGAGCCGTCCATGAAGGAGGCGATCGGCACCGACTTCATGGCGTCGATCGTGGTCTTCCTGGTGGCGCTCCCCCTCTGCATCGGCGTCGCGGCGGCCTCGGGCGTCGCTCCCGCCCTCGGCATCATCACCGGCATCATCGGTGGTCTGATCGTGGGCTTCCTGCCCGGCAGTTCGCTCCAGGTCTCCGGACCGGCGGCGGGCCTGGCCGTCCTGGTCCTGGAGTTCACCACCAAGCACGGCGTCGAACTCCTCGGCCCGGTCGTGCTGATGAGCGGTCTCATCCAGATGGTGCTGGGCGTGCTCAAGGCGGGCGGGCTCTTCCAGTCCATCTCGATCTCGGTGGTCCAGGGCATGCTGGCCGGCATCGGCCTGCCCCTGATCCTCAGCCAGATCTACGCCCTGGTGGACTCCAAGCAGCTCGGCACGCCGCTGGCCAACGTGGGCGGCCTCGGCGACCTGGTGACGGCCGTCGCGGGCAACCCGCAGAAGGTCGCGGCACTGGCACTGGGTCTGATGGCGGTGCTGCTCTGCTTCGTCTGGTACAAGGTCCCCGCGCCGCTCAACAAGGTTCCGGCCCCGCTGATCGCGGTGATCCTGGGCTGCGTCGTGGGCGCGATGCCCGGATTCGACGTCAAGAAGGTCGAGTTCGGCAACATGCTGGACGCGATCTCCTTCACCACCCCGGCCGCGATGACCCACCTGCTGGCCCCCGACGTCATCATCATGGTCATCACCTTCACGGTGATCGCTTCGGCGGAGTCGCTGTTCAGCGCGGCGGCCGTGGACCGCATGCACACCGGTCCGCGGACCCAGTACAACAAGGAGCTCTTCGCCCAGGGCGTCGGCAACGCGGCCTCCGGCCTGGTCGGCGCCATGCCGCTGACCGCGGTGATCGTGCGCAGTGCCGCCAACCTCAACGCGGGTGCCAAGACCAAGCTGTCCCGCATCCTGCACGGGGCCTGGCTGCTGGGCTTCGGTCTGCTGCTGCCGGGCCTGCTGGGCCTGATCCCCATCGCGGTGCTGGCCGGCGTGCTGCTGCACGCGGGCTGGAAGCTCTTCAACCCGCCGGCGTTCGTCAAGATGTGGAAGACGGACCGCGGCGAGGGCATCGTCATGATCATCACGACGCTGGCCATCTTCTTCGCCAACCTGCTGGAAGGCGTGCTCGCCGGCCTCGCGGTCGCCGTGGTCCTGCTGGCGCTGCGGATGTCGCACATGAGCATCAAGGAGACCGTCAAGGGCGACACCGGCCGGCTGGAACTGCGCGGCAACGCGACCTTCCTGCGGCTGCCCCGACTGATCCAGGCGCTGGAGGCCATCTCCGACAAGCCGCGGGTCCACGTCGACGCCAGCAAGCTGTCCCACCTCGACCTCGCCTGCCGCAGCCAGATCGAGGAGTGGGGCGAGCAGCGCAAGAAGGCCGGCGCGCTCCACGTCGACATCCGACTGCCCGATGCGAAGGTCCGGCCCGGCGACGTCGACGAGACGGAGCCGACGGGCGTCGACGGACCGACGCCGGTCGAGACCACCGCGGAACTGCCCGGCTCCGGCGCGGCCGAGAACGCCTTCGCCCACCAGGCCCCGTCCGCCTCGGACTTCACGGACACCCTGCCCCCGACCCACGAGCACGCCCGGCCGTACCAGGAGGTCGCGTACCAGCAGATGGGTCCGGTCCACGCCCAGGCCGAGCACCACACCGGCTCGCACGCCCGGCCGCACCCGCAGCACGCGACCCAGCACGTGCACCACACCCACCCGGGCCAGTACCACCCCGGCCACACGCACCCCGGCCACAGCACGCCCGGCTACGCCGGCAACCCGGGTCAGGTCCACCATCACCACCACTACCCGGCGCAGCACCCGTACCCGACGCCCCCGTACGGCTACCCGACCCACCAGCCGCAGCAGGCCGTCGGTCAGCCCCAGCCGTACCCGATGCACGACTCGACCGGCCAGCAGCCGGTGTACGACCCCACCGCCCCGCACGACACCTGGGGCCACGGGGATGAATGGGCCAGCCAGTCCTATGGGGAGGGAAGTCGACGATGAAGATCAGGCTGACGGCCGACGAAGAAGACGGCCTGTTCCAGCTCCTGCGCTCGCTGCACACGTTCCTGACGGCCTGCGAGGACGAGACCTGCCCCGAGCTGCGCTCGCAGCCCAAGGAGGTCGGCAGCGGAGCCGCCCCCCTGAACGGCATCCCGTCCCCCGCCCGACGTCCGGACCACTCCCACGCGTACGCCCGCTCCACCACCCCCTCGGCGCACGCCCATCCCGCCGATGCGGACCAGCACCGGCAGGCCCGCTCGGGCCACCCCCGCCCCCCGGGGTCTGCTGCCGGGCGCTCCCCGGCTGGGAGCCCCGCCCCGACTGCCGCCGGACCGGCCGCCACCGGTCCGGCGGCCACCCCGCCGGGTGAGGGCCACGACCAGGTGCCGCTGCCGCAGCGGGACCGGGACGGGGCCGTCGCCCGACTGGAGGCCCGCAGGGCCGCGGCGGAAGCCGCTGCCTCGGCGGCCCGAAGGGCCTGAGCGGTCCACCCGCTCACCTGAACCATCCTCCCGCCGGTCGGACACCGCCGACCGACCGGCCCGCGCCGGAGCCCCCTTGGCCCATGGGGGCTCCGGCGCCCCTTCGCGGCCGGCCCCGGCCGACTTGACCTCAAGCGGGGTTGAGGGCGCAGGCTGCCGTCATGGACGAGGAAGACGAGCAGCGGATCAGGCGGGCCCTGGCCGCCCACACCGAGCTGTGGCGGCGCCACGAGATGGACGCCTGGGGAGAACTCTTCACCGAGGACTGCGACTTCATCACCCACCGCGGGATCTGGTGGACCTCGCGGCGCGAGAACGTGGTGGGCCACCGGGACGTCCCCGCCCCGGTCCTCGCCCAGAAGCGGAGCTACGCCCAGGAGGTCCTCCGCGTCCGGGGCCTCGCTCCGGACGTCGCCCTGGTGCACACCTCCTGGAGCTGGCCCGACCACCAACTCCCCGGCGCCGAGGCCGCCGAGGACCGCAGGGGTCTCATCACCCTGGTCATGGTGCGCCACCCGGACGGGCGCTGGCTGATCCGCGCGGCGCACAACACCCGGGAGAACGGACTCGACGACTTCACCGCCCCCACCGGCTGACCCCACCGCGGAGCGGGGTCCGGCCGAGCGGCACCCCCGGGCCCCCGGGCGGGGCTAGAGTCGGGACATGCCGACGCAAGCACGGGCCCGCCTCCTCGCCGCCGCCGAGGAACTCTTCTACGCCGAAGGCATCCGCGCGGTCGGAGTGGAGCGGTTGGTGACCACCTCCGGGGTGGGACGGGCCTCGTTCTACCGGCACTTCGCGGGCAAGGACGACCTGGTGCTCGCCGTGCTCCGGGCGTACGGCACCCGGTTCCTCGACTGGCTCGCCCAGGACGTCGCCGCCCGCGGGGGACATCCGCTCGCCGTCTTCGACGCCCTGGCCGACCGCTTCGACCAGGACGACTTCCGGGGCTGCACGGCGATCAACACGATCATCGAGAGCGCCGACCCCGAGAGCGCCGCGCACCGGGTGGCCGCCGCGCACAAGGACGAGGTGGTCCGCTACCTCACCGGACTGCTCGCCTCGGCCGGCAGCCCCCGGCCCGCCGAACTCGCCGCGCAGTTCATGCTGTTGGTCGACGGGGCGATCGTCACCGCCCTCCGTGAACGGGGCCCCGGCCCCGCCCGCCGGGCACGGTCCGTCGCCGCGGTCCTGCTGGGCTGACGGCCGTCCGCCGACTCGGGCCGCATCGCCGCACGGCAGCGGCGCGGCGATGCGGCGGGCACCAGGACACCAGGCAGGTCCAGCACGTTGCGGGGCGAGAGCCGACCGGCACCGGAAGACCCTACGCGCTGCGCCTGCGGGGCGCGGCGGTCTTCTTCGGCGTCTTCTTCGCGGCCTTCTTGGTCGTCCCCTTCGCCGTGGCCCCGGTGGCGGTCCTCCCGGCCGTCTTCTTGGCGGTCCCCTTGACCGCCCTCTTCGCCGCCTTCTTCGCGGGCGGCTCCGCGGCGCTCTCCGCCGCCCCCTTCCCCGTGGCGCTCCGGGACTTCTTCCTGGCCGCGGCCACCGACTGCTCCAGGATGGCGGCGAGGTCGATGACGTCGGCGCCGGCGGGTTCCTCGGGGCGGCCGGGGGCGGGGAGTTCGCCGGCGAGCTTGGCGGTGATGAGTTCGTCGAGCGCGGCGCGGTACTCGTCGTGCATCGTGTCCGGGTCGACCTCGCCCAGGGTGTCCATCAGGGCGTCGGCGAGGTCGAGTTCGGCGTCCTTCACGGTGACCCGGCCCTCGGGGGCGATGTGGTCGGTGGCGCGGATCTCGTCGGGCCAGAGCAGCGAGTGCAGGCACAGGACCTCGTCGACCGTCCGCAGCATCGCCAGGCGTTCGCGGCCCCGCAGGGCGAACTTGGTCAGGGCGACGGTGTCGGTGCGCCGCAGGGCCTCGCGCAACAGGAGGTACGGCTTGGCGGCGTCGGGGCCGTGGGCGGAGAGGTAGTACGGGGTGTCCATCTGGAGGGGGTCGATCCGGTCGGTCGGCAGTACCGCGACCACCTCGATGGTCTTGGTGGTGCGCAGCGGCAGGGCGGCGAGGTCCTCGTCGGTGACGGCGACGACCGTGCCGTCGGGCATCTCGTAGCCGCGGACCGTGTCGGCGGCGGCGACCTCCTCGTCCTCCAGCTCGCAGACCTTGCGGTAGCGGACCCGGCCGCCGTCCTCGGTGTGGATCTGACGGAAGGAGACCGCATGGCTCTCGGTGGCGCTCATCAGCTTCACGGGGATGTTGACCAGGCCGAAGGCGAGGGAGCCGTTCCAGATCGAGCGCACGTCCGCCGCCTTCCGGGAGCCGGAACCACCTGACCGAAATGCACCATTCCGTGGCAGTCTCATGGTATGACGCCGATGACCGAGGTGGAGGGGCGGCGCCTCGCGCTCAGCAACCTCGACAAGGTGCTGTACCCGGCGGGCGGATTCACCAAGGGGCAGCTCCTGCACTACTACGCGATCACCGCGGAACCGGTGCTGGCCCAGCTCAGGGACCGTCCGGTGTCGTTCCTGCGGTACCCGGACGGGGCGACGGGGCAGCGGTTCTTCACCAAGAACGTGCCGCCGGGCACCCCGGCCTGGGTGCGCACCGCCGAGGTCCCCCATTCGAGCGGCGGCCAGCGTCAGGTGGTGGTCCAGGACCTGCCGTCGCTGATGTGGGCGGCCAACCTGGTGACGGAGTTCCACACCCCGCAGTGGCGGGACGGGGCGTACGCGCGGGCCGACCGGCTGGTCCTCGATCTCGACCCGGGGCCGCCGGCGACCGTCGTGGAGTGCTGCGAGGTGGCCCTGTGGCTGCGGGAACGGCTCGCCGCGGATGGGCTCGACGCGTACGTGAAGACCTCGGGGGCCAAGGGCCTGCACCTCCTCGTCGGTCTGGAGCCGACGCCGTCCGCCGAGGTCAGCGCGTACGCCAAGCGGTTGGCCGTGGCCGCCGAGCGGGAGCTGTCCGGGCTGGTCACGCACCGGATGGCCCGGAACCTTCGTCCCGGCAAGGTCTTCGTCGACTTCAGTCAGAACGCCGCCGCGAAGACGACCGCGGCCCCGTACACGCTGCGCGCCGGACCGGAACCCACCGTGTCGGCGCCGCTGACCTGGGCGGAGGCGGAGGCGTGCCGGGACCCCGGGGAACTGGTGGTGCGGGCCGAGGACCTCGCGGGGCGGTTGGCGCACCACGGGGACCTGCTCGCGCCGTTGTACGACCCGGGGCGGGCGGCGCGGTTGCCCCGCTGAGGGGCGGTGCCGGCGCTCAGAGCCGGCGCCAGGTGCCCCGGTCGCGCGCCGTTGCGTACAGGGTCTCCACCTCGGCCGGTTTCAGTACCCCGCCCGTGCGCCCCAGCGCGGCCAGTCCGGTTGCCGTGAGGACGCGGAGGTCCCGCGGGGCCGCGCCGGGGGTGAGGGCGCCGGCGCCGACCACCACCAGCACCGGGGCGACGGGTGCGGTCAACGCGTGGGAGGCGCGTTCGGCGAGGGAGCGGGCGGTCCGCAGCAGCGGAACGGGCGCGGACCGCCCGACCGTCACCTGCGGGTCGGCGATCCGGACCCGGCGCCCCCGTCCGGCGAGGACCGAGACCGCGAAGCTTCCGGCCGGCCCGATCGTCAGGTGCGCCAGCCGGTCCGTGCCCGGCAGCGGGACGGAGTGCAGGACGCGCCACCCGCCGGGTTCCAGTGCCTCCAGCGCGGCGCCCGTGGCCTCTTCTGCGGCGAGCGCCTCCGGCCGGCCGTCCCGGCCCCGGAAGCGGTGCCGGGAGGCGGGGACCCGCTCCAGGTCGATCCTCAGGGCCTCGCCGGGACGGTTGGGGGCGAGGTCGTCGTCGGGGTGCAGGGCCAGCCGGGCGAGGTCCGCGGCGCCCGGCACCACGGGCGGGCCGACGGTGACCCGGCCGCTCAGGTACGGGGCGAGGGCGGCCAGCACGGCGTCCGCGTCCCCGGTGCTGAGCACGGTCACCCGGGCCTGTTCGTGGTCGTACCAGGCGAGGGTGCGCCCCGAGCGGAGGGTGACGTGGAGGAGGTCCCGGCCGTGCTCACGCACCGGCACGACCCGCAGGTCGCTCATGGCACCACCCCCGCTGCCCATGGGACCAGGCGGGGTTCGCGGGCCGCAAGGCGACCCGCTCGGCGGGGTGGGGAACCGGCCAGGCCCGAGGGTCCGGTCCGCCCGTGCGGGTGGGTGGCGCCCCCGGGCGCGTGGGCGGACCGGGTGGTCCTCGCTTAGGGGGTTGCCGGCCCGTTCCCGTACCGTGGCGGGCTGAACGATCCTCGTCCCGCCCGCCCGTGCAGGAGTGCCTCGTGTCCCACCGCAGACCCCGCCGACCTCGTGCGGTCCGTCTCGGCGGGGTCCTGGGCCTGTCCGCACTGCTGCTGCTGGGCGGCTGCGGCGACCCCGGTGAGTTGGAGAGCGCCGGGGCCACGCCGACCGCCGTGGCTCCGGCCCGGCTGTGGCCGGATCTCCCCCCGGCCTCCGCCCCCGCGTTCGACTACGGCGAGGCCGCCACCGAAGCCGTCTCGGGGCTCGTCGCCCCCGGCGGGGACCTGCGCCGCCTCGATCCGCTGACCGTGCTGAGGGCCCAGGCGGCCGAGCACCCGGACACCTTCGCCGGCCCGACGGGTCTGGACGAGAAGACCGTCGAACGGATCGAACGCTGCGACCGCAAGAGCGTCGGCACCCCCGACTGCCCGGTCCTCGCCCCGCAGCACCGGGACCTGACCGGCGACGGACGGGCCGAGCTGATCGTGGGCATCCGCCTGCCGGACGGACAGTTGGCGGTGCGGGTGTTCAGCGAGGCCGCCGGGGGGCTGACCCAGGTCATGGAGACCTCCGACGCGGTGACCGGGGTGCAGGTCGCCGGCCGGGACCTGGTGATCCGGGCCGTCTCCGGCATCCCCGGCTACGAGTACCGGACCGTGTGGTCCTGGGACCGCCACCAGCAGGCGATGCTGCCGACGAAGGACGAGTTCCTCCGGGTCGACGGCACCGCCCGGTCCCCCGGCTCCCGGCCCCGGCCCGGCGCCTCGCCCTCGGGGGTCGCCCCGTGACCGCGGCGCCCGGCGACGCCCGCCGGCGGGGCGCGCTGCGGCGGCTGCGCTCGTGGACGGCGTCGCTGCCGTGGAAGGCGGCGGTGTTCATCACCGTGATGTGCTGTGCGCTGGCCGCGCTGCTGGGCGTACTGGTGCACGCGTCGGTGACCCACCAGACGGTGGACCAGGCCCGGGAGCGCGCGCTGATCCGGCTGACGGACGCGACCCGGGCCTTCGAGGGCGGCGAACTGCTGGGCCCCGGAGCATCGCTGGACCCCCCGGAGCTGCCGGGCTCGCTGCGCCGGCTGGCCCTGGCCGGCGAGCGCGGCACCATGGTCGGCGACCGCTCGCCGCGCCCCACCATGTGGGCGGCCGGCCCGGCGGACGGCGACCGGGTGATCGCGGTGGCCGTCGACTACTCGCAGGGGGTGCGCACCATCGCCGGGCTCGACCGGGCCATCCTCGGCTCCTCGGCGCTGGCGATCGGGGCGACCCTGCTGGTCGGGGCGTTCGCGGTGACCCGGGTGACCCGGCGGCTGCACGCGACGGCCCGGGTGGCGCGCCGGATCACCGCCGGCGACCTCGACGCCCGGGTCGACGACCCGCGGACCGGGGACCCGGCGCGGGCCCAGGACGAGGTGGCCGCGGTCGCCGCCGCGCTGGACTCCATGGCGGCCTCGCTCCAGAGCAGGCTGGAGAGCGAGCGGCGGTTCACCGCCGACGTGGCGCACGAGCTGCGCACCCCGCTCACCGGGCTGCACGCGGCGGCGGAACTGCTGCCGCCCGGGCGCCCCACCGAACTGGTGCGCAACCGGGTGGCCGCGCTGCGGACGCTCACCGAGGACCTGTTGGAGATCTCCCGCCTGGACGCCGGCGGCGAGCGCCCCGACCTGGCCGCACACCGGTTGGGCCCGCTGGCCGAACGGGTCGCCCGCAGCGCCGGGGCCGAGGTGGAGGTGCGGGTGGTGCGGGACTCCTGCGTGGAGACCGACCGTCGCCGACTGGAGCGGGTGTTGGGCAATCTGGTGGCCAACGCGCTCACCCACGGCCGGACCCCGGTGACGGTCAGCGTCGACGGCCCGGAGGTCACCGTCCGGGACCACGGCGACGGGTTCCCCGCCTACCTGGTGCAGCACGGGCCCCAGCGCTTCCGCACCGAGGGCGGCACCAAGGGCCACGGCCTGGGCCTGACGATCGCCCTCGGTCAGGCCACTGCGCTGGGCGCCCGGTTGACGTTCGCCAACCTCGACGGGCCGGCCCCGGCCGAGCGGGGCGCGGTGGCGCGGCTGACCCTGCCGGCGCCCCGGACCGACTGACCCGGCCGCGCCCACCCGATGGCGGAACGCAGCGCGCGGCCCGCACCCCGTCTTCCTAGGGTGGAACCGACCGCCGCCCCCCACTCCGGGAGTTCCCGTGAAGCTGCGCTCCGCCGCCATAGCCACCGCCGCGACCGCCCTGGCCCTCGCCGTGTCGGCCCCCGTGGCCGCCGCCGCCCCGACCGCCCCCACCGGTGACGACGGCCGGCACCACTCCTACCAGGGCCGGGTCGTCGCCCACGGCGGGCTGCTGCTGCGCGACTCCCCCACCCGCGGCAGCCGCGTCCTGCGCAAGGAGCCGTACGGGGCGGTCGTCCACATCTACTGCAAGACCCGCGGGGAGCACGTCGAGGGCAACAGCCTCTGGTACCTGCTGACCGACGGCACCTGGGCCTGGGGCGCGGCCCACTACATCGACAACATCGGCCCCGCGCCGCACTTCTGCTGACGCCCCGCCGACCGTCCCGCAAGTGCCGACATAACGGGACATCAACCGTACGGCTTGCTACGTTCCCCGCATGACCGGAACGACCGCCGAGGCCCCGCCGACCGGTGCGGCCCCCGCAGTCGTCCGTCCGCGGGGGCGCGGCACCGAACTCGCCCTGCTGGTCCCGGCGGTCCTGCTGCCGGTCCTCGGCCACTGCGCCGCCGGGCTCGGCCGGACCGGCACCGTCCCCGCGGGCGTCCTCGGCCACGGCGTCGGGCTCGGCGCCCTCGCCCTGCTGGCGCACCTGGCGGTCCGGTGGCGCGCCCGCCACGCCGATCCGCTGCTGCTGCCGATCGCGGTCCTCCTCAACGGCGTCGGGCTGGTCCTCATCCACCGCCTGGACCTGGAGACCCCCGGCGACCGCGCGGCCCCCGCCCAGCTCGTCTGGTCGGCGCTGGGCGTCACCCTGTTCGCGGTGGTCGTCCTCGCCCTGCGCGACCACCGGGTGCTCCAGCGCTACGCGTACCTCAGCATGGCCGCGGCGCTCCTCCTCATGATCGTCCCGATCTTCTTCCCCGCCGTGAACGGCGCCCGCATCTGGATCCGGGTCGGCGGACTCTCCTTCCAGCCCGGCGAATTCGCCAAGGTGCTGCTGGCGCTGTTCTTCGCCGGCTACCTCGCCGCCCACCGGCACGCCCTCGCGTACACCGGACGGCGGGCGTGGCGGCTGCCGCTCCCCACCGGCCGGGTGCTGGGGCCCATCGTCACCGTCTGGGCGCTCAGCGTGCTCGTCCTGGTCCTCGAACGGGACCTGGGCACCTCCCTGCTGTTCTTCTTCCTCTTCGTCACCCTGCTGTACGTGGCGACCGGCCGCACCGGCTGGATCGCGGTGGGCCTGCTGCTCGCCGCGGTCGGCGCGGTGGCGGTGGGCTGGCTGGAACCGCACGTGCACACCCGCGTCCAGGACTGGTTGCACCCCTTCGCCTCCATCGAGGCCGGCGAAGGGCCGGGTCAACTCGCCCAGTCGCTCTTCGCGTTCGCCGCCGGCGGGCTGACCGGCACCGGGCTCGGCCTCGGCGACTCCGTCCTCATCGGCTTCGCCGCCAAGTCGGACTTCATCCTGGCGACCGCCGGCGAGGAGTTGGGGTTCGCGGGACTGTCCGCGCTGATCCTGCTGTACGCCCTGGTGGTGGAGCGCGGCTTCCGCACCGGCCTCGCCCTGCGGGACCCCTTCGGGCTGCTGCTCGCGGTGGGGCTCTCCACCATCCTCGCCCTCCAGTCCTTCGTGATCGCCGGCGGCGTCACCGGGCTGATCCCGCTCACCGGCATGGTGATGCCCTTCCTCGCCCAGGGCGGTTCCTCCGTGGTCACCAACTGGATCATCGTGGCCCTGCTGATCCGGCTGAGCGACTCCGCCCGCCGCCCGGTCCCCGCGGAGCCGGCGCCGTGACCGCGCCCGGCCGCCCCCCGCGCACCCTGCGGCGCTGCGCCCGGCACGCCGGCGCGGTGTGCCTGCTGCTGCTCGCCGCGCTGCTGGTCAACGCGGTCCGGGTGCAGCTCGTCGCGGCCGGCGCGCTGGACGAGGACCCGGCCAACCGTCGCGGCGCCATCGAGCGCTACGCCCAGCCGCGCGGCGCGATCCTGGTGGACGGCGAACCCGTCACCGGCTCGAAGGACACCCACGAGCACCTGCGCCACGAACGCACCTACCGCAACGGCCCGCTCTACGCCCCGGTGACCGGCTTCTCCTCCCAGACGTACGGGACGACCTTCCTGGAGCACGCGGAGGACCGCACCCTCGCCGGCACCGATCCGCTGCTCGCCCCGCTGCCCTTCTGGCCGGAGCTGACCCGCTCGCGCAGCCCCGGCGGACGGGTCGTCACCACCGTGGACGGCGCGGCGCAGCGGGCCGCGTACGGGGCGCTGGCCGGCCGCAAGGGAGCGGTGGCCGCGGTGGAGCCGGACAGCGGCCGGGTGCTGGCCCTGGTCTCCTCGCCCTCCTACGACCCGGGAGTGCTGTCCGGCAACGGTCCGGCGGTCGACCGGGCCTGGCGCGAGCTGAACGCCGACCCGGACCAGCCGATGCTCAACCGGGCGGTCCGGCAGACCTATCCGCCGGGCTCCACCTTCAAGGTGGTCACCGCCGCGGCGGCGCTGGAGTCGGGGGTGGTCCGGGACCTGGACGAGCCGACCTCGGTCCCCGACCCGTACCGGCTGCCGGGCACCACGAAGGAGCTGACCAACGCGGTGGACGGCTGCGCGGGCGCCTCCCTGCGGTACGCGTTCACCTGGTCGTGCAACACGGTCCTGGCGGGGCTCGGGGCCCGGGTGGGACTGGCCGGGATGGTCGGTGCGGCCCGGGACTTCGGCTTCAACGAGCCGGCGGTGCGCATTCCGTTCGCGGTGGCGCCCAGCACCTTCGACCGGCACATGGACACCGCCCAGTTGGCGCTCTCCTCGGTGGGCCAGTTCGACACCCGGGCGACCCCGCTCCAGATGGCGGTGGTGGCGGCGGCGGTGGCGAACGGCGGCACGGTCCGCACCCCGTACCTGGTGGAGCGCACCACCACCGCGGACGGCAGCACCGTCCGCACGGCCCCGCCCCGCCCGGCCCGGCAGGCGATGGACCCGCGCACCGCCGCACAGCTGCGGGAGCTGATGGAGGGGGTGGTCACCGGGGGCACCGGGGCGCGGGCCGCGATCCCGGGCGCGACGGTCGGCGGCAAGACGGGCACCGCCCAGCACGGGGTGGGCAACGCGGGCGTGCCCTACGCCTGGTTCGTCTCCTGGGCGCAGGGCGAGGACAGCCCGCGGCCGGCGGTGGCGGTCGCGGTGGTGGTGGAGGACGCCTCGGCGGTCCGCGGGGAGATCAGCGGCGGCGGCGACGCGGCCCCGATCGCCCGGGCCGTGATGGCGGCGGCCCTGGCGTCCGAGGTCGGGCGCTCCCGGGAGGGCGGGGGTGGAGCGCGGTGAGGTCGACGTGCACCGGGAACGGGACCGTGGTCGTCTCCCCCTGCGGCTGGCGTACCCAGCGGAGTCCGACGGCGTTCAGCCGAACGGGTGAGGTGCCCGCCGGATCAGGGCGCGGTGGGCACGCCGACCCACTCCGGGAGCGCCTCGCGCCGTTTGCGCCACGCCTCGGAGACGCTGACGGTGCCGGTGCGGGCGCCCACGACGCCCGCGGTGATCGCACAGGTGGTGTCGGAGTCGCCGAGGCCCTCGGCGGTGGCCCACAGGGCGGCGACCAGGTCGTCGGGGTGGCGGGCGGCGGTCCACACGGCGAACGGCACCGTGTCGTCGGCGCGGACCAGGACCCCGCTGCCGAGTTCCTCGGCGGCCCGCCGGGGTTCGGTGGCGAACGGCAGGCGGTCGGCGGCGAGCAGCCCGTCGCGGACCGCGCCGGGCGGGGTGCGCTCGGCGACCGCGGCGACGGTCAGTCGGGCCCGGGAGGCGAGGGCGGCGGCCACCGCGACGGCGACGGCGCCCGCGACGCCCTCGGGGTGGGCGTGGGTGACCAGGGCCGACCGCTCGGCCTCGACGACGACGCGGTCGAGGTCCTCGCCGAACCAGGCGCCGAGCGGTGCCACCCGCATCGCCGCCCCGTTGCCGAGGCTGCCCCGGCCGTCGAAGAGGGCGGCGGCCGCTTCGCGCCAGGTCCCGGGGTGCTCGACGTAGCGGGGCAGCAGTTCCCGCATCCCGGCGCCGTAGCCGCGGTCGGGATCGGCCGCGTAGGCGCTGCCGAAGGCGGTGGCCAGGGCCACCGGGTCGATCCCGTCGTGTGCGTCGAGGACCCGCAGCACCGCCAGGGCCATGGCGGTGTCGTCGGTCCAGGGCCATTCCTTCTCGCGCGGCATCCGACGGCCGCGGATCTCCTCGACGGCCTGCGGGCGCTCGCGCAGCAGCGGGGACCACCGCTCGCCGAAGGCGTCGCCGAGGGCGAGTGCGTCGATGCTGTCGCGGGCGGCTGCGCGGCGGTCCGCGGAGGCGGCGGCTTCATTCATGCGCGTCATGGTGCCAGTTGATCACCCCCGGGTTCCCGGCCTTTGCCCGGCTTTCCGCAAGCCTTGCCGTCACCTGGTCAGCGGTTTTCCGTTTCTTGCCCTTCTTCATCGGAAATGTGCAACTCAAGTGGTCAAACGGTCACAAGAGGTGATCGGGAACGGGCGGTCGCCCGGGACGGACCGGGCGGATGCGACACTGCGTGACGTGCGCAGCGAAGACACCCCGTTCGTCGGCGGCCCCCTCGACGGCCGGGTGCTCCCGGTCCTGGTGGGCCCGACCGGCCACCCCCCGAAGGTCTACCAGGTGCCCGTGCCGGGCGCGGACGGCGAGCCGCCGACGGTCCTCGTCTACCGGCGGGTCGCCGTGCAGGGGGGCCGGCGCCTGGTCCTGCACCGGGGGTGGAAGTACGAGTACGACCCCGACGGCGGCCCGGTCGGCCCGCGGTGGCCCTGGAGCAAGCCGGCCGGCCCGGGACGGGGGCCGGGTACCGACTCCGGGTGACCGCACTGCTCCGTTCCGCCCAGTCCCGCGCGCGGGGGGCGAGGGGCGCCCGCAAGCTCCCCCTGCGGGGCGCACGGGGCGCCCCCGGGCCGGAGGTGACGCGATGTCAGCAAGGCGTGCGGGGCGGGCGGTCAGGGCGGCGGTGGCGACGGTCGCCGCCTGGACGCTGACCGCGTCCCTCGGCCCGGTCACCGCCGCCGCGGTGCCAAAGCCCCCCGAGCGGCCGGTCTCCGTGCTCCTGGCCGACCTGCAACGGCTCTTCCGGGAGGCGGACGACGCCGCCGACCGGTTGCGGGCCACCGCGGCGGAGCTGGCACGGCACCAGCAGGAGGTCGGCACCCTCCAGGCCCGCCTCGCCGAGGCCCGCGGCGAGCTGCACCGGAGCCGGACCGTCGCCGGATCGCTGGCCAGGGACCAGTACCGGGGCGGCGACCCGTTCGCCCCCTACCTCCGGCTGCTGACGGCCCGTGACCCCGATCGGCTGCTCACCGAGGGGCAGCTGAGGGACCGGGCGGCCCGGTACTGGGGGGCGGCCATCGCCCGGCTCTCCGCCGACGAACGGTCCGCCGCGGTGCTGGCCGGCCGGGCCCGGGCCGCGCTGGACGCACAGCAGACGGTGGCCGACCGGCACGCCCGGCAGCGGGACGCGGTCGGCGAACGGCTGGATGAGGTGGAGGAGTTGCTGGCCTCGCTCACCCCGGAGCAACTCGCGGCGCTCGGCCGGCTGGAGGCGACCGCCGCCACCGGCTCCGCCCCCGCCCAGGCCCCGCCCACCGGCGGAGCGCCCGGAACGCCCGCCACGGAGCGCACGCCCTCGGCGGGCGGGGCGGTGGCCCTGCGGTACGCGGTGGCGCAGATCGGCAAGCCGTACGCCTGGGGCGCCGAGGGTCCCGACTCCTTCGACTGCTCGGGGCTGACCTCGCGGGCCTGGGAGGCGGCGGGCAGCACGCTGCCGCGCACCAGTCAGGAACAGTGGGACCGGCTGTCGCGGGTGCCGCTGGACGGGCTGCGCCCCGGTGACCTCGTGGTGTACTTCCCCGGGGCCACCCATGTGGGGCTGTACCTGGGCGAGGGGCTGGTGGTGCACGCGCCCCGGCCGGGTGCGGAGGTGAAGGTCTCCCCGCTGACGGCCAACCCGGTGCTGGGCGCGGTGCGGCCCGACCCTCAGGCCGCACCGCTGACCGCCTACCTGCCGCCGCCGCTGCCGGCCGGGGCGCGGGACGGCTCCGACACGGGTTACGGCGCTGCCGGCCCGGCCCCCGCGACCAGCTGAAGCGGTTCCAGGAAGCGGCTGCGCAGCGCCGCGCGGTGCTCCTCGGTCACCCCGAGCCGCTGCTCCGCGTACCCCCGCGCCGACCCGTACCGCCGGGTGAGTCCGGCGAGGAAGCGGGCCATGACCTCGCCGGGCGCCCGACCGTAGCCGGGCCAGCGGGGTTCGCGCCCGGGGTGCTCGGCGCGCCAGTCGTCGAGGAGGCGTCCGGTGGCGAGCCCGGTGCGGGCGAAGTCGTCGACGATCCGGTCCTCGGGGACGTCGAGCAGGGCGAGCACCAGCGCGGTGACGAGTCCGGTGCGGTCCTTGCCCGCAGCGCAGTGGACGACGAACGGGCCCTCGCCGGTGCGCAGGGTCGTCAGCAGGGTGCGCAGTTCGCCGACCCCGTCCTCGGCGACCTCCAGGAACCGTTCGGCGAGGTAGGGGCCGATCTCGACCTCCGGGCCCTGGGCCTCCTGGTCGTAGGGGCGGTGCTCGACGCTCAGGTTGAGGTAGGTCAGGGACGGGTGTGCGGGCACCCGTCCCCGGGCCTCGACCTCCCGGGGGTACCGCAGGTCGATGACCGTGCGCACGCCCAGGGAGAGGAACCGCTGCCAGTCGCCGTCCGGGTCCGCCGACCCCGGGGGGTCGGCGGACAGCTTGCCCAGCGAGTCGGACCGCCACAGCGTCCGCAGGCGCACGGTGCGGCCGTCGGAGGTGCGGTGGCCGCCGGCGTCGCGGAAGTTGTGCAGGCGTCGGAAGGGAACGTGTCTGCTCACGCCCCGACCCTAACGAGGACGTCGGCGGCCCGGCACCGGCCGGACGGCGGGGTCAGCCGGCCACCTGGGCGAGGTAGGCGTCCGCCCTGTCCGGCTCGAAGAAGAAGCCGTCGAAGTCGGCCGGGTCGTTGAACCCGTTGGCGATCCGGTCCGCCACCGGCTGGAGCTGGCCGCCCGCGCCGATCAGGCCCAGCACGTGGTCCGGCGGCGGCGCGAGCATCGCATTGGTCCACCGGGTGACGTGGTGCGCGGTCTGCCAGTAGCGGTCGAAGGCGGACTGCATCCACGCCTCGTCGAACTCGGCGTCCCCGTGCTCGACGATCGACGCCAGGTAGGAGGCGGCGCACTTGGCGGCGGAATTGGAACCCTGGCCGGTGATGGGGTCGTTGGCGACGACCACGTCGGCGACGCCGAGCACCCGGCCGCCGCCCGGCAGCGTGCCGACCGGGCGGCGCACGGTGGGCGCGTACCGGCCGGCGAGGGTGGCGTGGGCGTCCGTCAACTCCACCTTGGTGGCCCGGGCGTACTCCCAGGGGGTGTAGCGCTCCATCAGCTCCAGGGTGAGCGCCAGGTGTTCGGCGGGGTCCCGGACGCCCCGGAAGACGTCGGCGGGGCCGCCGGGCAGCCCTTCCCAGAAGAGGATGTCGGCCCGCCCGGAGAGGGTGAGCGTGGGCATCACGAACAGTTCGCCGACCCCCGGCACCAGGTTGCAGCGCACCGCGTCGTAGTCGGGGTGCTCGGGCCGCGCCCCGAGGCCGTGCACATAGGCCACGGCCAGGGCCCGCTGGGGCTCGGCGTAGGGGGAGCGCTCCGGGTCCCGTTCGAACATCGACACCAGTTCGCCCTTGCCCGCTGACACGAGTACGAGGTCGTAGGTGCGGGCGAAGTAGTCGAGGTCGGAGACGGCGGCGCCGTGGATCACGAGTTGTCCGCCGCGCTGGGCGAAGGTGTCCATCCAGCCGGCCATCTTGATCCGCTGGTCGACGGACTGGGCGTGTCCGTCGAGTCGGCCGACCCAGTCGACGGCGCGGGAGCGGGGGCCGTCCTCGGTGCCGTCCGCGGGGGGACCGGCGACGGAGACGCCGAGGCCCTGGATGCGGGGGGCCTGGGACTCCCAGAAGTTGAGCTGGAGGTCGCGCTCGTGTTGGAGCGCGGTGTGGAACATGCACTGCGTGGACATGACCCGACCGGACCGGATCTCGTCGGCCGTGCGATTGGACATGAGGGTGACTTCGTACCCCCGGGACTGGAGGCCGAGGGCGAGCTGGAGTCCGGACTGACCGGCTCCGACTATCAGTATTCTCCGCATACGAGCGTTCTCCTGTTGAACCTCTGGACCACGGAACGTCCGGGGACGGAGCGGGGGTTGCCCGCTTCCGACACCGGCGGCTTTAGGCGGGGCTGTACTCCAGGGCCTGGCGAACCAGGGCCAACAGCGTTTCGACGACGGATATCCGGCGTCGAGCGTCCATGATCAGGATGGGGACGTGCGCGGGGACGGTGAGCGCGTCGCGCACGTCCTCCTCGTCGAAGCGTTCGCTGCCGTCGAAGTGGTTGACGGCGACCACGTAGGGCAGTCCGCAGCTCTCGAAGTAGTCGAGCGCGGGGAAGCAGTCGGCTATCCGGCGGGTGTCCGCGAGGACGACCGCGCCGATCGCGCCGCGCACCAGGTCGTCCCACATGAACCAGAACCGCTGTTGCCCGGGCGTGCCGAACAGGTACAGGACGAGGTCGTCGTCGAGGGTGATGCGGCCGTAGTCCATGGCGACCGTGGTGGTGGTCTTCTGCGGGGTCGCCGACAGGTCGTCGCTCTCGGCGCTGGCCTCGGTCATCAACGCCTCCGTCTGGAGGGGTTCGATCTCCGAGACGGCCTTGACCAGGGTGGTCTTGCCGACCCCGAAGCCACCCGCAATGACGATCTTCGTGGCGACCGGGGCCCGGGTGCGGTCCGTCTGCCACGCCTTGAGGGGCTCGTCGTCGACCTCGGCGGACGACAACGGTTCAGAGGCGACGGAGTCCACTCAACACCCTTTCCAGCAGTGCGCGGTCCGGCTGTCCCGGGCCGTGACCGGTTCCATATACACGGATCTTGCCCTGATCCGCCAGGTCACTCAGCAGCACCCGCACCACGCCGAGCGGCATCTTCAGCAGTGCGGCGATCTCGGCGACCGTCCGCATCCGTCGGCAGAGTTCGACGATGGCCCGCATCTCGGGCATCACCCGGGTCTCCAGCGAGCCGTTGGGCAGTTCCCGCCGTTCCTCGGGCGCCTCCAGCGCGGCGACGAACGTCTCCACCAGCAGGACGTGCCCGAACCGGGTGCGCCCCCCGGTCAGGGAGTACGGCCGCACCCGCGCCGGACGCTTGTCGGCGCCCCGCACCGGCAACTTGCCGGTGGGCCCGACACCCGGGTCGGCCGGGTCCGCCGGGTGGGAGGACGCGGGGGGCGGAGGACCGGCAGCGGTCACTGGGCGCTCCCGGCGGTGTGGGAGCCGAAGTCCTGCGGGCCCCGCGGGCGGGGCACCTCGGCGCTCTCCTCGACCGGGGGCCGCGCCTCCATCGACTGCCGGAGCTCGCTGCGGAGTTCGGGGGTGAGCACATGGCCGGCACGGCCCACGAAGAGGGCCATGTGGTAGGCCACGATGCTCATGTCGCAGTCGGCGGTGGCGTGCACCCCGAGCAGCGAGCCGTCGCTGATGGACATCACCATCAGGCTGCCCCCGCTCATGGCGATGACGGTCTGCTTCACCCCGCCGCCGTCCATCAGCTTGGCGGCGCCGAGCGTGAGGCTGCCGAGCCCGGACACGATGGTGGCGAGGTCGGCGGAGGAGCCCCGGGGCCCCTGGGGCCGGTCGGCGCCGGCCCGCCCGGCGTCCTCGGCGTGCCGGGGGTCGGAGGAGAGCAACAGCAGACCGTCCGACGAGACGACCGCCACCGACAGCAGACCGGGCACCTCCTCGACCAGGTTCTCCAGCAGCCAGTGCAAGTTGCGGGCCTCGGGGCTCAGCCCGTGTCCCCGGGCCGTTCCGTCCCCCGCGGCGCCGCCGCCGGGGCGTGTGCGGCCCGGCGGGGCGGTGCGGGGCGAAGTGGTGGTGGTACCGGACGATGTGCTGGGCGCAGTCAACTGCTTCCCTCCTCGACTGTGTCCCCCTGTGTTCCTCCGCCGCCTCCGGACGGTCCCGCCGGTGCCCCGCCGATCTCGGCGGCGACGTCCCGGCGACCGGCTGCGGCCCCCTGGTGAAAGCCCCCGAGCTTGCGCCGCAGGGCGTCGGCGTCGACGCCCCCTCCTCTGGGCTGGGCCACGGTCACGGGCTCACTGATCCTAGGTGTCCGCTTGGGCAGCCCCTTGTCGGTCAGGCGTGTCCTCGCGGGCGCGTCCCCCTGAACGGCGGACGCGGTGGTCCCGTCGGCCGGGCGCACGGGGTGCGCGGCAGGCGGTTCTGACGGTGTGTGCGCCGGCGCGGTTCGTGCATCGCGCGCCGGCGTGGACGGCGAATCGGGCGCCGTCGTCACGCCGGGGGCTTCGTCCCGGGCCCGTGCGTGGTGTCCCGGGCCCCGACCGGCGCGGCCCACCGGGTCGCCCCCAAAGCCGTGCGCCCCGAGAGGCTGCGGAACCGGAAGGAGCGTCAGCTCCATCGTCGTCTCGGCGAGTGCCTCGACGGGCCGGGCGCCGGTCCCGGGGGGAGCCTCGGGATGCGTCGACGGTCCGTCCATCGCCCGCTCCGCCGCCGCACCGGCCCGGCGCACGGCGTCCTCGGCCGCGGTGATCAGCGGATCCGGGGCGCCCTGGTCCGCCCGGCTCCCCAGCACGTTGGCGTTGGCCTCGGCCTCCGAGCCGGGCAGCCGCAGCGTCGTCCCGGCCCCGGTGGTCCGCGGCACCGGCGGCGGGAGTGCCGTCGCCGCGGCGGGCTCGGCGGCCAGCATCCCCTTGGGCAGCACCACGACGGCGGTGACCCCGCCCTGCTTCTGCTCGCGCAGCTGGACCCGCACCCCGTGCCGGTGGGCGAGCCGGGCCACGACGTACAGCCCGAGGCCGAGGCCCTCCTCCGCCTCGGGCCCGGTGATCCGGTCCCGGGCGTCGGCCTCGGAGAGGCGGACGTTCAGCTCCCGCAGCCGTTCGGCGGCCATGCCGATGCCCTCGTCCTGGACGGAGAGCATCACCTCGCCGTTCTCCAGCAGCCAGCCGGAGACCTCGACGGAGGTCTCCGGCGGGGAGAAGGAGGTCGCGTTCTCCATCAGCTCGGCGAGCAGGTGGCTGAGGTCGTCGGCGGCGAACCCGGCGATGTGCGCGTGCGGGGGCAGCGAGGTGATGCGGACCCGTTCGTACCGCTCGATCTCGCTGACCGCGGCCCGCGCCACATCCACCAGCGGCACCGGCCCCGGGTGCTGGTGACCGTGGTCGGCACCGGCGAGGACCAGCAGGTTCTCGCTGTGCCGGCGCATCACGGTGGCGAAGTGGTCCAGGCGGAAGAGGGTGGCGAGCCGGTCCGGGTCCTGCTCGCGCTCCTCCAGTCCCTCGATGACCGCGAGCTGGCGCTCGACCAGGCCGAGGGTGCGCAGCGCGAGGTTCACGAAGGTGCCCTGGATGCTGTGCCGGACCCGTTCGAGCTGGGCGGCGGCCTCGGCGAGTTCGGTGCGCAGCCGGGCGGTGCGGTCGGCCATCGTGGTGCGCTCGCCGATGAGGTGCTTGCGGTCGTCCTCCAGGGTCACCAGCCGCTCGTGCAGGGCGAGGGCGTGCGCGTGCAGGGCGTTCACCGAGCGCACCACCTGGGCGAACTCGTCGTTGCGCCCGGTGAAGGAGACGGGTTCCTCGGCGGCCGGGTCGGCGGCCAGCCGGGCGGAGCCCAGGCGCAGCACCGCGAGCGGCCGGGTCAGCGACCGGGCCGTGCCCATCGAGACGCCGACCGCGACCAGCAGCAGCGCCCCGAGCAGGGCCACCCGGATCTCCAGGTCGGTGACGGCGTCGTCGCGCAGCCGTTCCAGGCGGGCGAGGCGGGCCTCGGCGAGGGAGGCTTCGGCGCTCCGCATCAGGTCGACGCGCGAGGCGAGGGCGGCGGCCACCTCGGCGGGATCGAGCGCGGCGTCCGCGGCGCTGAACGCGGCCTCGTCGGTGAGCCGGCCCAGGTGGCGCTCGGCGGAGGTCACCTCGGCGCCGTTGACGGTGGCCTCGTAGGAGGCGAGGTCCGCGGTCGGTGCGACCTCGCGGAAGTCGGCGAGCGCGGCGCGGGAGCGGTGGTGGGCGAGCTGACCCGCGGTGCTGAGTTCGAGTCGCTTGGCGGCGTCCGCGCCCGTGTCCTCGGTGACCGTCTCGACGGCCCCGGTGACGGGGTTGATCTGGGTGGTGGTCGAGCGGGGCACCCTCAGGGCCGCGACCAGCAGCCCGCGCGCCGCGGAGGCCTGTTCGACCGCGCGGTCGAGGTCGGTCAGCGCCCGGGCGCCGGGGGCCGCGGACGGCGGGGTGCGCTCGGCGACGTCCTCGGCGAGCCGGTGCAGCTCGGCGATGACCCCCGCGTACGCCTCGTGGGCCTTGAGGGCGCTGCCCTTGCCGGTGAGGGCAGCGCGGCGGGCCGCGGCGACCGCGTCCAAGCGTGCGCGCAGGGCGGCGGGGGCGTCGGGGCGCAGCTCCTGCACCCGGCGGTCGACCCGGGCGCTGCGCTGCTCGGAGAGTCCCTTGCCCGCGGGGCGGCCGGCGGCGATGAAGGCGATGACCTCGTCGCGCTCCTCGGCGAGCGCATGGGCCAGGGAACTGCCCCGGCGGGCGTGTTCGGCGTCGGTGACCAGGGACTGCGCCTCGCGCAACTCGCCCGCGGAGGTGAGCAGCGCGGGCGCGCCGGCGCCCGCGACGACCGCGGCGACGACGGTGACCGAGATGAGCAGTCGGTTGCGGACCCGGGCGCGCCGCTTGCCCGGTGGACCGGGTGGTGAGCCCCCGTCAGGCGGTTCGGGCACCGTCGGGACGCCGCTGCCCGCGGGGGGCGCGGGGTCCGACGTGCCGGAGGGGTCCCGCGGCGGCGTCCCGGGTGGACCGGACGGGGCCGGAACCGCGCCCCGCTCCGAGGCCGTCCGCCCGCCTTTGCGCCGAGGCCGCATCTTCTGCACCGGTGCTCGCATTCTGAGTCGACTACCCACTGGTTCCGGCAGGCATGGCTCCGGGTGACGGACCTTCAGCCCACCGGGGTCCGCCGGATTCGGACCCGACCATTCCAGCGCCGGTGAAGAGTGGTTGCGCATCACCGGACCCGCCACCCGAAGGAGTGAACATCGACCGGGAGTTGAGCGGCAAGTTCCCCTGGCACGGGTCACGCGGGGGTTGTGGTGCGCCGGTTGGACGTGATCGGCAGGGTTTGGCAGGATGCCCCACCACGTTTCGACGGAACAGATCATTTTTCCACAAATCCGGCAGTGCCTCCGGCATCGCGACCGGCGCGCCGTTGACCCCCGTTCACCCCTGCGTCACCCCGGCCGCCGATTCGTGGGCATCGATGGGGGCTCGTGCAGACTGGCCCGATGCGCATCGAATTCGCCACCCTCCCCGGTGACCCCGACCGCCCCAACGAGGACTTCGTCTCTGCGGCTTCACCCGCCTGCGGACAAGGCGGCACGCTGGTCGTCCTCGACGGCGTCACTCCGCCGTCCGGTGACGACGGATGCGTGCACGGCGTTCCCTGGTTCACCGCACGGCTCGGCGGAGCACTTGGCGAACTGTCCGTTTTGCACCCTGATCTGACGCTGCGGGAGGTCCTTTCGCACGCAATCCGTAGGACTGCGAATGCGCACGGTCAGACTTGTGACCTTTCTCACGTGCGAACGCCGCAAGCCACGGTGGTCCTCGCGCGGTGGGACGCGGCCCGGATCGAGTACCTGGTGCTGTCCGACTCCGTCCTGCTCGCCGAACGCGTCGACGGGGTCGTCCAGGCCGTGCTGGACGACCGGCTCGACCGCGCGCCACGGGAGGTGCTGCGCTCCACCGAGGCCACCGACGCCCTGCTGCGCAACAAGGAGGGCGGCTTCTTCACCGCCGCCGCCGACCCGGAGGTGGCCGCGCGCGCCGTCGCCGGCCAGTGGCCCCGCGCCACGGTGCGCTCGCTCGCGGCGCTGACCGACGGGGCCTCCCGCTGGGTGGAGCGGCTGGGGCTCGGGGACTGGGCGGAGTGCCTGGACGTGCTCGCCAAGCAGGGCCCCGGGGTCCTGCTGGACCAGGTCCGTGCCGCCGAGACGGCCGGGGGCCGTCCCGCCGCGGGCAAGCAGCACGACGACGCGACCGCCGGGTACGTGGTGCTGTAGGCCGTTGCGCGGTCCCGGTAGGGAGGGGGCCGCGCAGCGGTTCCCGGTCGGCTCCGGCTCGGCGGGCACCGCCGACGGGTGCCTCTGGTCCCGCGCCGCGGTCTCCCACCGGTCGGACGTCGTGGACCGCCCGTCACCGTTCGCGTCCGCGACGCCCGGCGCCGGGGCTTCCCCTTCGGGAACGGGCCGGTCGCCGTGGACGGGGACCACGGTGGGGGAAGCGGCGGTCCGGGTCGTACTCCGTGGCGAACGGGTACCGCTGCCCGGCCCGCGCCGATACCCCTCCGGGAGGTCGACGACCTCGCCGGCGGCGCCCGACCGCCCGCGCTCAGCCCGCGGTCGACTCGTTCAGCCGGTGCAGCAGCCGGGCCAGCTCGGCGACCTCGGCGGGGGACCAGTCGGTCAGCTGGCTGACGTACCGGGCCCGGCGCGCCTCGCGGACCCGGTGCACCCGGGTCCGCCCGGTGTCAGTCAAACGGATCAACGACGCCCGACCGTCGGCCGGGTCCGGTTCCCGGCTCACCAGGCCCAGCGACTCCAGCGCCTTGAGCTGTCGGCTCATGGTCGCCTTGCCGACCCCGACGTACCCCGCGAGGTCGGTCGCCCGCAGCACCCCGCTCTCGTCGAGGCGGACCAGCAGCCCGTACGCGCCCGGCTCCAGCTCCGGGTGCACGGCCCGGGCGATCTCCCCGGAGGCCGCCCTCGCCCGCCGCAGAAACACCGTCAGTTCCCGTTCGAGCGCCGGGAACTCCGCCCGCACCCGCTCCGCTGCGTCCGCGGCGCCGGGGGAACCCCCCGCCGTCGCAGCTGCGCCGTCCGCGTCCCCGGGAGGCGCGCCCTTCCGCTTCTCGTCCACACCCGTTCCCATGCCCCGTGTCCCCGTTCCCGGTGTCCGTGCTCGTGCCCGCTCCCGGGCCGCGCCGCGACGCCGCGGCCCCGTCCAGTATTTCGCAGTCCCGCTCCCGGGGTCGCTCCCCCGCCGCGCTCGACGCGCGGACCGGCGGCGGGCGCCGTACTCCTGGAACTCCAGCCCGTTCTCCCCGGTCCGACTGGAGGCCCCGCCGTGCACCGACCCGGTACCCCGTTCCGTCCCCGCTCCCGTTCCCGCGCCCACCGGTGGGCGCGGCGTCCGCTGCCCGCCCTGCTGCTGACGGTGGGGGTCCTGCTGCCCGCCCCGGCGGCGGGCGCGACGGAGGGACCGCCGGCCGACGAGCCGGGCGCGCCCGCCGCCGCCGGCGAGCCCGTCCCCGCCGCGCCCACGGAACCCGACGGCCCCTCGGAGCACCCGGAGCCCGCGGAGGAGTCCGTCGCCCCGGCCGTGCCGCCGCGCGGCTCGGCGTACATGGGGATCGGCGTCCTCGCGCACGACGGCCGGCACGGGACGCCGCCGGAGAGCCGGGTGGTCCAGACGGAGGGGGTGGACGTCAGCAGCCACCAGGGCAACGTGGCCTGGTCGACGCTGTGGGACAGCGGGGTGCGCTGGGCCTACGTCAAGGCGACGGAGGGCACGTACTACAAGAACCCGTACCACCCTCAGCAGTACAACGGCTCGTACGCGGTGGGCATGATCCGCGGGGCCTACCACTTCGCCACCCCCGACACCACGAACGGCGCAACCCAGGCCGACTACTTCGTGGACAACGGGGGCGGCTGGTCCCGTGACGGACGGACCCTGCCGGGCGTCCTGGACATCGAGTGGAACCCGTACGGCGACGCCTGCTACGACAAGACGCCCGCCCAGATGGTGACCTGGATCAGGGACTTCACCCAGCGCTACCGCCACCGCACCGGCCGGGACCCGGTCATCTACACCGCGACCAACTGGTGGGTGCAGTGCACCGGCGACTCCGCCGCCTTCGGGGCGGTGAACCCCCTGTGGATCGCCCGGTACGCGGCGGCCATCGGGCCGCTCCCGGCGGGCTGGACCGTGCAGACCATGTGGCAGTACACCTCCACCGGTCCCACCGTCGGCGACCACAACCGGTTCAACGGCGCCCTCGACCGGGTGCAGGCCCTCGCCACGGGCTGACCCCGGACGGCCGAACGGCCCCTTCCCGCGGGGGAAGGGGCCGTTCGGCCGCCTCGGGGGCCGGGCGCGTCGTCACGCCGCGACCGGGACCCCCTCGGCGGCGGTCCGGGTCGCCGGGGTGAGCGCCAGCTCCAGGACCTGACGGACGTCCGTCACCGGGTGGACGTCCAGCTTCTCCAGGACCTCGGCGGGCACGTCGTCGAGGTCGGGCTCGTTCCGCTTCGGGATCACCACGGTGGTGATGCCGGCCCGGTGCGCGGCGAGCAGCTTCTGCTTCACCCCGCCGATCGGCAGCACCCGCCCGGTCAGCGAGACCTCGCCGGTCATCGCCACGTCCGTGCGCACCTGGCGTCCGCTGAGCAGCGAGGCCAGGGCGGTGGTCATGGTGATGCCCGCGCTCGGCCCGTCCTTGGGCACCGCGCCCGCCGGGAAGTGGATGTGCACGCCCCGTTCCTTCAGGTCGCCGACCGGGAGTTCCAGCTCGGCGCCGCGCGAGCGCAGGAAGCTCAGCGCGATCTGCGCCGACTCCTTCATCACGTCGCCCAGCTGACCGGTGAGGGTCAGCCCCGCCGCGCCCGTCTCCGGGTCGGCCAGGGACGCCTCCACGTAGAGGACGTCGCCGCCGGCGCCGGTCACGGCCAGGCCGGTGGCCACCCCGGGCACCGCGGTCCGCCGCTCGGCCGGGTCCTGGGCGGACTCGGGCACGTGGTGCGGCCGTCCGATCAGCCCGCGCAGTTCCCCGTCGGTGACGGTGAACGGCAGCTCCCGCTCGCCGAGCTCGTGCTGGGCGGTCACCTTGCGCAGCAGGCGGGCGATCGCCCGTTCCAGGGTGCGCACGCCCGCTTCGCGGGTGTACTCGCCGGCGAGCTTGCGCAGGGCGCCCTCCTCGACGGTGACCTCCTCGGCACTCAGGCCCGCCCGCTCCAGCTGGCGCGGCAGCAGGTGGTCCCGGGCGATGACGACCTTCTCGTCCTCGGTGTAACCGTCCAGGCGGACCAGCTCCATGCGGTCCAGCAGCGCCTCCGGGACGGCCTCCAGGACGTTGGCGGTGGCGAGGAACACCACGTCGCTCAGGTCCAGCTCGACCTCCAGGTAGTGGTCCCGGAAGGTGTGGTTCTGCGCCGGGTCCAGGACCTCCAGCAGCGCCGCCGCCGGGTCGCCCCGGAAGTCGGAGCCGACCTTGTCGATCTCGTCCAGCAGGACCACCGGGTTCATCGACCCGGCCTCCTTGATCGCCCGGACGATCCGGCCGGGCAGCGCACCCACGTAGGTGCGCCGGTGGCCGCGGATCTCGGCCTCGTCCCGGACGCCGCCGAGGGCGACCCGGACGAACTCGCGGCCCATGGCGTGCGCCACGCTCTCGCCGAGCGAGGTCTTGCCGACGCCGGGCGGGCCGACCAGGGCCAGCACCGCACCGCCGCGCCGACCGCCCACCACCCCGAGACCCCGGTCCTGGCGCCGCTTGCGCACCGCGAGGTACTCGGTGATGCGTTCCTTCACGTCGGCGAGGCCGGCGTGTTCGGCGTCCAGCACCGCCCGGGCGCCCTCGATGTCGTACCGGTCCTCGCTGCGCTCGTTCCACGGCAGTTCGAGGACGGTGTCCAGCCAGGTGCGGATCCAGCCGCCCTCGGGGGACTGGTCACTGGCCCGCTCCAGCTTGTCGACCTCCTTGAGGGCGGCCTCGCGGACCTTCTCGGGCAGGTCGGCGGCTTCCACCCGGGTCCGGTAGTCGTCGGACTCGGCCTCGCCGTCGGCGTCGCCGTTCAGCTCGCGCAGCTCCTTGCGGACCGCGTCGAGCTGCCGGCGCAGCAGGAACTCGCGCTGCTGCTTGTCGACGCCCTCCTGGACATCCTTGGCGATGGATTCGGCCACGTCCTGCTCGGCGAGGTGCTCGCGGAGCTGTTCGGCGGCGAGCTTCAGCCGGGCCACCGGGTCGGCGGTCTCCAGCAGCGCCACCTTCTGCTGCACGGTGAGGAACGGGGAGTAGCCGGAGTTGTCGGCGAGCTGGGACACGTCCTCGATCTGCTGGACGCGGTCCACCACCTGCCAGGCGCCGCGCTTGCGCAGCCAGCTGGTGGCCAGCGCCTTGTACGCGGTGATCAGCTCGGTGACGGCGCCGGGCAGCGGCTCGGGCACGGGCTCCTCGACGCGGACGCCCTCGACCCACAGGGCGGCGCCCGGTCCGGTGGTGCCGGCGCCGATGCGGAACCGCTCGCGACCGCGGATCAGGGCACCGGGGTCGCCGTCGGCGAGCCGGCCGACCTGCTCCACGGTGCCGAGGACGCCGGTGCCGGCGTAGGTGCCGTCGATCCGCGGGACCAGCAGGACCCGCGGCTTGCCCGGCGCGGAGCGGGCGGCGGCCTGGGCGGCCTCCACCGCGGCGCGCACGTCGGCGTCGTTCAGGTCCAGCGGCACGACCATGCCGGGCAGCACGACCTCGTCGTCGAGGGGCAGCACGGGCAGCGACAGCGCGGTGCCCTTGGAACCAACAGACTCAGCAGCCATGATCTCCCCTTCGGCATTCAAGTTGAGCTGTGTTGACTCAATGCATGGGGGGTGCCGTTTGTTCCCCGGGCGAACGGCGACGGGTTCGCCGAGAGCGGAACCCGTCGGCGACATCCGGCCGCGCCCGGCGCCGACCGGGCCACAATGGCGTGCATGCCGCACCACTACAGCCTTCCCCCGCACCGCCCCACGGAGGAGCCGGAGGTCCTGGACCGCCGCACGGGCCCCCACGGCGAGGTGGTCCTGCGCCGCCACGGCGACCTGCTCCAGATCATCGCCAACGGCTGCTTCCTGATGGACACCTCGGACGGCCGGTCCGAGCGGCTGCTCGTGGACGCCGCCGCGGCGGCGCTGGACCGGGACGGCGGACACCTCCTGATCGGCGGCCTGGGCGTCGGCTTCAGCCTGGCGCACGCCGCGGCCGACCCCCGCTGGGGACGGATCACGATGGTGGAGCGCGAGGCCGCCGTCATCGACTGGCACCGCCCCGGCGCCCCCCTGTCGACGCTGTCCCGGGCTGCCCTGGACGACCCGCGCACCGAGGTCCTCCACACCGATCTGCTGGAGCACCTGCGCACCGCCGGGCGGAGCTACGACGCGCTCTGCCTGGACGTCGACAACGGTCCCGACTGGACGGTCACCGAGGACAACGAGGGGCTCTACACCCCCACCGGCATCGCCCTGTGCCGCGAGCGACTGGCCCCCGGCGGGGTGCTCGCGGTCTGGTCCGCGCAACCCTCCGCCGTTTTTGAAGGAACATTGCGGAATTCCGGGTTCCAAGGGGTCCGTACCCAGGAAATCCCGGTCGCCCGGGGCGTTCCGGACGTCGTTCACCTCGCCGTCCGTACTGGATAGCCTGTTCACGCTCCGTGCCCTTAGTCTGCAACCGGCGCGTCGATCACCACGCGTCTGGCACAACCATGGGATCACCCCACGGATTCCCAACGGCTCAGTCAGGGGCGGGCGATGGAGCAGACACACACCACTCAACACGGCGGCGCACCGGTGTCGCCCGGCGCCCAGCGGCGCGTGCTCGTGGTGGAGGACGACGCGACGATCGTCGAGGCGATCGCGGCCCGGCTGCGCGCGGAGGGGTTCCTCGTCCAGACCGCGGGCGACGGGCCCACCGCCGTCGACACCACCCAGGCCTGGCAGCCCGACCTGCTGATCCTGGACGTGATGCTGCCGGGCTTCGACGGCCTGGAGGTCTGCCGCCGGGTCCAGGCCCAGCGGCCCGTTCCGGTGCTGATGCTCACCGCCCGCGACGACGAGACGGACATGCTGGTCGGCCTCGGGGTCGGCGCCGACGACTACATGACCAAGCCGTTCTCGATGCGGGAGCTGGCCGCCCGGGTGCACGTCCTGCTGCGCCGCGTCGAGCGGGCCGCCCTCGCGGCCACCACCCCCCGCGGCGGCACGCTGCGCCTGGGCGAGCTGGAGATCGACCACGCCCAGCGCCGGGTGCGGGTGCGGGGCGGGGACGTGCACCTGACGCCGACCGAGTTCGACCTGTTGGTGTGCCTGGCGAACACCCCGCGCGCGGTGCTCTCCCGGGAGCAGTTGCTCGCCGAGGTGTGGGACTGGGCGGACGCCTCCGGCACCCGGACCGTGGACAGCCACATCAAGGCGCTGCGCCGCAAGATCGGGGCGGAACGCATCCGCACGGTGCACGGGGTGGGATACGCGCTGGAGACCCCGACGCCGTGAGCGGGCCCCCCGGCCCGCAGGGCCCCGGCGCCCCCCGGCTGCGCCCGTTCTCCATCAAGACCAAGCTGGGCACGCTGGTCGTGGTCTCGGTGTTCATCACCACCGGACTGCTGATGATCGCCGTGCGCACCGAGACCGAACTGCGGTTCATCACGGTGTTCTCGGTCATCGCCACCCTGTTGATCACCCAGTTCGTGGCGCACTCGCTGACCGCGCCGCTGGACGAGATGAACACGGTGGCCCGGTCGATATCGCACGGCGACTACACCCGCCGGGTGCGGGGCCACGACCGCGGGGACGAGCTGGGCGACCTGGCCGCCACCATCAACCGCATGGCCGACGACCTGGAGGCCCAGGACCGCCAGCGCAAGGAGCTGGTGGCGAACGTCTCGCACGAGCTGCGCACCCCGATCGCGGGGCTGCGGGCGGTGCTGGAGAACGTGGTGGACGGGGTGTCGGCCGCCGACCCGGAGACCATGCGCACCGCGCTCAAGCAGACCGAGCGGCTGGGGCGGCTGGTGGAGACCCTGCTGGACCTGTCCCGGCTGGACAACGGGGTGGTCCCGCTGAAGGCCCGCCGCTTCGAGGTGTGGCCGTACCTGTCGGGCGTGTTGAAGGAGGCCAACATGGTGTCCTCGGCCCGCGGGGGCCTCGCCTCCGGTTCCGGCAGCCACACCCGCACCGACGTCCACCTGCACCTGGACGTGTGCCCCCCCGAGCTCACCGCGCACGCGGACCCGGAGCGCATCCACCAGGTGGTCGCCAACCTCATCGACAACGCGGTCAAGCACAGCCCCCCGCACGGCCGGGTCACCGTGAAGGCCCGCGGGGGCGCCGGCCCGGACTCGCTGACGCTGGAGGTCGTGGACGAGGGGCCGGGCATCCCCGAGTCGGAGTGGCACCGGGTGTTCGAGCGGTTCAACCGGGGGCCCTACACCGATCCCGCCGCGGGCGGGGCGGCGCTCCCGACGACCGTGCCGGTGGGCCCCGGGGGCAGCGACGGCGGGACCGGGCTCGGGCTCGCGATCGCCCGGTGGGCGGTGGAGTTGCACGGCGGCCGGATCGGGGTCGCGGAGTCCACGCGCGGCTGCCGGATCCAGGTCATCCTTCCGGGGCTGTCCCGCGGCCCCGGTTGACGTTAGGGTTCGGGGCGGCAGGCCGAAGATCACCGGGGCCGCCCCCCTGCGCCATGGCGGCTCCCGGAGACGTTCTCGTCACATACGGTCACGTCCGCGAGGAATCCGTTCAGGTTCCGGACGTCCCCTGATGAACGAGTGAGCTGACACGATCCAGTACGGCCGCGAGCTGGCAGTGGTGCGCACGACGCGCTCCACCGACCGCCCCGCCACGCCCTGACGTGCGCATTTGCCCCCGCACGACCGGGAACCCCGCTTGTTTCCCGCCATTTCACGCCCCGAAACACGGGTTCCGGTGTGACTTACGCGACGGATCACCCGTCCCGCCTGCACTCCTGGCCCCGCAAGGCGTAGCCTTAATTCCCGCTGTCCATCATCTTGTGAAGCGGAAGAGGGCGGTTGCCGCCGTGTCGCCACAGTCCCCCAGTAACCCGAGCTCCCCCACCACCGAACACGCAGGTCAGGGCCAGGGCCCTGCCGCCGCGTTCGGTGCCAACGAGTGGCTCGTCGACGAGATCTATCAGCAGTACCTCCAGGACCCGAACTCGGTAGACCGTGCCTGGTGGGACTTCTTCGCCGATTACAAGCCGGGGGCAGCTGCCACCCCGGCTCCGGCGGAGGTCGCCGCCCCCGAGGCACCGGTCGCGAAGCCCGCGCCGGCCGCGACCGTCCCCAGCGCTCCGGCCCCGAAGGCCGCTGCGGCCCCGCAGACCGCACCGACTCCGGCCCCCGCGCCGAGCGCCACCGCACAGGGCGCTCCGGCCAAGGCCGCCGCGCCGGCGCCCGCCGCGAAGCCCGCGGCCGAAGCGCCCGCCGGCCCGGAGCTGGTGACGCTGCGTGGCCCCTCGGCCGCCGTCGTGAAGAACATGAACGCCTCGCTGGAACTGCCCACGGCCACCTCCGTGCGCGCGGTGCCGGTGAAGCTGCTGTTCGACAACCGCATCGTCATCAACAACCACCTCAAGCGCGCCCGGGGCGGGAAGATCTCCTTCACCCACCTCATCGGGTACGCGATGGTGCAGGCCATCAAGGCCATGCCGGCGATGAACCACTCCTTCGCGGTGAAGGACGGCAAGCCGACCCTGGTCAAGCCCGAGCACATCAACCTCGGGCTCGCGATCGACCTGGTCAAGCCGAACGGTGACCGCCAGCTCGTCGTCGCGGCCATCAAGAGGGCCGAGACGCTCAACTTCTTCGAGTTCTGGCAGGCGTACGAGGACATCGTCCGCCGCGCCCGGGACAACAAGCTGACGATGGACGACTTCACCGGGGTCACGGTCTCGCTGACCAACCCCGGCGGCATCGGCACCGTCCACTCCGTGCCGCGTCTGATGCCCAACCAGTCCGTGATCATGGGCGTCGGCGCGATGGACTACCCGGCGGAGTTCCAGGGCACCTCCCAGGACACCCTGAACAAGCTCGGCATCTCGAAGGTCATGACGCTCACGTCGACCTACGACCACCGGGTCATCCAGGGCGCCGCCTCCGGCGAGTTCCTGCGCGTCGTCGCCAACCTGCTGCTCGGCGAGAGCGGCTTCTACGACGAGATCTTCGAAGCGCTGCGCATCCCCTACGAGCCGGTCCGCTGGCTCAAGGACATCGACGCCTCGCACGACGACGACGTCACCAAGGCCGCCCGCGTCTTCGAGCTGATCCACTCCTACCGGGTCCGCGGCCACGTGATGGCCGACACCGACCCGCTGGAGTACCGCCAGCGCAAGCACCCCGACCTGGACATCACCGAGCACGGCCTCACCCTGTGGGACCTGGAGCGGGAGTTCGCGGTCGGCGGCTTCGCCGGCAAGTCCATGATGAAGCTGCGCTCCATCCTCGGCGTGCTGCGCGACTCGTACTGCCGCACCACCGGCATCGAGTTCATGCACATCCAGGACCCCAAGCAGCGCAAGTGGATCCAGGACCGGGTGGAGCGCCCGCACTCCAACCCGGAGCGCGAGGAGCAGCTGCGCATCCTGCGCCGGCTGAACGCCGCCGAGGCGTTCGAGACCTTCCTCCAGACCAAGTACGTCGGTCAGAAGCGCTTCTCGCTGGAGGGCGGCGAGTCCGTCATCCCGCTGCTGGACGCGGTCATCGACTCGGCGGCCGAGTCCCGCCTCGACGAGGTCGTCATCGGCATGGCCCACCGCGGCCGGCTCAACGTCCTCGCCAACATCGTCGGCAAGTCCTACGCGCAGATCTTCCGCGAGTTCGAGGGCAACCTCGACCCGAAGTCGATGCACGGCTCCGGCGACGTGAAGTACCACCTGGGCGCCGAGGGCACCTTCACCGGTCTGGACGGCGAGCAGATCAAGGTCTCGCTCACCGCCAACCCCTCCCACCTGGAGGCGGTCGACCCGGTGCTGGAGGGCGTCGCCCGCGCCAAGCAGGACATCATCAACAAGGGCGGCACGGACTTCACCGTCCTGCCGGTGGCCCTGCACGGTGACGCGGCCTTCGCCGGCCAGGGCGTCGTGGCCGAGACGCTGAACATGTCGCAGCTGCGCGGCTACCGCACCGGCGGCACGGTCCACATCGTCGTCAACAACCAGGTCGGCTTCACCGCCGCCCCGGAGTCCTCCCGCTCGTCGATGTACGCGACGGACGTGGCCCGGATGATCGAGGCCCCGATCTTCCACGTCAACGGGGACGACCCCGAGGCCGTCGTGCGGGTGGCGCGGCTGGCGTTCGAGTTCCGTCAGGCGTTCAACAAGGACGTCGTGATCGACCTCATCTGCTACCGCCGCCGCGGGCACAACGAGACCGACAACCCGGCGTTCACCCAGCCGCTGATGTACGACCTGATCGACAAGAAGCGCTCGGTGCGCAAGCTCTACACCGAGTCCCTGATCGGTCGCGGCGACATCACCCTGGAGGAGGCGGAGCAGGCGCTCCAGGACTTCCAGGGCCAGCTGGAGAAGGTCTTCACCGAGGTCCGCGAGGCCACCTCGCAGCCCGGCGAGGTGCACATCGCCGAGCCGCAGGCCGAGTTCCCGGTGACCGTCACCACGGCGGTCTCCCAGGAGGTCGTCAAGCGGATCGCCGAGTCCCAGGTGAGCATCCCCGAGCGGGTCACCGTGCACCCGCGGCTGCTGCCGCAGCTCCAGCGCCGGATGGCGATGGTCGAGGACGGCACCATCGACTGGGGCATGGGCGAGACCCTCGCCATCGGCTCGCTGCTGATGGAGGGCACCCCGGTCCGGCTCTCCGGCCAGGACTCCCGCCGCGGCACCTTCGGCCAGCGGCACGCCGTCCTGATCGACCGGGCCACCGGCGAGGACTACACCCCGCTGCTGTACCTGACCGAGGACCAGGCCCGGTACAACGTCTACGACTCCCTGCTGTCGGAGTACGCGGCGATGGGCTTCGAGTACGGCTACTCGCTGGCCCGCCCGGACGCCCTGGTGATGTGGGAGGCGCAGTTCGGCGACTTCGTGAACGGCGCGCAGACCGTGGTGGACGAGTTCATCTCCTCCGCCGAGCAGAAGTGGGCCCAGACCTCGGGCGTCACCCTGCTGCTGCCGCACGGCTACGAGGGCCAGGGCCCGGACCACTCGTCCGCCCGCCCGGAGCGCTTCCTCCAGCTGTGCGCGCAGAACAACATGACGGTCGCGATGCCGACCCTGCCGTCGAACTACTTCCACCTGCTGCGCTGGCAGGTCCACAACCCGCACCACAAGCCGCTGGTCGTCTTCACCCCGAAGTCGATGCTCCGGCTCAAGGCCGCGGCGTCGAAGACGGAGGAGTTCACCACGGGCGGCTTCCGCCCGGTCATCGGGGACGCCTCGGTGGACCCGGCGGCGGTGCGCAAGGTCGTCTTCTGCGCGGGCAAGGTCTACTACGACCTGGACGCCGAGCGGGTCAAGCGCGGCATCACCGACACGGCGATCATCCGCATCGAGCGGCTGTACCCGCTGCCGGGTGCGGAGCTCCAGGCGGAGATCTCCAAGTACCCGAACGCGGAGAAGTACCTCTGGGCCCAGGAGGAGCCGGCGAACCAGGGTGCGTGGCCGTTCATCGCGCTGAACCTGATCGACCACCTCGACCTGGCGGTCGGGGCGGACCTCCCGCACGACGAGCGGCTGCGGCGGATCTCCCGCCCGCACGGTTCGTCGCCGGCGGTCGGCTCCGCCAAGCGGCACCAGGCCGAGCAGGAGCAGTTGGTGCGCGAGGTGTTCGAGGCGTGACGCCTCCGGCATGAGCCGTGCGGAGGGCCCGGGTGTCACCACCCGGGCCCTCCGCCCGTTGTGGGGCCTTACCCTGAAGGCACCAACGTAGGGTCCTGACCAGGAGTGGAACGTGTACTTCACCGACCGGGGCATCGAGGAGCTGGAGAAGCGGCGGGGCGAGGAGGAGGTCACCTTCGAGTGGCTCGCCGAGCAGCTGCGCACCTTCGTCGACCTGAATCCGGACTTCGAGGTCCCCGTGGAGCGCCTGGCCACCTGGCTGGCCCGTCTCGACGACGAGGACGAGGACGACTAGCGCGAGGAGCGGGGTCGTCGGGGCGGGTCGGTTCCCAGGGCCTGCGGGCCCGCCGCCGGCCGGCGCCGGCGGCAGCCGCTCAGCGGGTCCGGCGCAGCCCCAGCGCGCCGGAGGCGAGGAGCACCGCCCCGGCCGCCACCCACGGCCCCCGTCGGGTCCTCAGGCCCCACGCCGTCATGGGCACGCCGAGCGCGAGTTGGGCCATCGAGAGCGCCCGCACCGGCAGCGCCCACCCGTGGGTCGCCGCCACCTCGTACCGGGCGGCGAGCGCCCACAGTTCGGCGAGGGGCGCACCGGGGGCCAACCCGGGCGGCAGGACCACTCCGGTCCGGGCGAGCACCGCGACCAGCCCGATCAGCCGGGCCCGTGCGTCCGCCGCCGAGTCCGGGCGGGCCAGCTCCTCCAGTGCCTGCACGTCGAGCACCGGGTCGAGGCCGAGCCGTAGCGCGAAGGTGTGGACGGCCTCGTCCTCGCCGACCGGGGTGCCGGCCGCGAGCCAGGCGAAGCCGACCGGGCGGCGGAAACCGGAGGCGAGGAGGAATCCGCTGTGGTCGGGGTCCCACCACAGCGCCACCACGGCCCACTGGCCGCCGACCGCGAGCGCGCCGGCCCAGCCCGCGACCACCCGCTCCACCGGGTCCCCGCCGTCCCCCCAGGGGGCGGTCCCGGGGACCAGGGCCGTCCAGCCGTCCCCCGCGGCGACGCACCGGAAGGGTTCCCGCAGCAGCCGGGCCGCTGCGGTGACGGTCTCGGGTGCCGCCCTGCACAGCAGGAGCGCGCCGGTGTCGGGGTTCGCGTCGGACAGCATGCCCCCACGCTAAGGCAGATCGTCCGCGCACGCCGTGCGCCCTTCGCGGGGGCGCTCGGGGGCGTACGCCGCTGGATGGCCGTGCGCGTGAGCGCCCCGCCTCTCCGCTTTGACCTCGACCACCTGCGATATATCGTGTATTGCGGGAGACGCGATATGGCGCGTGACCCGGGGTCAAGGGAGGCCGCACCATGCCCACCACCACCGAGTGGTCCACCACCTCGCCGCAGCGGCGGTGCCACGGCGTCCCGGTCACCGCACCCCCACCCGATGCCCCGCTCCTCGGCACCGGCCGGAAGGGGCGGTGACGTGCCTCCCGTCTTCGCCCACGGCCGCCTCCGCCTGTACCTGCTGAAGCTGCTGGACGAGGCCCCCCGCCACGGCTACGAGGTGATCCGCCTCCTGGAGGAGCGCTTCCGCGGGCTGTACGCGCCCTCGGCCGGGACGGTGTACCCGCGGCTCGCCAAGCTGGAGGCCGAGGGACTGGTCACCCACGCCACCGAGGGCGGCCGCAAGGTCTATTCGATCACGGAGGCCGGCCGCGCCGAGCTGGCCGCCCGCAGCGGCGAGCTGGCCGATCTGGAGGTGGAGATCCGCGCGTCGGTGGCCGAGCTCGCCGCGGAGATCCGCAACGACGTGCGCGCCGCCGCCCACGACGTGCGCCGCGACCTGCGCACGGCCGCCCGACGGATGAACCCCTCGGCGGACGAGCCGGACGGCCACGGCACCACCGCCCCTTCCGATCCTCTCGCGGGGGTGCTCGGGGACCCGGAGGCGTGGCGGCAGGTGAAGGAGGACTTCACCCGGGCCAAGCAGGGCTGGAAGGACCAGGCCCGGCGGGCGAGGGACGAGAGCCGCCGGGCCCGCGAGGAGGCCCAGCATGCCCGTCGACTGGCCAAGGAGGCCCAGGCCCGTGCCCAGGAGCAGGTCCAACGGATCGTCGAGCGGGTCCAGGACCAGGTGCGCGCCCACGTCCCCCCGGACGACTGGCCCACGGGCATGCCCGAGGCGCTCAGCGAACTGGTGGAGGAGTTCAGCCGGTTCGGCACGCCGGACGCACCCACCGCCGACCGAGCCGACCGTTCCGGGGCCGATGGACCTCCCGCGGGCCGGACGGGGGCGGAGGGCCCGACGTACACGGACGCCGCACCCGACTTCCCGGTCGACTTCGCACCCCCGTGGGCGCAGGAGCCCTCCTCCGGTGATCCGGCCCGCGACCTCGAACGGCTCCTGGACCGCTTCCGGGACGACGTCCGGGACACGGCCCGGGACCACGGGGTCACGGTGGAGCAGTTGAGCGAGGCCCGGGACCATCTGTCCACGGCCGCGGCCCGGATCGCCGGCGTGCTGCGCCCCGGGGCTCGGGACGCCGGTTCCGCTCGGTAGGGAGCCTTTCCCGCTACCGGCACCACCCCGGGCCGCGCCGCGTGGCGGTCTAGGCCGCCCGTCCGCGCCCCCCGCCGGCCACCCCCGCCCACACCAACCGTCGGACGCTCTCCAGCCCCGCGCCGTGGTCGGCGAGCGTCTCGGCCACCACACCGGGGTGGGCGGTCAGCGCCAGCAGCAGATGGTGGCCACCGATCTCCCGCTCCCTGCGTTCCGTCGCCATCCGCAGGGCCCGTTTGAGCACCGCCTTGGCCTCGCGGGAGTAGCCGGGCCCGAAGAGCGGGCCGCGGACTGCGGCGCGCCGGGCGGTCCGCCCGGGGTCGAGCGCCCCGGCCCCGTGCCCGTGCTCCACCCGGTCCACGATCAGGGTGAGGTCGATGCCGAGGCCGGCCAGCGCCTCGGCGTCCGCCCGGGACAGTCCCGCCCGGCGGCGCGCCCCAAGGAGCTCGCGCTCCAGGGACTCCCGCCGCCGGTCGACACCGAGCGCGGCGAGGACCGCAGCGGCCCGGCCCGTCCGGCCGTCCAGCAGGGCGAGCGCCAGGTGCTCCTCCCGAACCTTCCGCACCCCCAGCCGCTCGGCGTGCCCCACCGAGCCGACCACGACGGCTCGCGCTTCCGCGGTGAACCGTTCGAACATCACTGCCTCCCGTGCTTCTTGTGCACCGCCTGTCGACTGACCCCCAACTCCGTGGCGATCTCCTGCCACGACCACCCCTGCTGCCGCGCGCTGCGCACCTGGACGGCCTCCAGCCGCTCCAACAGTTGCCGCAGTGCGACCACGGCCCGCAGCCCGATCCGGGGGTCACGATCACCGGCCCTCACGGCCAGATCCGTTGCTTCGGTCATGATGTCAATTTAAGTTGACAAGCCCCGGGCGTCAACCCGAATTGACACTCGGGGCGGCCGACGGACGGCGCCCGCCCGGGCGGTCTACACGGTCAGCACGATCTTCCCGAACTGCCCGCCCCCGGCCATCCGTTCGAAGCCCTCCCGGGCCCGGTCCAAGGGCAGCACCCGGTCGATCACCGGCCGCACCCCCGTGGTGTCGCAGAACGCGAGCAGGTCCTCCAACTCGTCCTTGGAGCCCATGGTGGAGCCCACGATCCGCAGCTCCAGGAAGAACACCCGGGTCAGCTCGGCGTGCGAGGGCGCATCGCCGCTGGTGGCCCCGGAGATCACCAGGGTCCCCCCGGGCCGCAGCGACTTGACGGAGTGGGACCAGGTCGCGGCCCCCACCGTCTCGATGACCGCGTCGACCCGCCGCGGCAGTCGGGCCCCGGGCGGCAGCGCCTCCACCGCCCCCAACTCCACCGCCCGCCGCCGCTTGGCCTCGTCCCGGCTGGTGGCGAAGACCCGGAGCCCGGCGGCGCTGCCCAGCACGATCGCGGCGGTGGCCACCCCGCCCCCGGCCCCCTGGACGAGCACCGAGTCCCCGGGCCGCACACCGGCGTTGGTGAAGAGCATCCGGTACGCCGTGAGCCAGGCGGTGGGCAGACAGGCGGCCTCCTCGAAGCTGAGCCCGGCCGGCTTGGGCAGCACGTTCCACTCCGGTACGGACACCTGCTCGGCGAAGGTGCCCGGGTACTTCTCGCTCAGCAGGGAGCGCCCCTCCCGGGGACCGACCCCGTGCCCGGTCTGGCCGATGACGGAGTGCAGGACGACCTCGTTGCCGTCCTGGTCCACCCCGGCGGCGTCACAGCCGAGGATCATCGGCAGCCGGTCCTCGGCGAGCCCGACCCCCCGCAAGGACCACAGGTCGTGGTGGTTGAGCGAGGCGGCCCGGACGTTCACGGTGGTCCAGCCCGGTCGGGCCACGGGGGCGGGGCGCTCCCCCAGCTCCAACCCCTCCAGGGGGTGATCACGGTCGATGCGAGCGGCGTAGGCGGCGAACATGCCCGCGACGATAGGCCCGGGCGCGCCCGGCCGGAACGCCCGACCCGGGTGACGCGGAGCACCCTCCCCGGCAGGAGCGCGCCCCGGACGCAGTAAGGCCGGCCCCGGAGACCTCCGGGACCGGCCACCACACCCCCGTGGAGGACGTGGACGGGCGGGCCGACCAACGGCCCGGCCGGCCTAACGGCGGGCGACTCCCTCGGCCCGGGCCGCCGCGGCCACCGCAGCGGTCACCGCGGGGGCGACCCGCTCGTCGAACGGCGACGGGATCACGTACTCGGCGGAGAGCTCGTCACCGACCACCGCGGCCAGCGCCTCGGCCGCGGCGATCTTCATGCCCTCGGTGATCCGCGAGGCCCGCACCTGGAGCGCCCCGGCGAAGATACCCGGGAAGGCGAGCACGTTGTTGATCTGGTTCGGGAAGTCGGAACGGCCGGTGGCCACCACGGCCGCGTACTTGTGCGCGATGCTGGGGTGGACCTCGGGGTCCGGGTTGGCCATGGCGAACACGAACGCCCGGTCCGCCATCGAGGCCACCGCCGCCTCGGCCACCGTGCCGCCGGAGACCCCGACGAACACGTCCGCCCCGGCGAGCGCGGACTCCAGGCTCCCGGTGAGGCCGGCCCGGTTGGTGATCTCGGCGAGTTCCCGCTTGGCCGGGTTGAGGTCGTCCCGGTCCCGGCTGACGATGCCCTTGCGGTCGGCGACCGCCACGTCGCCGATGCCCGCTTCGAGCAGGAACTTGGCGATGGCGACCCCGGCGGCCCCGGCCCCGGAGATCACCACGCGCAGCTCGTCGATCGTCCGACCGGTCAGCTTCGCGGCATTGCGCAGCGCGGCGAGCGTGACGACCGCCGTGCCGTGCTGGTCGTCGTGGAAGACGGGGATGTCCAGCTGCTCCTGGAGCTTGCGCTCGATCTCGAAGCAGCGCGGCGCGGAGATGTCCTCCAGGTTGACGCCGCCGAAGGAGGGGGCGAGCCGGACCACCGTCTCCACGATCTCGTCCACGTCGGTGGTCGCGAGGGCCACCGGAACGGCGTCGACGCCGGCGAACTGCTTGAAGAGGATCGCCTTGCCCTCCATGACCGGCAGGGACGCCTCGGGACCGATGTCGCCGAGTCCGAGCACCGCGGTGCCGTCCGTGACCACGGCGACGACCTGGGACTTCCAGGTGTAGTCGTGGACGAGGTCGGGCTGTTCGGCGATGGCGCTGCACACCCGCGCCACGCCGGGGGTGTAGGCCAGGGACAGGTCGTCCCTGTTGCGGACGGGCACGGTGGCCTGGACGGCCATCTTGCCGCCCCGGTGCAGGGCGAACACGGGGTCGAGCGAATCGAGGGGTTCGGCGCCGCCCTCGTACTTCCCGTCGCCCTGACCGCGCGCGGCGCCGTCGGCCCCGGACACACCGCTGTCACTGTCGCTGCGAGGATTGACGATCTCCGCTGCCACTTGTCTTACCCCTTAATTCTCTGCTGTTTGAGGGTGACCACTCCTGGTAAAGGGGTGGGCGGGCACCGCCCGGATCCGCTGCCGCGGGGTGGGAACACCTCGACGGCGCTACTGCCTGTGACGCATACGGACCCGGAGCGACGGGCGCGCCGCACGCGCGCCCTGAGCCCCTGGTGGGGGGTGTGATGAACCTTCATACCGGACGGACGGCTTCGCGGACGAGTCGAGGGACGGACGGTGATGTGACTCATAGGCGAATGTCATGAATATACGGACAAGAACATGACAGATCCATAGACGCCCGCATTGCTCTAGCAAAGAGCATCGGCCGGGTCGGAGGGGTGCCGAAGATTTTCCGGCGAACGAAGAGCGACCCCGCAGAAGATCCGGCCAGGGATGTACCGACCTGTCGCATTTCGGGGGCCGCCCGTTATCCGATTTTGACATGCCTGACGGGCTGTTTGACCAGGCACGAATGGCAAGATGCCGTAATCACTCGTGGTCGCGACACCCGAAGGTGTGTGCCCGCCGACCACCGGCACCTCACCCACTCGCCGGAGGATTCACCATGACCGCTCGCTCCCCCCATCGCCCGTTCGCTGCGAAGTCCGGGCAGGCTCGGCTCGTCGCGTTCGGTGCGATCGCGGTCGCCGGCTCGCTGCTGCTGACCGGCTGCGGTGACCAGACGAAGGAGAAGAAGGCCGAGGAACCCGCTGGTGACGCCGGCAAGAGCAGTGCTGCCGCCGCGCCGCTGGCCGACAAGCTCCCCCAGGCCATCCGGGACAAGGGTGAGATCAAGGTGGGTTCGGACATCGCTTATCCCCCGGTCGAATTCAAGGACGCCTCGGGCAAGACCGCCGGTATCGACCCGGATGTGGCCGATGCGCTCGGCAAGCAGCTCGGAGTGAAGTTCACGTTCGAGAACGGCACCTTCGACACCCTGGTCACGGGGCTGCGCGCCAAGCGCTACGACATCGCCATGTCCGCGATGACGGACACCAAGGACCGGCAGAACGGCGTGGACGGCGACACCGGCAAGAAGGTCGGCGAGGGCGTCGACTTCGTCGACTACTTCAACGCGGGCGTCTCCCTCTACACGCCCAAGGGCAAGACCCAGTCCATCGCCACCTGGGACGACCTGTGCGGCAAGAAGATCGTCGTGCAGCGCGGCACGGTCTCCCACGACCTCGCCAAGGACCAGGCCGAGAAGTGCGGTGACGAGAAGCTCGCCATCGAGGCGTTCGACACCGACGCCCAGGCCCAGACCCGACTGCGCTCGGGCGGCGCCGACGCCGGCTCCTCGGACTTCCCGGTCGCGGCCTACGCGGTGAAGACCTCCGGCGGCGGCAAGGACTTCGAGATCGTCGGCGAGCAGGTCGACGCCGCCCCGTACGGCATCGCCGTGGCCAAGGGCAACACCGAACTCCGGGACGCCCTGAAGGCCGCGCTCGACGCCATCATCGCCAACGGCGAGTACGGCAAGATCATCGCCAAGTGGGGCGTCGAAGCGGGCGCCGTCGAGCAGGCCGTGGTCAACGGCGGCAAGTGAGCCGCCCCGCACGCTGAAGCCGTCACGGCATCGAAAGGCAAGACACCGTGTCCGTTGACATCGGCAAGACGGACGGCGGCGCCCCCGCGGCCCCGCCGTCCCCCCGACCGGAGGCCGTCAAGGCCGTGCCGGTCCGGCACTTCGGTCGGTACGTCGCCGCCCTCATCGCCCTGGCCCTGCTGGGTTCGATCGTCTACGCGTTCGCCCAGGGCAAGATCAACTGGGGTGCGGTCCCCGATTACTTCCTCGACGACCGCATCATCAAGGGCGTCGGCAGCACCCTGTTGCTCACCGCACTCTCCATGCTCATCGGCATCGTGGGCGGCATCCTCCTCGCGGTGATGCGGCTCTCGAAGAACCCGGTGACCTCGTCCATCGCCTGGTTCTACATCTGGTTCTTCCGGGGCACCCCGGTCCTGGTCCAGTTGTTCGTCTGGTTCAACCTGGGCCTGGTCTTCGAGTACGTCGACCTCGGGCCGATCTACAAGGACTACTGGTCGAGCTTTATGACGCCGTTCCTGACGGCGCTGCTCGGCCTGGGCCTGAACGAGGCCGCCTACATGGCGGAGATCTGCCGGGCGGGCCTGCTCTCGGTGGACGAGGGCCAGACCGAGGCGTCCCACGCCCTGGGGATGAGCCACTCCAAGACGCTGCGCCGCATCGTCATCCCGCAGGCCATGCGCGTCATCGTGCCGCCCACCGGCAACGAGGTCATCAACATGTTGAAGACGACCTCCCTGGTGTCGGCGGTGCAGTACTACGAGCTGCTCAGATACGCCCAGGACATCGGACAGACCTCCGGCTCGCCCGTGGAGATGCTGTTCGTGGCGGCCGCCTGGTACCTGATCATGACCTCGGTCCTGAGCGTCGGCCAGTACTACGTCGAGCGGCACTACGCCCGGGGCTCCAGCCGGCAGTTGCCGCCGACGCCCTGGCAGCGGGTCAAGAAGAACGTGTTCTCCCTGTCCGGCCGGAAGGGGGCCGCGGCATGACCGCGATGGTGAAGGCCGAAGGCGTCCACAAGTCCTACGGCAACGTCGAGGTGCTCAAGGGCATCGACCTGGAGGTCGCGCGCGGCGAGGTGTTCTGCCTCATCGGCCCCTCCGGCTCCGGCAAGTCGACGTTCCTGCGCTGCATCAACCACCTGGAGAAGGTCAACGCCGGGCGGCTGTACGTGGACGGGGAACTCGTCGGCTACCGTCAGAAGGGCGACAAGCTCTACGAGTTGAAGGACGGCGAGGTCGCACTCAAACGCCGTGACATCGGCATGGTGTTCCAGCGCTTCAACCTGTTCCCGCACAAGACGGCCCTGGAGAACGTCATCGAGGCGCCGATCCAGGTCAGGAAGCAGGCGAAGGCCCGGGCCCGGGAGCGTGCGCACGAGTTGCTGGACCGGGTCGGCCTCGCCGACAAGGCGGGCAACTACCCCTCGCAGCTCTCTGGCGGGCAGCAGCAGCGGGTGGCGATCGCCCGGGCGCTCGCGATGGACCCCAAGCTGATGCTGTTCGACGAGCCCACCTCCGCGCTCGACCCCGAGTTGGTCGGCGACGTGCTGGACGTGATGCGGGACCTCGCCGAGTCGGGCATGACGATGGTCGTGGTCACCCACGAGATGGGCTTCGCCCGGGAGGTCGGCGACTCGCTGGTCTTCATGGACGGCGGGGTGGTCGTCGAGTCCGGCGACCCCCGCGAGGTCCTGACCAACCCCCGGCACGAGCGCACCCGGTCCTTCCTGTCGAAGGTCCTGTGACCGCACGCTGACCGGTCGCTCCCGCTCCGCCGGACGGAGCGGGAGCGACCGGCGCCGTCAGCGCAGGGCGAGGACCATCGCGTCGGAGGGCGAGGCCCACACCCCCCGGGCCTCGGCGAACCCGGCGTCCCGCAGGGTCCGTGCGTGCCAGTCGAGCGAGGGCGTGTCCCCGTCCGCGTGCTCCCCGTAGATCTCGAACCGGCGTGCGGTGGCCGCCGAGAGCGCCGGGTCCTCGGCCGCCAGGGCCCACCAGTCGGCCCAGTCCAGGGCCCCCTCGGCCCGGGCGGTCTCGCGCCGCGCCCGGCGCAGCACCGCCTCCGCCTCGTTGATCCGGGGCGTCGCGCCGTCGACCATGTGGTCGGCGTTCAGGAAGGCGCCGCCCTCCCGCACCACCCCGGCGAGTTGCCCGTACAGCACGGCCAGCGGCCCGGTGTGCAGCCAGTGCAGCGCCGTCGCGGTCAGCACCGCGTCGTAGGAGTCGTGCGGCAGGCGCTCCCGCCAGTCGGGCGCGGTGAGGTCGGCGGTCACGAAGGAGACGCGGTCGTCCCCGGCGAAGGTGCCCTCGGCGATCGTGAGCAGCGCCGGGTCGAGATCCACTCCGGTGCTTCGGGCGTTCGGGAACCTCCGCAGCAGCCGATCCGTAATACTCCCCGTACCGCACGCGAGGTCCAGCACCCGGGGTTCGGGCCCGACGAGCGCCTCGACCACGTCCAGCATGACCCGGAACCGCTCCTCGCGGTCCGGCATGTACCACTCCTGCTGTCGGTCCCAGCTCTCCTGCCAGGCCCGCCAGTCGGTCCCGGTGGTGGTCCCGGTCATGTCGTCCGCCTTCCTCGCCCGTACGGCCACTGAGGATCGATCGATGAACGTAATACCCTTGGGCGATGAGCAGTCATTACCCACCGCACCCGTCCCGACGATAGACGGCACCCGTAAGGACTACAAGTGGAACTGGCCTATTACTCGGATTACGCCGTGCGCCTGGTCAACAGCGAGGAGCCGGTCCGGGGCGAGGACTCGCTGACCTCGGTGGAAGCGGTGCGGGAGCTGTTCGGCGCCAACCAGTCGGCCGCCCGTCGCGCCACGGACACCGACGTGACCCGGCTGCGTTCGGTGCGCGCCCGGCTGCGGGCGGTCTTCGAGGCCGCCGACCAGGGGGACGAGACCCTCGCGGTGGACCTGCTGAACTCCCTGCTCCTGGAGTTCCCGGTGAGCCCCCAGGTCTCCGGCCACGACCACCGCGACGACGACGGCCGCCCGCTGTGGCACATGCACCTGGCCGACCACCCCTCGAACGCCACCGCCGGCTACGCCGCCATCGCGGCGATGGGGCTCGCCATCCACCTGACCGAATTCGGCGTCGACCGGCTGGGCCTGTGCGAGGCCGCGCCCTGCCGCAACGCCTACCTGGACACCTCCACCAACCGCTCCCGCCGCTACTGCTCGGACCGGTGCGCCACCCGCGCCAACGTGGCCGCCTACCGCGCCCGCAAACGCCGGGAGGCGGAGCGCGCGGACACCGGCCGCGCCGCGGTCAGCAGCCAGCAGAGCACCCCCGCCCGCGGTCGCTGACCCCCGGACCGGCGCGGACGGTACCGGGCGAGGACGCGGCCCAGGACGAACTCCTCCGGCACCGTCCCGTAGACCGTGCTGTCCGCGCCGGCCGTCGGGTTGTCGGCGAGGACCCACCAGCCGCCGTCCCGGCGCCCCACGGCCCGCTTCACGATCAGGAGGTTCTGTTGCAGGGGGTGGCGCAGCACCACCACCTGCCCGGGTTTCACCCGAGCGCCGTAGCGCACCAGGAGCCGGTCCCCGTGGTACAGGGTCGGCACCATCGACGGCCCCTCCACCTCGGCCAGCCCGAACTGCGCACCGAATTCCCGTTCCCGTGCCGTCTCCGGCATCAGACACCTCCTGGTCCGTCCTCCGCGTACGCCACCGGTCCGAAAAACCGCCCGGTCTTTCGTCCTAGGCCCTAGGGGGCCCTCGCGAAAAGCCCTCTCCCACGGAGTAATGTCCCACCTGAGAAGACGATCACGAGGAAGGACGGCTCCATGCTCTCCCGCCTATTCGCACCCAAGGTCAAGGTCAGCGCACACTGCGACCTGCCCTGCGGTGTCTACGACCCGGCCCAGGCCCGCATCGAGGCCGAGTCGGTCAAGGCCGTGCAGGACAAGATGGCCGGCAACGACGACCCGCACTACCAGGCGCGCGCCACCGTCATCAAGGAACAGCGCGCGGAACTGGCCAAGCACCACGTCTCGGTGCTGTGGAGCGACTACTTCAAGCCCCCGCACTTCGAGAAGTACCCCGAACTGCACCAGCTGGTCAACGACGCCCTGAAGGCCCTCTCGGCCGCCAAGGCGTCCACCGACCCGGCGACGGGCCAGAAGGCGCTCGACTACATCGCACAGATCGACAAGATCTTCTGGGAGACCAAGCAGGGCTGAACCGCCCGGTTCCCGCCCCCGCGCCCGTGCCACGCGCACCGACCGGGGGAACGAGGGGGGCGACCCGTCACCACGGGTCGCCCCCCTCGTCGTGTCCCACCGGTCGGGGCCGCTTGACACGGCCGGACCCCGCCCTGCACGGTTCCCCGGAGAGCCCGATCGAGCAGGGGGACCCGATGAAGGCCCGTTGTGTCCGTACCGTTCCCGGCCCCCTCGGCGTCGCCGCCGGCGGTCTGGCCCTCACGACGACCGACCCCGCCGCCGGCTGGTGGGCCCTCTGGGCCGTCTGCGCGGTCCTCACCCTCACGGCCACCGCGTACACCTTCGTCATCACCCGGTAGGCACCCCGGCCCAAGGGCTCAGGCGACGGCCTCCCGCCACATCGGCCACATCGTCGGACCGTCCGGCAGCTCCAGGACCGGCTCGCGGACCTCGAAGCCCAGACGTCGGTACAGCTCCCGGCTGCGGGCGCTGCTGGCCTCCAGGTAGGCGGCCGTGCCCTCGCGGTCGCAGCGGTCGAGGACCGAGCGGATCAGGGCGGTGCCCAGGCCCTCGCCCCGGCGCGACGGGTCCACCGCGATCATCCACAGGTACTCGTGGGCGGCGTGCTGCGGATGGCAGCCCTCGGTCAGCCGGCCGATCCACTCGATGCGTTCGTTGGCGGGGTCGACCGCCTCCCGCATCCGGGCCGGACCGTCCTCGTCCTCCTCGGCCCCGTCCTCCTCGGGGCCGCCCTCGGGGATGCTCAGCCACAGGGCGACCGCGGCCCCGTCCTCGGTGAGGTCCACCCGACCCGCCTCCAGCACGATGTCGAGGATCGCCTCCATCATCAGGGGGTGTGCACGGCGGAACCCCTCCTCGTCCGGGAACACCCAGCCGCTGACCGGGTCGTCCCGGAAGCCCTCGTCGAGCAGTCGGACCACGGCCTCCCGGTCCGCGGCTCCCCCGGTCCGAATCCCCACGCCCATACGCCGCCGCCTCCTGTACCGCGTCCCAACTGGAAGACCTCATTGAACCCCAGGCCGGATGACGGAGGGTCATGCGGGGCGGGCAACACGGCTACGCCGAGCGGCGGGTGACGAATTCGGCCAGGGACAGCAACTCGCCGGCGGACTCCGGCCCGGGCAGCGCCCGCGCCAGCGACTGCACCGCGCGACCCATCCGGTCCGCGGCCTGGTGCTGCGCCCAGTCCCGGCCGCCCGCCGCCTCCACCGCGTGCACCAGGCGGGCCAGGTCGTCGGGGCCGGTGGACCCGGCCGGGGCCGCGTACAGTTCGGCGAGTTCGGGGCCCGCCGCGGTGCCCGAGCAGAGCGCGGCGACCACCGGGAAGGACTTCTTGCGGACCAACAGGTCCGCCCCGGCGGGCTTCCCGGTGCGCCGGGGGTCGCCCCAGATCCCGATCACGTCGTCGATCAGCTGGAAGGCCAGGCCGGCCTCCCGACCGAAGGCGTCGAGCGCGGCCACCGCCTCCTCCTCCGCACCCGCGTACAACGCGCCCATGGCGCAGGCGCAGCCCAGCAGCGCACCGGTCTTGGCCTCCGCCGTCGCGATGCAGTCGGCGAGCGTCACCTCGCCCGGGTCCCGCCGTTCCAGCGCGGTGTCGGTCTGCTGCCCCGCGCACAGTTCGACCACGCAGCCGGCGAGCAGGGCCGCCGCCCGCGCCGCCGCCGGGTGCGGGTCCTCGGCGAGCAGCCGTGCGGCCACCGCGGCGAGGGCGTCGCCGGTGAGGATCGCGTCCGGCACGCCGAACACCGTCCATGCGGTGGGCCGGTGCCGGCGGGTGGTGTCACGGTCCATCACGTCGTCGTGCAGGAGGGTGAAGTTGTGGGTGAGCTCCACGGCCGCCGCGGGCCGGACCGCCTCCTGCGGACGGCCGCCGAACGCCCGTACCGCGGCCATGACCAGGGCCGGACGGACGGCCTTGCCGGCGTTGCCCGTGGCGGGGGTGCCGTCCGCCCGCTCCCAGCCGAAGTGGTAGCGGGCCACCCGGCGCAGCGGGCCGGGCATGGCGTCCACGGCCCGGCGCAGTTCCGGGTCGACGTCGGCCCGCGCCCCCTCCAGCAGCGCGCTCGCCTCGTCGTCGGCGCCCGTCGGTGGCGGCGCGGGACACGGGACGGCCGGTGCGGCGAGGGTGTCGGCTCCGTTCCCGGGTTCCGGGCCGGTGCGGGTCACCGCCGGCGGCCGATCTCGACGTTCTCCAGGACGCCCAGTGCGTCCGGGACGAGGACCGCGGCCGAGTAGTAGGAGGTGACGAGGTAGGAGGTGACCGCCTGCCGGTCGATGCCCATGAACCGCACCGACAGGCTCGGTTCGATCTCGTCGGGGATGCCCGGTTGGCGCAGCCCGACGACGCCCTGGTCGTCCTCGCCGGTGCGCAGGCACAGGATGGAGGTGGTCCGGGCGGCGGTGACCGGGATCTTGTCGCAGGGGAACAGCGGGACCCCGCGCCAGGTCATGATCCGGGTCCCCTCGACGTCCACCGTGTCGGGGACCAGCCCGCGCGCGTTGCACTCGCGGCCGAACGCAGCGATCGCGCCCGGGTGGGCGAGGAACAGCTTGGACCCGCGCCGGCGGCTGAGGAGTTCGTCCAGGTCGTCGGGGGTGGGCGCACCCTCGTGCGGCTGGATGCGCTGCTCGTAGGCGCAGTTGTGGAGGAGACCGAACTCCCGGTCGTTGACCATCTCGTGCTCCTGGCGCTCCTTGAGCGCCTCCACGGTGAGCCTGAGTTGGTGTTCGGTCTGGTCCATGGGACGGCCGTAGAGGTCCGCGACCCGGGTGTGGACCCGCAGGATCGTCTGGGCCACGCTCAACTCGTACTCGCGGGGGGCCGGTTCGTAGTCGACGAAGGTGCCCGGCAGCCTGGCCTCGCCGACGTGGCCGGAGGAGAGGTCGATCTCGCGTTCGCCGTACCGGTTGGCGTGCCGTTCGGGTGCGGCCCGGAGGGAGTCGAGGTGGGCGCGGAGCGAGTCGCTGCGGTCGACGACGCCCCGGAACGCCGACCGGGGCAGGACGAGGACGGTGCAGTGGGTGGCGGCCCGGACGGTGTGCTCCCAGATGGTGTCCGACGCGGTCAGCACCTGCTCGCCGAAGTACGCGCCGTCGGCGAGGACGTCGAGGACGGCGTCGTCGCCGTAGGGGCCGGCGCCGATCCGCTCGACGCGGCCGTGGGCGAGGAGGAACACCTCGTCGGACGGGTTCCCGAAGGAGGTGAGCAGGTCACCGGGGGCGTAGCTGCGCTGTTCGCAGCGGTCGGCCAGGTCCGCGAGCACGCCCTCGTCGGCGTAGTGCCGCAGGGCGGGCAGTTCAGCGAGTTCGGCGGGGACGACCCGGACGTCCTCGCCGGTCTGCACGAAGGTGACCCGGCCGTCGCCCACCGCGTAGCTCAGCCGGCGGTTCACCCGGTACGCGCCGCCCTGCACGTCGACCCAGGGCAGCATGCGCAGCAGCCACCGGGCGCTGACCTCCTGCATCTGCGGAGCCGACTTGGTGGTGGTGGCCAGGTTCCGCGCGGCCGCGGTGCCGAGGCTCCGCTGCGGCTGTTCGCTACGGACCTCTTCGCCTACCGACATGCTTCTTGCCCTCCCACACGCGTGCACCGATCTGCGGGAGGAGCCTTTCAGCACCGGGGACCCCGGTGCCATCACACAAAAGAGCGGGATTGGAAGCCGCCGTTCGGGGCATGCTTCGGGTTTTTGCCGAACCGTTCCCTCACCCGTTCCTCCCCGGCCGTCGGTCAAGTCGGCGCCGCGCCCCCGTCCGATCGGGTGAGTCGGGGTCCGCAGGGCAGGTGTGGGAACTCCAAGATCCCGGTACGCGTTCTCCTGATGCGCGTACCTAGGACGACATCAGCGGACGACCAACAGGCTCACCAGCCGCAGAGCGGCACGACGAACGGAAGTGGTTCACGATGGCGGGATTCCTCGACCGCGCCCGGGAGCAGGTCCAGCAGGGACTCACCCAGGGCAAGCAGAAGCTCGACGAGGTGCAGGCGCAGCGCGCCGGATCGGACCTGCTGAAGCGGCTCGGTGCGGCGTACTACGCGGAGCGGCGCGGCACCGGCACCCCGGAGGCGACCCAGCGCGCGGTGCAGGAGCTGGAGCAGCACATCGCCGTGCACGGGGACGGGGTGCTGCGGCACTGATCGACGCCGGCGGGACGGGCGGGGCCGGGCCGCGGGGCCCGCTCCCCGGCTCGGCCGCCATCCCGTGCCGGTGTGCCGTGCGGTGCGGGAGAATGTGCAGGTGGCAGGGGCGAGCGGAGAAGCGGGTACCGGGGTGGAACGCCTGGGCCCCCGGTTGCCCTCGCCACTGGAGGAGCTGCGGGACGCGCGCTTCCTGGCCCGGGGCGTACGGCTCGCGCTGAAGCGGGACGACCTCATCCATCCCGAGCTGGTGGGCAACAAGTGGCGCAAGCTGGCGCCCAACCTCGCGACGGCGGGTGACCGCACCGTGGTCACCTTCGGCGGCGCCTACTCCAACCACCTGCGGGCCACCGCCGCCGCCGGGCGGTTGCTCGGGGTGCCCACCATCGGGGTGGTGCGCGGTGAGGAGCTGGCCGGGCGCCCCCTGAACCCCTCGCTGGCCCGGTGCGCGTCGGAGGGCATGCGGCTGCGGTTCGTGGACCGCGCGACCTACCGCCGTGCGTCCGAGCCGGAGGTGGTCGCCGCGCTGCTGACCGAGTTCGGCCTCGGCGCCGACGGGGCGTGCGTGATCCCGGAGGGCGGCAGCAACGCCGCTGCCGTGCGCGGGTGCCTGCCGCTCGGCGAGGAGTTGCGGGGACGGGCGGACGTGATCGCGGTGGCCTGCGGCACCGGGGGCACCCTCGCCGGGCTCGCCGCGGGGCTGGGCCCCCGGCAACGCGCGCTCGGCATACCGGTGGTGGGCGGCGGGTTCCTCGCCGGGGCCACCACTGCGCTCCAGCACGCGGCCTTCGGCGGGCCGCGCGGCCGTTGGTCCCTGGACGAACGGTTCCACTGCGGCGGGTACGCCCGGGTCCCCGCGCACCTGCGGGCCTTCGCCGCGGACTTCGAGCAGCGGCACGGGCTGGCGGTGGAGCGCCTGTACGTCGCCAAGCTGCTGTGGGCACTGTTGTCGCTCACCGAGGAGGGCGCCTTCCCCGCGGGCACCCGGTTGGTCGCGGTGGTCACCGGTCGTCCCGGTCCCGAAGCCGTGTGACGGGGGGCTCAGTCGGCCTCCTCCCGGTATACCGCCGCCTCCTCCAGGTCCAGCCGGCGCAGCAGGGTGCGCATCAGCTCGTCGTCGATCGCCCGGGCGTCCCGGAGCCGGACGAAGACGTCCCGCTCGGCGGCGATCATCTCGCGGGTCAGTCTGCGGTAGGTGCCGTCGACCGACTCGCCGGTGACGGGGTTGGGCGAGCCGAGCCGTTCCCAGACGGCGTTGCGGCGTCGCTCCAGCACCAGCCGCAACCGGTCCACGAGGGGCTCGGGCAGGGCGTTGCGCGGGTCCCGCAGGAGTTCCGCCAGGCGTTCGTCGGCCGCCCGCGAGGCGGCGTTCTGCGCCTCGGCCTCGGCGAGGGTGCGGGCCTGCGGGCTCCGCCCCGGCAGCTTCAGCAGCCGGATCAGGCCGGGCAGGGTCAGCCCCTGGACCACGAGCGTGCCGATCACGGTGGTGAAGGTCAGGAACAGGATCAGGTTGCGGGCGGGGAACGGTCCTCCCCCGTGCACGGTGAGCGGGATGGAGAAGGCGATGGCCAGGGACACCACCCCGCGCATCCCCGCCCAGCTCACCACCAGCGGGCGTCGCCAGTCGGTGTCCGACTCGCGGGCCCTGATCCGGGGCGAGAGCCACAGCGGGAGGTAGGTGGCGGGGTAGCACCACACGAAGCGGACGACCACCACCAGCACGAACAGCACCAGCGCGTACCAGGCCGCGTCCGGCCCGCCGACCGGCCCGAGTCCCCGCAGGACGACCGGTAGTTGGAGGCCGATCAGCGCGAACACCGCGGACTCCAGGATGAACGACACCATCCGCCACACGGCGGCCTCCTGGAGCCGGGTCTCGAAGTCGACCTGCCAGGCCCGGTGCCCCAGGTAGAGGCCGACGACGACCACGGCGAGCACCCCGGACGCCCCCACCTGCTCGGCCGCCGCGTACGCCACGAACGGGATGAGCAGCGACAGGGTGTTCTGGAGCAGCGGCTCTTGCAGGTGGGTGCGCAGCCAGTGCAGCGGAACCATCAGGACCAGCCCGACGCCGACCCCGCCGACCGCGGCCAGCAGGAACTCGTGGACGCCGCCGGCCCAGCTCATGCCCTCCCCCACCGCGGCCGCGAGGGCGACCTTGAAGGCGGTGATCGCGGTGGCGTCGTTCACCAGCGACTCGCCCTGGAGGATGGTGGTGATCCGGGACGGCAGGCCCACCCGCCGGGCTACGGCCGTGGCCGCCACCGCGTCGGGCGGTGCGATCACCGCCCCCAGCACCAGGGCGGCCGTCAGCGGCAGCCCCGGCAGGAGCAGGTAGGCCAGCCATCCCACGGCGACGGTGGCGAAGAGGACGTACCCCACCGACAGCAGCGCGACCGGACGCAGGTTGGCCCGCAGGTCGAGGTACGAACTCTCCAGCGCGGCCAGGTGCAGCAGCGGCGGGAGCAGCAGCGGCAGCACGACGTGCGGGTCGAGGGTGAACTCGGGGACGCCGGGGACGTAGGCGGCGATCAGTCCGACGGTGACCAGCAGCAGGGGCGCGGGCACCGGGGTGCGGCGCGCCGCACCCGCCACCGCGGTGCTCGCCGCGACCAGTCCGACCACCGACAGCGCGTCCATGACGGTCCCCTCTCGTCCGGCTCCCCGGCCGGCGCCCGTCGTCGGCGGCCGGTCCGGGCCGTACCGCACGGTCCCCCACGGGGCCGGGCGGATCAGTAACCTGGGCCAGCATGAAGGAGTGCACGCACGTTTCGGCGTTGCCCCAGCCGGAACCGGAACCCTTGAGTCGGACCTGTCTGGGCTGTCTGGCCGCGGGGACCAACCCGGTGCAGTTGCGGATCTGCCTCGACTGCGGCCACGTGGGCTGTTGCGACTCCTCGCCGCTGCGGCACGCGACGGGGCACTACGAGGAGACCGGGCATCCGGTGATGCGGACGTTCGAGCCCGGCGAGCGGTGGCGCTGGTGCTTCGTCGACTGCGTCCTCGTGTGACGACCGCCCGGTCGACGGTTCGGTGGGCGGAGCCGTGGGTACGACACCCCGACGCGCCGTGCCGGGCGGCCGGACCGTCACCGCATCGGTATCCACCCGCCCCTACCGACTGTGCGTACCGATGTGTTTACGATGAGTGATGCCGAGGGGCGGGGTCCCCGGGACACCCGCGCCGTGAGCGCGATAGCGTCACCGCTGCACCATGTTGCGCGTTACCCGGGGGGTGCTCCCCCGGAGCCCCGAAGAGCTTGTACCACCTTGGAGGTGAGGGTGTCCCAGATCGCAGGAGAGCCCGGGACCCAGGACTTCGTGGAAGTCCGGCTGCCGGCTGCGGGTGCCTACCTGTCGGTGCTGCGGACGGCGACGGCCGGCCTCGCGGCGCGTTTGGACTTCACCCTCGACGAGATCGAGGACCTCCGCATCGCCGTGGACGAGGCGTGCGCGATCCTGCTCCAGCAGGCCGTGCCCGGCTCCGTCCTCAGCTGTGTGTTCCGACTCGTGGACGACTCCCTGGAAGTCACCGTCTCGGCGCCGACCACCGACGGCCGCGCGCCGGAGCGCGACACCTTCGCCTGGACGGTGTTGTCGGCCCTCGCGGGCAAGGTCGACTCGACCGTGGCCGAGGACCGGACCGTGTCGATCAGCCTCTACAAACAACGCGGCGCGGGACCCGGTCCGGCGTGAGGAACGGGGACGGACCGGTGCGGGACGAGGGACACGACACACCGGGACCGCCCGCCGGGGGCACGGGCGGCCGACCCGCCCCGCGCACGCCGGGCGGCATCCCCGAACAGCAGGCCAGGCCGCATCCCGAGGACGGCACCGACGGAACTCGGGAACCGGTCGGGCGGCCGGAGCCGGCGACGGCGCCGGACCCTGCCGCCGGGTTGGAGCAGGCACAGCCGGGCGCTCCCGGCACCGCGGACGCACGCGAGTCGTCGTCCGGCCGGGGCGGGCGACCGGGGGCACCTCCCAGCGGGAGCTGGGGGAGGGCGGGAAGCATGAGCGAACACGAGCGCGACGTGAGCGGACCCGGCGCCGGTCGGGGCCGGCACGATCCGCGCGACCGGAGCGCGGCGCGGGCGATGTTCGTCACGCTGCGCGGGCTGCCCGACGGCAGCCCGGAGTACGCGGAGCTGCGCAACCGGCTGGTCCGGATGCACCTGCCGCTCGTGGAGCACCTGGCCCGACGGTTCCGCAACCGCGGCGAGCCGCTGGACGACCTGACGCAGGTCGCCACGATCGGGTTGATCAAGTCGGTGGACCGGTTCGACCCGGAGCGGGGCGTCGAGTTCTCCACCTACGCCACACCGACCGTGGTGGGGGAGATCAAGCGCCACTTCCGGGACAAGGGCTGGGCGGTGCGCGTCCCGCGACGGCTCCAGGAACTGCGGCTGGCGCTCACCACGGCGACCGCCGAGCTGTCCCAGTTGCACGGGCGCTCCCCCACCGTGCACGAACTGGCCGAGAAGCTGGCGATCTCCGAGGAGGAGGTGCTGGAGGGGCTGGAGTCGGCGAACGCGTACTCCACGCTCTCCCTGGACGTCCCGGACACGGACGACGAGTCGCCCGCGGTCGCCGACACCCTGGGCGCGGAGGACGAGGCCCTGGAGGGCGTCGAGTACCGCGAGTCCCTGAAGCCGCTGCTGGAGGACCTGCCGCCGCGCGAGAAGCGCATCCTGCTGCTGAGGTTCTTCGGCAACATGACCCAGTCGCAGATCGCCCAGGAGGTCGGCATCTCCCAGATGCACGTCTCCCGCCTGCTAGCCCGCACCCTGGCCCAACTGCGCGAGAAGCTCCTCGTCGAGGAGTGAGCCCGCGGTATGCACGACGGCGCCCCGGACCGTACGGTCCGGGGCGCCGCGGGGCTAACCCGGGGGGGGCCGCCGGGGGGGGGGCCGGGGGTGGGGGACGGGTGGGGGGCGACCCCCGCGCCCAGAGCGGGCGG
>NZ_JBEOWM010000008.1:0-180717 GCF_040296045.1 Streptomyces sp. NPDC002490 | reverse complement strand
GTGGGGGTGGGGGTGGTGGTGGGGGGGGTGGTGTGGGTGTGTTTTTTGTTGGTGTTTTTCTTGACGTTCTTGGTGTGGGTGTGGGGGGGCTCCCCCCCCCCCCCCCCCACGGGCGGGGGTGGTGCCGGGGTGTCGGCCGGGCGGGGACCGGACACTTGTTCTCCGGGTGGGCCGCGGTCGTCTCACCCGGTGCGGCGCGTCGTTGACGCGGTCACTGCATGACGGCGACGGCGAGGGCGCGCCGGGCGCGCATCGAGGCGCGTTCGGCGCGGCGTTGCATGCGCCGGGCCGCGACGATCCGGGCGGCCGGGCGGGCCTCCTCGGCTTCGCGGAGCCGCTCGCGCATATGCGCGCGGGCGAGCGCTTCTGGGATGAGTTGCATGGCTCGGTTCCTGTTCTGGCGGGCGTCGACGCCGATGACGGAGAGGTCCGTGGTGGGGCCTGTGGGTTCGTGGGTGGATGTCATCGGGGCCTGATTCCTGGGGTCGTGCGTGAGGGGATGGTCGATCGTGCCGAGGGTTTTCATACCGTGACCGGGTTCTTGCGCGGGCGGCCGCGGGGCCGCTTGCGGGCGACGACGACGCCCTGTACGAACAGTTCTCCGCCCCAGACGCCCCACGGCTCGCGCCGCTCCTTGGCGCCGGCGAGGCAGGCTTCCACGAGCGGGCAGGTGCGGCACAGCGACTTGGCGTACTCAACGTCGGCCGGCGACTCGGCGAAGAAGACCTCGGGGTCGTAGGAGCGGCAGGGCACGGGTGCGCCGAGGTTTTCGATGGCGTCGTCGAGCGCGGTGAGCGCGGTCAGGGGCGTCACGGTGGAGTCCTTCGTGGGGCCGGTCTGGGTGTGCGTGTCCGAGGGCGGAGTTGACGGGACGTGCGCTTCGAGATGCACGGTGGTGTCTTCCTCGTGTGGTTCGGTCCGGCCGGTGGGCCGGTGGCTGTCTCTTCAGCGGTGGCTGAGGAGGCTGGTACCGGGTGTTCTGTTGTCCCGTGGCGCCTTGGTTCTGTTTCCTGCTGGGGAAAGCAGAAGGGCCGCGGTTCCCGGGTGGGGTTCCGCGGCCCTGAAGGCGCCTGCCTGATGGTGGTCAGGCTGGATGACTCCAGGGGTTGAGCCCACGGAAGGCCCACATCGTGTGGTGCTGCTTGGTCGGCCGCTCGCTGGCGCCGGCATCGGTGGTGGTAAAGCCATAGGCCAGTGCCTTGGCTGCCGTTGCTGGTGCCTGGGCCTGCCGGCGGGAGCGCTCGCGGATGACGAGGCCGTCGGTGACCTGGGCGAGTTCGGGACGCAGGGCGGCGCCGGGCAGACCGGTGCCCGGGTTCGAGGAACCGAGCGGGCTGCTGGAGGCGACGGCCGAGCGACCGCACATCGCGGCAGCGTCGACGAACGCGTTGGTGTTCCGGTTCTTGATGCTGATCACTGGACTCGCCTCCTCTCGGCGTCTAGGGGGACCGGGTCGAGCCTGGTCCGACGGATATGAAGTACACCACGGATTCGGGGCTTCGGAGAAGCCGTCGTTTCCGTGCTTAAGAACCTATGGTGCGTGCCGGGGCATGCGCAAACTATTTTTCCGACGAGTTTGCCTCAGAGGTCAGGGTGCCCTGGTTGCCCCTCCTCACCTGCGCAGATGGCCAGTACGTCGGCTCCGTAACCGCGTACCTTGCGCATCCCGACCCCCGGGATGCGGGCGAGGGTTCCCTCATCCTGGGGGACCGTCTCGGCGATGGCGACGAGTGTCTTGTCGGTGAACACACAGAACTCCGGTTGACCGGTTTCCTCGGCGCGGGCGGCGCGCCAGTCGTGCAGACGGTCGTAGAGGCCCTCGTCCATGGTGGAGGGGCAGTCGTCGCAGCGCATCAGCTTCATCTCCCCCGCGTCGGTGAGGGTCCGGCGGCAGACCCGGCATCGGGCGGGGGTGCGGGCTCGGCGCCGGGTGGCGGGGGCGGGGGTCGGGGTGGGGGTGTCGCCCGGTTCGATGCCGCCGGGTCCGGGGGTGGCGGGGCGGGCGCCGGCCCCGCGGGAGCCGGGGCGCAGGCCGTCGAGGAAGTGGCTGGCGCCGCGGCCGGGGCGGCCGCCGGGCGAGCGGGCGAGCGACCAGGAGACGTGGAGGTGGGAGCGGGCGCGGGTGACGCCGACGTAGAGGAGGCGGCGTTCCTCCTCGACCTGTTCGGGGGTGCGCGCGTGGGTGATGGGGATCATGCCCTCGACGACGCCGACGAGGCAGACGGCGTCCCATTCGAGTCCCTTGGCGGCGTGCAGGGAGGCGAGGGTGACGCCGTCGACGGTGGGGGCGTGTTGGGCGGCGGCGCGTTCGTCGAGTTCGGTGACGAGGTCGGTGAGGGTGGCGGTGGGGCGGGTGCGGGCCAGGTCCCCGGCGAGGCGGACGAGGGCGGCGAGGGATTCCCAGCGTTCGCGGGTGGCTCCGGAGCCTGCGGGCGGTTGGGGTGTCCAGCCGCGGCCGGAGAGGACGTGGCGCACTTGGGAGGGCAGGTCGTCGGTGTCGTCGAGGGCGACGTCGTTGGCGCCGAAGCGGGCGGCCCCGCGGAGTGCGGCGCCCGCTTCGCGGACCTCGGGTCGCTCGAAGAAGCGTTCGGCGCCGCGTAGCTGGTAGGGGATGCCGGCGTCGGCCAGGGCTTGTTCGTAGGTCGCGGACTGGCTGTTGGTGCGGAAGAGGACGGCGATCTCGCTGGCGGGGACCCGGGCGGCGAGGAGGTCGCGGATGCGGCGGGCGGTTCCCTCGGCTTCGGCGGGTTCGTCGGCGTACTCGGCGTAGCGGGGTTCGGGGCCGCCGGGGCGTTGGGAGACGAGTTCGAGGCGGTGGTCGGCGGCTCGGCCGCTGGCGCGGGCGAGCAGTCCGTTGGCGAGGTGGACGACCTGGGGGGTGGAGCGGTAGTCGCGGACGAGTTTGACGACGGTGGCCCCCGGGTGGCGGGTGCGGAAGTCGAGGAGGTGGTCGGGGGTGGCGCCGGTGAAGGAGTAGATGGTCTGGCTTGCGTCGCCGACGACGCAGAGGCTGTCGCGGTCGCCGAGCCAGAGGTCGAGGAGGCGTTGCTGGAGGGGGCTGACGTCCTGGTACTCGTCGACGACGAAGTGTTGGTACTGCCGTCTGATCTGGTCGGCGATGTCGTGGTGGTCCTGGAGGACGCCGACGGTGAGCAGGAGCACGTCCTCGAAGTCGATGACGGAGCGTTGGCGCTTGAGGTCTTCGTAGGCGCGGTAGGTCTGGCTGATCTCGGCGGTGTCGCGGGGGCTCTCCCGGCCGGCGGTCCGGGCGGCGGCGGGGTAGTCGGCGGGCACGGTCTGGGTGACCTTGGACCATTCGATCTCGCTGGTGAGGTCGCGCAGCTCGCTGCGGTCGAGTCGGATGCCGCAGGTGGCGGCGGCTTCGGCGACGAGTGGTGCCTTGCGGTCGACGATGCGGGGCAGACCACCGCCGACGATCTTGGGCCAGAAGTACTGGAGCTGGCGGAGGGCGGCGGAGTGGAAGGTGCGGGCCTGGACGCCTTGGACGCCGAGGTGGCGCAGTCGGCCGCGCATCTCCCCGGCGGCGCGGTTGGTGAAGGTGACGGCGAGGACGCTGGTGGGGTGGAGGACTCCGGCGTGGACGCCGTAGGCGATGCGGTGGGTGATGGCCCTGGTCTTGCCGGTGCCGGCGCCGGCCAGTACGCACACCGGGCCCCGTAGGGAGGTGGCGACGGCGCGCTGTTCGGGGTCGAGTCCGTCCAGCACGGCGTCCGCTCCCCGTGGTGGTGCCGGGAACTGGCTGGCGCCGGTGTCCCACGGGAGGAGGGTGGGGTGCGTTGCTGAGGTCACCCCGCCATGCTGCCAGGTCCGCGGGGAGGAGGGGAAAGTTATCCACAGGTGACGGTGTGCGGTCATATGGGATGACTGTTCCCGGGGGCGGGGGGTGCCGCCGGGCGGGGAGTCCCCCGCCTCTCTCCGGTCGGTGCCGTCGTCCTCGCCCCGCGCCTCGGCCGACCGGCGGGGTCGCCCGTGGGGCGCCCGGCCGGTCCCCGCTGGACGGTGGGCGCGCCGGTCCGGTCGCGTGGGAATGGTGGGGCGTCCGCGTGCGTTCTCCCGGTGCGGGAGGGCGGTGGATGCTCCTCCCCGGGCAGCAGAGGAGCAGGAGAACATGCCGGGCACCGTGACGATGTACAGCACCACGTGGTGCGGTTACTGCCAGCGGCTGAAGAGCCAGTTGGGCCGCGAGGGCATTGCTTACCGCGAGATCAACATCGAGCACGACCCGGATTCGGCGACGTTCGTGGAGTCGGTCAACGGCGGCAACCAGACCGTGCCCACGGTGGTGGCGGTGTCCGCGGACGGCACCGAGACCGTGCTGACCAACCCGAGCCTCGCGCAGGTCAAGCAGGCCCTCGCCTCCTGAGCCCGGGTGACGTGGTGGGGCGCCCGCCCCCAGGTGCCTGAGCCCGGGCGCCCCACCACGTCAGAGGGCGACGCCCTGCCGGGGCAACGGCTTGCCGTACCAGAGCTCGATCAGCCGGGACGCGATGGAGATCCCGTACGGCGGCAGCACCGTGCCGGAGTCGAACGCCGCCTCCAGCTCCTGCCGCGAGAACCAGCGGGCCTCGGAGATCTCGTCGCCGTCCACGTTGATCTCCGTGGTGGTGGCGCGGGCGATGAAGCCGAGCATCAGGCTGGAGGGGAACGGCCACGGCTGGCTGGCGACGTAGCCGACCTCGCCGACCGTGAGGCCGACCTCCTCGCCCACCTCGCGCCGCACCGACTGCTCGACGGACTCGCCGGGCTCCACGAATCCGGCGAGGGTGGAGAAGCGCCCCTCCGGCCAGTGGACCTGGCGGCCGAGCAGCACCCGGTCCGCCTCGTCGGTCACCAGCATGATCACCGCCGGATCGGTGCGCGGGTAGTGCTCCGCACCGCAGGCGGGACAGCGGCGGATGTGGCCCGCGGCGGCGATGACGGTGCGCTCGCCGCAGCGGGAGCAGAAGCGGTGCATGCGCTGCCAGTTCTCCAGGGCGACCGCGTGCACCATCAGGCCCGCGTCCCGGGGCGAGAGGAGTTGTCCGGCCTCCCGCAGGCTCGCCGCGCGGGCCGACTGGTCCAGCCGGCCCGGCAGGGCGTCCTTCTGGAGCGCGAAGTACCGCACGCCGTCCTCGTCGGTGCCCAGGAAGTAGCGGTGCGCCTCGGTGAGGGGGGCCTCGAAGGTGGGGGTCATCACCAGTTCGGTGCGTCCGTCCGCCCCCTCGTCGACGAGGACCTTCCCCCCGGAGACCACGAAGACCCGGGTCGTGGGGTGGCTCCAGGCGGCGGCCAGCCACGCCTCGTCGAGGCGCTGGTGGGCCGCGCGGTCGATGCCGCTGGGCACGGCCAGCGGCAACGGGCGATCGGCGTAGCGGTCGGTCCAGGTGGTCACAGGTGCTTCCATCTCCCCCGGGGGATGCGGTCGGGTCGGCGGGTTCGGCGGGGCGTGCGGTGGGCGGATGCGGCCCCGCGGCCCGCGGGGCGTCAGGGGACGTCGCGCCAGTTCTCGGCGAGGTCCTCCCACAGGTGGGCGGCGGCCTCCACGCCCTTGAACAGCAGGTCCAGCTCCACCTTCTCGTCGGGCGCGTGCCAGCCGTCGGACGGGATCGAGATGCCGAGGAAGAGCACCGGCGCGCCCAGCACGTCCTGGAGGTCCGCGGCCGGCCCGGAGCCGCCCTCGCGGGTGTAGCGGATCTCGCGGTCGAAGGCGCGGGCCATGGCCCGGGTGACGGACTCCAGGGCCGGGTGGTCGAGCGGGGTGAGGCAGGGGCGGGTGGCCGCGCCGAAGACGACGGCGTGCCGGATGCCGGCGGGGAGCCGGTCGGCGATCCATTCCCGGACGGCCTTCTCGACGCGGTCCGGGTCCTGGCCGGCGACGAGGCGGAACGACAGCTTCAGCATCGCCCGGGCGGGGATGATCGTCTTGCCTCCGGGGCCCTGGTAACCGCCGCCGATGCCGTTGACCTCGGCGGTGGGGCGGGCCCACACCCGTTCCAGGGTGGTGTACCCGCGCTCCCCCCGGGTGGCGTGGGACTTGGCGGTGCGCAGCCAGGCCGCCTCGTCGAAGGGGAGTTCGGCGAAGAGTTCCCGTTCCCGGTCGGTGAGGTCGACGACGCCGTCGTAGAAGCCGGGCACGCTCACCCGGCCGTGCTCGTCGTGGAGGGCGGCGACGAGGCGGGCGGCGGCGTCCGCGGGGTTGGGCACGGCGCCGCCGAAGGACCCGGAGTGGATGTCCTGGTCGGGTCCGAGGAGTTCGATCTCGCAGTCGGCGAGGCCGCGCATGCCGGTGCACACGGTGGGGGTGTCGGCGGACCACATGCCGGTGTCGGAGACGATCACGGCGTCGGCGGCGAGCCGGTCGGCGTGGGCTTCGACCAGGGCCCTGAAGTGCGGGGAGCCGGACTCCTCCTCGCCCTCGACCAGCAGCTTCAGATGGACGGCGGGCGCGCTGCGGCCGGTGGCCGCGAGGTGGGCGCGCACCCCGAGGGTGTGGAAGAGGACCTGTCCCTTGTCGTCGGCGGCGCCCCGCGCGTACAGCCGGCCGTCGCGGACGACGGGCTCGAAGGGGTCGGTGTGCCAGCCGTCCTCGCGGGCCGCGGGCTGGACGTCGTGGTGCCCGTAGACGAGGACGGTGGGGGCGCCCGGGTCGGCGGCGGGCCAGTGCGCGAAGACGGCGGGGGCGCCGGGGGTGTCCCAGACCTCCACGGTCGGGAAGCCGGTGTCCCGCAGGGTCGCGGCGAGCCAGTCGGCGCTGCGGCGCACGTCCGGGGCGTGCTCGGGCTGTGCCGACACGGACGGGATGCGCAGCCAGTCGCCGAGGGCGGCGAGGAAGGCGTCGCGGTGCTGGTCGACGTAGGTGCGCACGGCGTTCACGGGGCGCGCGGCACTGACGGCGCCGTCGGCGCTGACGGCACTGTCAACGGGCTTGCTCATGGCCTTGAGCCTAGCCGGCCGCCGGGGCGGGTCCGGTCCGCGGTGGCCCGGGCGGGGGCGGGGTGTGGGCCGGGTCACGGTCGGGGGCCTCGTCGGGGGCGGCGAGGAGGCGTTCCAACTCGGCGCGGGCCGGGAGGTGCGCGGGGCGCACGGCCTCGCCGGTGCGCACGTACAGGAACGTCGCGATCACCGATTCCGGGGGGATGCCGTGCCGCTCGGCCCAGGCGAGCCGGTAGACGGCGAGTTGCAGCGGGTCGGCGTCCCGGCCGTGGCCGGTCTTCCAGTCGACGATCTCGTAGGTGGTGTCGGGGCCGTCCTGGTGCCGGTAGACGGCGTCGATGCGGCCCCGCACGACGCGGCCGGCCAGTTCCAGTTGGAAGGGGGCCTCGACCCGGTACGGGGTGCGACGGGCGTAGGGGGTGCGTTCGAAGGCGGCCTTCAGGGTCTCCAGGTCGCGTTCGTCGGCGATCTGGGCCTCGCCGCCGGGGAGGTCGTCGGGGTCGAGCAGGGGCAGGCGGAGTTCCTCGAAGCGGGACTCGACCCAGGCGTGGAAACGGGTGCCCTGGCGGGCGGCGGGCTGCGGGGGGCGCGGCATGGGGCGGGCGAGCTCCCGGGCGAACCCGTCGGGGTCGGCGGCGAGGTGGACGAGTTGGGTGGCGGTGAGGGAGGCGGGCAGGGGGACGTCGGTGACGCGGTCGCGGGCGCGCAGCAGTTCCCCGGTGAGGGAGTTCAGGTCGCGGTCCCAGGAGGCGAGGGTGCGGGCCTCCTCGGGGGTGAGCGGCTCGTCGGCGGTGTGGTGCGCGGGTGCCGCCCGCCGGGGGGTGCGCGCCGGGGGGACGCCGGGGGGGCGCTCGTGGCTGGGGTCGGCCGGGTCGCCGTGTTCCCCGGCGGGGTCGTGCGCGTCGGCCCGGGGGGCTCCGGTCGGGGGGCGGTGGGGCGTGGTGGCCCGGGCGAGGTGCTCGCGGACGGTGCGGGCGGCGGCGCGGCGGCGGGCCTGGGCCTCCGGGTCCAGCGGGAGGGGCCAGGCGTGGTCGGTGGTGGCGGTGGTGAGGGCGGGGTTCTCGTCCTCGGGTCCGGGGCGGTCGGCCCACGCCTCGATCTCGCCGTGGCCCGCGGCGCAGTGGTCGTACAGGGCGCGCAGGAAGTCGGAGGGGCCGCGGGTGCGCTTCTGGGTGGGGCCCCACCAGTGGCCGGAGCCCAGCAGCAGGCGGCGGGGGCGGGTGAAGGTGACGTAGCCGAGGCGGAGTTCCTCGGTGTGCTGGTGGTCCTTCATGTCCTCGTGGAACGCCTTGAGGCCGCGGGCGGTCCAGTCGGTGACCTCGGGCAGGGTGTCGGCGTCGCCGCGCAGGGCGTGCGGGAGGACCTTGCCCTGGGCGGTCCACTTGTCGCGGCCCTGGGCACTGGGGAAGGTGCCGGTGACGAGTCCGGGGACGGCGACGACGTCCCATTCGAGGCCCTTGGACTTGTGGGCGGTGAGGACCTTGACGGTGTCCTCGCCGCCGGGCAGGGCGTTGTCGAGGCCCTTCTCGTACTGGGCGGCGGTGCGCAGGAAGCCGAGGAAGGCGAGGAGGGTGGCGTCCTTGTCGTGGGCGGCGAAGGCGGCGGCGGTGTCGAGGAAGTTGGCGAGGGTCTCGCGGCGGCGGGCGGCCAGGGCGTGCGGGGAGGCGGAGAGTTCGACTTCCAGTCCGGTGGTGGCGAGGACCCGGTGCAGCACGTCCATGAGGGGGTCGGCGAGGGAGCGTCGCAGGTCGCGCAGTTCGGTGGCGAGGCGGGCGAAGCGGACGCGGGCGGCGGCGGAGAAGGGCAGCCCGTCGTCGGGGGTGCCGGCGGGCTGTTCGAGGAAGGTGTCGAGGGCGTCGGCGAGGGAGATGATCTCGGCGGGGTCGACGCCTTCGACGGCCTCGGCGAGGCGCCGGTCGAGGTCCGGGCCGGTGTCGTCCGGGCCGGTGCGGCGCACCAGGAGTCGGGCGCGGCGTCCGAGGAGGGCGAGGTCGCGGGGGCCGATGCGCCAGCGGGGGCCGGTGAGCAGGCGGACCAGGGAGGCGTTGGCGCCGGGGTCCTGGAGGACTTCGCAGACGGCGACGAGGTCGGCGACCTCGGGCAGGTGGAGCAGTCCGGACAGGCCGACGACCTCGACGGGGACCTCGCGGGCGACGAGGGCGCCCTGGATGTCGGCGAAGTCGGCTGCGGTGCGGCACAGCACGGCGATCTCGCCGGGCGGGGTGCCGGTGCGCACCAGGTGGGCGAGGGTGTCGGCGATCCAGGCGATCTCGTCGGCGTGGGTGGGCAGCAGGGCGCAGCGGACGGTGCCGTCGCGTTCGGCGCCGGGGGCGGGGCGGAGGGCTTCGACGCCGGCGTGGCGGGCACGCAGGGGGGTGGCGAGGTCGTTGGCGAGGGCGAGCAGGCGTCCGCCGCTGCGCCGGTTCTCGCTGAGGGAGTGGCGGGTGGCGGGGCGGCCGTCGGCGTGGGCGAAGTGCTGGGGGAAGTCGTCGAGGTTGGCGACGGACGCCCCGCGCCAGCCGTAGATGGCCTGGCAGGGGTCGCCGACGGCGGTCACGGGGTGTCCGGTGCCGCCGCCGAAGAGGTGGGAGAGCAGGATGCGCTGGGCGACGGAGGTGTCCTGGTACTCGTCGAGGAGGACGACGCGGAACTCGTCGCGCAGGATGCCGCCCACTTCGGGGCGGGTGCGGGCGAGGGTCGCGGAGAGGGCGATCTGGTCGCCGAAGTCGAGGAGGTCCCGGCTGCGTTTGGCGGTGCGGTAGCGCAGGACGAGTGCGGCGAGGTCGCGGCGGGCGGCGGCGGCTTCGGGGACCTTGCGCAGGTCGGCGTTGGTGAGCGGGGTTCCGTCGAGGGCGTGCAGCAGGGCGGCGTCGTGGGCGCGGAGCGCTTCGGGGGTGACCAGGTGTTCGGCGAGGTCGGCGTCGAGGGCGAGCAGGTCGCTGACGAGGTCGGGGAAGGAGCGGCCGAGTGCCGGGTAGGGGCCGGGGGCTTCGCGCAGGACGCGGGCGGCGAGTTGGAATCGGGTGGCGTCGGCGAGGAGCCGGGTGCTGGGTTCCAGGCCGATGCGCAGGCCGTGGTCGGTGAGGAGGCGGCCGGCGAAGGAGTGGTAGGTGGAGATGACGGGTTCGCCGGGCGGGTGGTCGGTGGGGGGGTGGGTGTCGGGGTCGGTGACGCCGGCGGCGACGAGGGCCTTGCGGACGCGTTCGGCGAGTTCGCCGGCCGCCTTGTTGGTGAAGGTCAGGCCGAGGACCTGTTCGGGGGCGACCTGTCCGGTGCCGACGAGCCACACCACCCGGGCGGCCATGACGGTGGTCTTGCCCGAGCCTGCTCCGGCCACGATGACCTGCGGGGCGGGCGGCGCGATGATGCAGGCCGTCTGCTCCGGGGTGAACGGGATGCCGAGCAGTCGCTTGAGCTGCTCGGGGTCGGTGATGCGTGCGGGCACACGCATCAGGCTAACCGCGGGCGCTGACGTCCCGGACCGTCCCGGGGTCCGCGGGGCGCGGTCACTCCACGACGTGCCGTCCTTCGGGCCGGGCGCTGCACGAGGCGCGGAAGGCGCAGTGGCCGCAGTGCTGGCCGGTGGTCGGGGAGAACCGTTCGTCGAGGACCTTGCCGGCGGCGGTGGCCAGGAGGTCGCCGATCCACTGGCCGGAGGGCGGTTCCTGGGTCTGGACCTTGGGTGTTCCGTCGCCGCCGGCGCGGGTGGCGGCGCCCTGCCGCAGGTGGACGAGTTCCGCGCCGCCCGGGGCGGGGCGGGCCCCGTCGAAGACGTCGTCGACGGCGCCTTCGGCCACGGCGAGCTGGTAGACGGCGAGCTGGGGGTGGCGGGCGACGTCGGCGGCGGAGGGGGCGTGTTTGCCGGTCTTGAAGTCGACGACGTAGGCGCGGCCCCGGTCGTCGCGTTCGACGCGGTCCATGGAGCCGCGGACGCGGACGCTGAAGGGGCCCGCGTCGAGGACCACGTCGAAGTCGTGTTCGCTGGCGACGGCGGTGCGCCCGCCGCGGTCGGTGACGTGCCAGTGGAGGAAGCGTTCGAGGGCGGCACGGGCGTGTTCCCGCTCCTGGTCGGACTTCCAGGGCGCGTCGAAGGCGAGGGCGTCCCACACGGAGTCGAGGCGTTCCATGAGGACGTCGAGGTCGGCGGGGGTGCGGCCGGAGGCGACCTCGTCGGCGAGGACGTGGACGACGTTGCCGAAGCCCTGGGCGGCGGTGGCGGGGGCGTCGGCCTTGACCTCGCGGCCCAGGAACCACTGGAGGGCGCAGGTGTGGGCGAGTTGGTCGAGGGCGCTGCCGGAGAGGGCGACCGGACGGTCCCGGTCCCGTAGCGGCACCGCGTTGTCGGTGGGGTCGTCCATGCCCCACCAGCGGTCCGGGTGGGCGGTGGGCACCAGGGGGCGGCCCTCGCCGTCGTCGAGGGCGGCGAGGGCGGCGAGGCGGCGGGCGGCGGCCTGCCGCAGGGCCGGGGAGGCGTGCGGGTCGACGGTGGTGGCCCGCAGTTCGGCGACGAGCGGGGCGACGGCGAGGGGGCGGCGGGGGCGGCCGGTGACGTCGCGGGGTTCGACGCCGAGTTCGGTGAGGAAGCGGGAGGGCTGGTCGCCGTCGTCGGCGGGTGCCTTGACGGCGGTGACGACGAGGCGTTCGCGGGCCCGGGTGGCGGCCACGTAGAACAGGCGGCGTTCCTCGGCGAGGAGCGCGCCGGCGGGCAGGGGTTCGGCGAGGCCGTCGCGGCCGATGCGGTCGGCTTCCAGGAGGGAGCCGCGGCGGCGCAGGTCGGGCCAGAGCCCCTCCTGCACCCCGGTGACGACGACGAGCCGCCATTCCAGGCCCTTGGCGCGGTGGGCGGTCATCAGGCGCACCGCGTCGGGGCGCACCGCGCGCCGGGTGAGGGTGTCGGCGGCGATGTCGGCGGCTTCGGTCTCGGCGAGGAAGTTGAGGGCGCCGCGGCCGCCGGTGCGTCGTTCGGCGCGGGCGGCGGTCGCGAAGAGGGCGCAGAGGGCGTCGAGGTCGCGGTCGGCGTTGCGCCCGGCGGCGCCGCCGCGGCGGGCGGCGCGTTCCAGGCGTGCGGGCCAGCCGGTGCCCTGCCACAGGTCCCAGAGGGCTTCCTCGGCGGTGCCGCCGGCGGCGAGGCGTTCACGGGCGGTGCGCAGGAGCGCGCCGAGTTGCTGTGCTCCGCGGGCGTACGCCGGGTCGTGGGCGACGAGCCGTTCGGGGGCGGCGAGCGCCCGGGTGAGCAGGACGTCGGAGGGTTCGGGCAGGGCGTTGCCGGCGGCCCGTTCCTCGTCGCGCAGGGCGCGGCCCAGGCGGCGCAGGTCGGCGGCGTCCATGCCGGCGAGGGGGGAGGCGAGGAGGGTGAGCGCGGTCTCGGTGTCGAGCCAGCAGGGGGCGGGGTCCTGGTCGGCGGCGGGGTCCCCCAGGGCGGCCTCGGCGACCGCCTTGAGGGCGGTCAGCAGGGGGGCGACGGCGGGTTCGTGGCGCAGCGGCAGGTCGTCGCCGTCGATGTCGAGGGGCACGCCGGCGGCGGTGAGGGCGCGCCGCAGGCCGGGGATGCCGCGTCCGCCGGCCCGTACCAGGACGGCCATGTCCCGCCAGGGCACGCCGTCCTCCAGGTGGGCGCGGCGCAGGATGTCGGCGACGTTGTCGAGTTCGGTGCCGGGGGTGGGGTAGGTGTACGCCTCGACGCGGCCGCCGTCGCGGACCGCGGTGAGCTCCCGGTGGGCGCGCACCCGGTCGGCGGGCAGTCGGGGCAGCGGCATGCGTCGGGTGAGCAGCCGGGTGGCGGCGAGCAGGGCGGTGCCGGAGCGCCGGGAGGTGGTGAGCACCTGCACGCGGGCGGGGGTGCCGTCCGGGTGGCGGAAGGCGGTGGGGAAGTCGAGGATGCCGTTGACGTCGGCGCCCCGGAAGGCGTAGATCGACTGGTCGGGGTCGCCGAAGGCGACGAGGGTGCGTCCGCCGCCGGCGAGCGCGTCGAGCAGGCGGACCTGGGCGGGGTCGGTGTCCTGGTACTCGTCGACGTAGACGGCGTCGTACTGGGCGGCGAGGGCGGCGGCGACCTCGGGGCGCCGGGCGAGGAGGACCGCGCGGTGGACGAGTTCGGTGTAGTCGAGGACGCCCTGGAGGTCGAGGACGTCCAGGTAGTCGGCGAGGAACGCGGCGGCGGCGCGCCAGTCGGGGCGGCCGGTGCGGGCGGCGAAGTCGCCGAGGGCGGCGGGGGCCAGGCCGAGTTCCCGGGTGCGGGCGATGACGGCGCGCACCTCGTCGGCGAAGCCCCGGGTGGTGAGGCAGGCGCGCAGCTCCTCGGGCCAGCGCACGTGGCGCAGTCCGGCCCGTTCGAGGTCGATCTGTCCGGCGAGGAGTTCGCGGACGGCGACGTCCTGTTCGGGGCCGGACAGCAGCCGCAGGGGTTCCACGAACAGGTCGGCGTCCTGGTGGGCGCGGACCAGGGCGTAGCAGAAGGAGTGGAAGGTGGTGGCTTGCGGGGCGCGGGCGGCGCCGATGCGCAGGGCCATGCGGTCGCGCAGTTCGACGGCGGCCTTGCGGCTGAAGGTGAGCACCAGGATGCGTGCGGGGTCGTCGCCGCGGGCCGTGCGGGCGGCGACCGCTTCGACGAGGGTGGTGGTCTTGCCGGTGCCGGGGCCGGCGAGGACGAGCAGCGGGCCCGTCCCGTGATCAACCACGGCGCGCTGGGCTGCGTCCAGACGAGGGGGCGCGGTCCGGGCGGGTGCGGTGTGCACCAGCCGGTAGGTTCCGTTGCCCGTGCGCCGTGCGCGGGGTTGTGGCGGCCGTCTGGTGGAAGAGGGAGAGCTCACGTGGTTCGCCGGTCCTGGTGGTCGTGCTGATGGGGGTGCGGCCGGGGGCGTTCGGCCCGGCCGGGGCCCGGGGCGGAGGCGCCGTCACCGGTGCGCGGCCCTCACGTCGGGTGCGCGGGCGCATCGGTGGGGCGCCCGTCCCAGCGGGCGCGCCGCATGTCGATCCGGGGGTGTCCGGTGGCGGAGCCGCCGGGGGTGCGCAGCGGGGTCCCTTCGGCGCGGTAGTGGCCGAGGGCGTCCCGTTCGTGGCCGGGCAGCGGCACGCCGTCCGCGCGGACCACGCGCCACCAGGGCACGGCGTCGCCGTAGCGGGCCATGACCCGGCCGACCTGGCGCGGGCCGCCCTCGTCGAGCCACTCGGCGACGTCGCCGTAGGTCATCACCCGGCCGGGCGGGATCAGGTCGGCGACGTCCAGGACCCGGTCCGCGTACGGGGGGTGCGTGCCGTCGGCCGCGTCCCCGCCGTCCGGGGGGACCTCGGGGGGTTCGGCGGGTGCGTCCGCCGGGCGGCTCTCCTCGTTCATCCGCCCTATCCTGCCCCACACCACCGACAGTGCGGCGGGCGCGCGGGCGTCCGGGCGCACGGCCCACGGACGGCGGGTGAGGAGGCCCGCGTGCCCCCCGATCGCACCCTGATGCCCCGTTCCGACGTGCGGGCATGCCAGGATCGAGGGGGCGGTGACTGGTGATACGAGAACAAGAAGGCGCGGCGGAACGTCCGGATGTGCACCCCGAGGGGTCGGGCACCTCCGGCGGGTCGGCGCGCCCCGACACCGGAGAGCGGCCCCTGAAGGCGCACGAGGATTCCGACGAGAACCCGCCCGGGGGCGAGGGCGGGGCCGGTGACGCGGCCGGGGCGCCCGAGGGCGCGGAGCCCGGGTCCGCCGACCGCGACGACACGGCGGAGGGGGCCGACGCGGACGCGTTGGCCCGGGCCGCCGGCACCTACGCGGACGAGGTGGAGGGCGACGAGCCGTTGCTCCCCGCCCGGGTGCATCGTCCGTCCGATCTGATGCGGCTGCTCGTCGGGGTCCTCGCCATCGCGGTGGTGCTGGCGATCGCCACGTTCGCGCACGGCACCACCGCGGGACTCGAACAGGACATCAGCAAGGGCACCGACGAGGCGCCCGACCTGCTGATCAAGTTCGCCGGCTTGGCGTCCAGCATCGCGGTCCTGCTGGTGCCGGTCGCCTTCGCCGTCGAGCGGCTGGTCAAACGGGACGGGCTGCGGATCGCCGACGGGGTGCTGGCCGCGGTGCTCGCGCACGGGGTGACCCTCGCCACGGACCTGTGGGTCGCCGAGGCGGCGCCGCGGACCATCCAGGACGCGCTGACCCGGCCGTCGCCCGCCGACCTCACCGCGCTCACCGATCCGGTGCACGGCTACCTGGCCCCGGTCATCGCCTACATGACGGCGGTCGGGATGTCCCGCCGGCCCCGGTGGCGGGTGGTGCTGTGGGTGGTGCTGCTGCTCGACGCGTTCGCCATGCTCGTCACCGGCTACACCACCCCGTTCTCGATCATCCTGACGGTCCTCATCGGCTGGACCGTCGCCTACGGGACGCTGTACACGGTCGGCTCGCCCAATGTCCGTCCCACCGGGCAGACGCTGCTGGCGGGGCTGCGCCGGGTCGGCTTCCGTCCGGTGAGCGCGGCCCGCGAGGAGGTGGGCGCGGACGGCGAGGGCTCCGACAGCGGGGACCGCGGCAGACGGTACTTCGTCACCCTGGAGGAGGGCCGGCCGCTCGACGTCACCGTGGTGGACCGGGAGCAGCAGGCGCACGGGTTCTTCTACCGGGTGTGGCGGCGGATGACCTTGCGGGGCATCACCACGCGGCGCAGCCTCCAGTCGCTGCGCCAGGCCCTGGAGCAGGAGGCCCTGCTGGCGTACGCGGCGATCGCCGCGGGGGCCAACGCGCCGAAGCTGATCGCCACCTCGGAGTTGGGTCCGGACGCGGTGATGCTGGTGTACGAGCACACCGGTGGGCGGACCCTGGACTCGCTGCCCGACGCGGACATCACCGACGCCCTGCTGCACGACACCTGGCGTCAGGTGCGGGCGCTCCAGTCGCGTCGGATCGCGCACCGCAGGCTGGCGGGTGACGCGATCCTGGTGGATCGTTCCGGCACGGTGATCCTGTCCGACCTGCGGGGCGGTGAGATCGCGGCGGGCGATCTGGTGCTGCGGATGGACGTCGCGCAGCTGCTGACGACCCTGGGGCTGCGGGTGGGCGCCGAGCGGTCGGTGGCCTCGGCGGTCGCCGTGCTGGGGCCGGACCTGGTGGCGGACTGCCTGCCGCTGCTCCAGCCCATCGCCCTGACCCGCCGCACCCGCGGCACGCTGCGCAAGCTCGCCAGGGAACGCTCCCAGCGGGAGCGCGAGGCCGTCCTCGAAGCCTCCCGCAGGGCGAAGCAGGAACGGGTGGAGGCCGCCGCCGCGGCCGCCGGGGGCCCGACCGGGGAGGTCTCCGGCACGGAACCGGGCGGGGGTGCGCCGGGACGGGACGGGAAGCCCGCCCGACCCGCCGACCGGCTGGCGCAGAAGAAGTCGCTGCGGGCGGAGAAGCAGGCCGAGAAGCGGGCCCTGGACGACGCCCTGGAGGAGGCCCGCGAGGAGGACCTGCTCACCCAGATCCGCCACCAGGTGCTGCGCATCCGCCCGCAGGCGCCGGTGGAGCCGGCGCGTCTGGAGCGCATCAGAGCGCGCACCCTGATCAGCATCCTGGCCGGTGCGGTCGGCGCCTACTTCCTGCTGTCGCAGCTCACTCAGACCGACTTCGGGACGATCGTCGAAGCGCACTGGGGGTGGGTCGCGGCGGCCGTGCTCTTCTCGGCGTTGAGCTACTTCGCCGCGGCCATGAGCCTGCTCGGCTTCGTCCCGGAGCGGGTGCCGTTCCTGCGCACCGTCGCCGCCCAGGTCGCCGGGTCGTTCGTGAAGCTGGTGGCACCGGCCGCGGTCGGCGGGGTGGCGCTCAACACCCGTTTCCTCCAGCGCTCGGGGGTGCGACCGGGGCTCGCGGTCGCCAGTGTGGGCGCCTCGCAGCTGTTCGGGCTCGGTGCGCACATCCTGCTGCTGCTGGCCTTCGGCTATCTGACGGGCACCGAGAAGACGCCCTCGCTGTCGCCCTCGCGGACGGTGATCGCCGGGCTGTTGACGGTCGCCGTCCTGGTGCTGGTGGTGACCTCGATCCCGTTCCTGCGGAAGTTCGTGCTCACCCGGCTGCGGTCGCTGTTCGCGGGGGTGGTGCCGCGCATGCTGGACGTTCTCCAGCGCCCGCAGAAGCTGGTCACCGGCATCGGCGGGATGCTGTTGCTCACCGCGTGCTTCGTGATGTGCCTGGACGCCTCGATCCGGGCCTTCGGCGGCGACACCGCCTCGCTGAGCCTGGCCAGCGTGGCGGTGGTGTTCCTGGCCGGCAACGCCCTGGGGTCCGCGGCACCGACCCCGGGCGGTGTGGGGGCGGTGGAGGCGACGCTGACGTTCGGCCTGATCGCGGTGGGGCTGGCCCCGGAGGTGGCCGCCCCCGCGGTGCTGCTGTACCGGTTGTTGACGTTGTGGCTGCCGGTGCTGCCGGGCTGGTTGTTCTTCAACCATCTGACCCGCAAGGGCGCGCTCTGACCCGTCTCCCGTCCGCATCGGCACCGCACCCGCCGGCGCACGGGGACGACCGCTCCGGCGGGTGCCCACGGTCGGGCGCCCGGGCAGCGGAGCGCGCGCCCGCGCCCGACGGGTTGTCGGGCGCGGGTCACTCGCTCGGCTCCCGCCCCGCGCGCCCCGTGGGCCGCGCGCCCAGGATGGGAGCATGCCCAAGCCCCTCCCCCGGCGGGCGGTCGCGCTGGCCGCGTGCGTCGTGCTGTTCTCCGCGACGGCCACGGCCTGCGGCGACGAGGACCCCCCGGACGACCCCGCGGCGCAGCAGCTCCGGTGGGCCGACTGCCCCAAGCCCTCCGCGGCCGAAGGCGGCGGTCCGGCACCGTCCCCGCTGCCGGACGGGGAGCTGTGGCAGTGCGCCGCCCTCAAGGCCCCGCTCGACTGGGACGACCCCGGCGGCGACACCGTCGACCTCGCCCTGATCCGGGCCCGGACGAGCGGCCCGCCGAGCGAACGCATCGGATCGTTGATCTTCAACTTCGGCGGGCCCGGCGGCTCCGGGGTGACCGCCCTGCCCGCTTTCGAAGGCGAGTACGAGACCCTGCGCACCCGCTACGACCTGGTCAGCTTCGACCCGCGCGGGGTCGGCCGGAGCGCCGGGGTGACCTGCGAGGACGACGAGCAGCTCGACCGGTACTTCCAGCAGGACGCCACCCCCGACGATCCGACCGAACAGCGGGAGCTGGTGGCGCGCACCCGCACCTTCAACACCGCCTGCGAGGACCGGTCCGGCAGGGTGCTGCCGCACGTGGGCACCCCGGACGCGGCCCGCGACCTGGACCTGATGCGCCGGGTGCTCGGCGACGACGCACTCCACTACTTCGGCATCTCCTACGGCACGGAACTGGGCGGGGTGTACGCGCACCTGTTCCCGAAGGAGGTGGGCCGGGCGGTGTTCGACGCGGTGGTCGACCCGACGCAGGACCCCGAGCAGGGCGCGCTCGGCCAGACCCGGGGCTTCCAGCGGGCCCTCGACAACTTCGCCGAGCACTGCACCTCCCAGGTCGAGGAGTGCCCCGTCGGCGACAGCGCACAGGACGTGCAGGACCGCATCGCCCGACTGCTGCGGGACCTGGAGGAGAAGCCCCTGCCGGCGCTGTTCCCCCGTGAGCTCACCCAGACCGCCGCCACCGGCGGAATCGCCCAGGCCCTGTACTCGCAGGACTTCTGGGAGTACCTGACGGAAGGGCTGCAACAGGCGTACGACGGGGACGGCAAGCTCCTGCTGGCGCTCTCCGACGCGATGAACGGGCGCAACGAGGACGGCCGTTACAGCAACATCCAGGCCGCCAACGTGGCGATCAACTGCGCCGACGACAAGCCCCGGTACGCCCCGGCGGACGTCGAGGCCAGGTTGCCGGCGTTCCGCGCCGCCTCCCCGGTGTTCGGGGACTACCTCGCCTGGTCCATGGTCAGTTGCACCGACTGGGCCGTCCCGGGCGCGGCGGACCACCCCGAGGTGAGTGCGCCCGGGGCGGCGCCGATCCTGGTCGTCGGCAACACCGGCGACCCGGCCACCCCGTACGAGGGAACCCGCAGGATGGTGGAGGCCCTCGGCCCGGGCGTCGGCGTCGAACTCACCTACCGGGGGCAGGGACACGGGGCGTACGACAGCGGGGACCCCTGTGTCCGCGAGGCGGTGGACGGCTACCTGCTGAACGGGACTGTTCCCCCGAAGGGCACGGTCTGCCCGTGAGCCACCGCACCCCCGGCCCGCCTGTCCCGCGGGCGTCCGGCCCCGCCCCACCAGGACTTACCTGGACATGCCAGAAGTTATCCACAGGCCCAGCGGGCGCCGCCCGCTCCTGCCTACTATGGCCGGACCGTTCGTGGAGGGGGAAGGTCATGACCCGTTGGGTACGGTCGACGGCGCTGCTCGCCGGTGCCGTGATGATCGCCGGGTGCAGCGGCACCGGCGCGGGCGACGACCGGTCCGCCCGCCCCTCCGCCGCCGATCCGGCCGGCGGCGGACTGCCCGCGGCCCTGACCGGACAGCAACCGGCGTGGTCCGACTGCCCCGCCTCCGGGGACGCCCCGGCACCCGACGACTCCTGGCAGTGCGCCGACCTCAAGGTCCCGCTGGACTACGCCCACCCCGACGGCCCGACGATCGACATCGCCCTGATCCGCACGGCCGCCCGGGAGAAGGACTCCCGCATCGGCTCCCTGGTCTTCAACTTCGGCGGGCCCGGCGGCTCCGGCGTCTCCATGCTGCCGGGCTTCGCCCCCGGCTACGAAGCCCTCCAGCAGCGGTACGACCTGGTCAGCTTCGACCCGCGCGGGGTCGGCGCCAGCGAGGGCGTGCGCTGCCGGTCCGACCAGAAGATCGGCGCCGCCGAACGGGTCGACCTCACCCCCGACGACGGCCCCGAGGAGCAGGCCTTCCTCGCGGACGCGGCCGACTTCGCAGCCGGCTGCGAGCAGGGCGCCGGCCCCCTGCTCGCCCATCTGTCCACCGACAACACGGCACGGGACATGGACCTACTGCGCCAGGTCCTGGGCGACGAGGAACTCCACTACTTCGGCGTCTCCTACGGCACCCAACTCGGCGGCGCCTACGCCCACCTCTTCCCGAAGCGGGTGGGACGACTGGTCTTCGACGCGGTGGTGGACCCCTCCGCGGACGGCGTCACCCAGGCGAAGAACCAGGCGCGGGGCTTCCAACGCGCCCTGGACAACTACCTTGAGGACCGGGGCGAGGACCCCGCGGAAGGCAGCCGGGCGATAGCGGACCTGCTGCGCCGCATCGACGCCGACCCGCTCCCCACCGGCGGCGAACGCGAGCTGACCCAGACCCTGGCGACGATAGGCATCGTCATCACCCTCTACAGCGAGCAGTCGTGGCCCGCGCTCACCGAGGCCCTGGAGGCCGCCGAGGAGGGGGACGGAGCCCCCCTCCTCGCCCTGGCCGACATGTACAACGAGCGCGACGAAGCGGGGCGCTACAGCACCCAGAGCCACTCCCAGCGCGCCATCTCCTGCCGCGACGCCAAGGACCGCACCACCGCGGAGCAGGCCCGGGCCTCGCTGGAGGAGTTCCGGAAGATATCGCCGGTGTTCGGCGAGTTCCTCGGTTGGGACACCGCCGGCTGGTGCCACCAGTGGCCGGTGCCCGGTCTCCAGGAGCGGTCCGAGGTGAGCGCCCCGGGAGCCGCGCCGATCCTCGTGATCGGCAACACCGGAGACCCGGCGACCCCGTACGAGGGCGCGGCCCGCATGGCGGACGGGCTCGGCGAGGACGTCGGCGTACTGATGACCTGGAAGGGCGAAGGACACGGCGCCTACGGCAACGGGAGCAGCTGCGTCGACGACGCGGTGAACGGCTACCTGCTGGACGGGCGGGCGCCGAAGGACGGCACCGTCTGCTCCTGACCCGACCGCGCCGAACCCCGTCGGAGCGCGGGTCCCGACACACGCCCGGGCCGGCGGGCCGGGCGGGGCGGGCCCGCCCGGCCCGGACGGGCTGCCGCACGAGCGGGTCACCACCGCAAACGGGGGGGGTGGGGGGGAGGGGAGGGGAGGGGGAGGGCCCCCACCCCAACGACAACGGCATCGGGTCCCCACACCCGAAGCTGTGGGGACCCGATGCTCGTCATGGCGCGGTGCCCGCCCCGCGGTCCGGTGCCCGCCGGGCCCGGTCCGGGCGGCGGACGGAGGGGTCAGTACACCGGCTTGCTGGGCTCGATCTGGTTGACCCAACCGATGACCCCGCCACCGACGTGGACGGCGTCCGCGAAACCGGCCGACTTCAGCACGGCGAGGACCTCCGCACTGCGGACACCCGTCTTGCAGTGCAAGACGATCTTCCGGTCCTGCGGCAGGGACTCCAGGGCGGAGCCCATCAGGAACTCGTTCTTGGGGATCAGCTTGGCGCCCGGGATGGAGACGATCTCGTACTCGCCCGGCTCGCGGACGTCGATGATCTCGATGTCCTCGCCCTCGTCGATCCACTCCTTCAACTGCTTGGGAGTGATCGTCGAACCGGCCGCCGCCGCCTGGGCCTCCTCGGACACGACGCCGCAGAAGGCCTCGTAGTCGATGAGTTCGGTGACGGTGGGGTTCTCGCCGCAGACCGCGCAGTTGGGGTCCTTGCGGACCTTGACCTGGCGGTACTGCATCTCCAGGGCGTCGTAGATCATCAGACGGCCGACCAGCGGCTCGCCGGTGCCGGTCAGCACCTTGATCGCCTCGGTGACCTGGATCGAACCGACGGACGCGCACAGCACGCCCAGCACGCCGCCCTCGGCGCAGGAGGGCACCATGCCCGGCGGCGGCGGCTCGGGGTACAGGCACCGGTAGCACGGGCCGTGCTCGCTCCAGAAGACCGAGGCCTGGCCGTCGAAGCGGTAGATCGAGCCCCACACGTACGGCTTGTTGAGCAGCACGCACGCGTCGTTGACCAGGTAGCGGGTGGCGAAGTTGTCCGTGCCGTCCACGATCAGGTCGTACTGGCTGAAGATGTCCATCACGTTGTCGGCTTCGAGCCGCTCTTCGTGGAGGACGACCTCGACGTACGGGTTGATGCCCAGGACGCTGTCGCGGGCGGACTCCGCCTTGGAACGGCCGATGTCCGACTGGCTGTGGATGATCTGACGTTGCAGGTTCGACTCGTCGACCTCGTCGAACTCCACGATGCCGAGCGTGCCGACGCCCGCCGCGGCCAAGTACATGAGCGCCGGGGAACCGAGCCCACCGGCGCCGACACAGAGCACCTTCGCGTTCTTCAGCCGCTTCTGCCCGTCCATCCCGACATCCGGAATGATCAGGTGGCGGGAGTACCTGCGGACCTCGTCGACGGTGAGCTCAGAAGCTGGCTCTACCAGGGGTGGCAACGACACGGACACTCCGTTGGTCGATATTTCGGAAGGTTGTTCTGCGAGTAACACTGCCACGCGCTTCTTCATTCCGAGACACCTGTTCCGACCCGCGAGACGATTCCGTCCCAGTCTCCGGGCACGCCCCGGCGGCACCCCGTCGCACCCCGTCGAACGGCCCGGTCGCCACGCCGGAACCGGGCCGGTGAGCGCTGCGGGGACGCAGTCGTGGACGGGACGCGACGTCCCCGGACCGGTCGCCGTGCGGCGGCGGGCCGGAGACGCCGGAGCGGCAGAAGCGTTCCGGCGGGCACTCCCCCGCCCGCACACCCCGTGCCCGTGCCCGACCACGACCACGACCGCGCCGCGACCGCCGACCGGCATGCGGTCCCCCGCCCGGCCGTGGCGGACGGACGGGCCCGCCGCGCGGGCAGAGCCGACGACCCCCCGCCGGGCCCCGGTCAGATGCGGCACGCCGCCTCCATCCAGATGTCGGCGAGCGACTCCTCCAGGTTGATCCGCGGCCGCCAGCCCAGCCGGTCGCGAGCCGTACGGACATCGGCCTGCTGCCAGCTCCCGCACCCGTCCGGATAGGGGTAGGCGGCCGGGAGGAGCTGGTGGTCCGGGTCGGAGCGCGGGTGCCCGAGGGGGGAGCGCAGCGGCACCGACGGCGCGTCCAGCTCGTGGAGCGCCCCCCCGTACCCGGCGACCCGGGCGAGGACGGCGGCGGCGTCCCGCAGCCGCACGGCACGACCGGAGCCGATGTTGACCACGCCCTGCGCCGCGGACAGGGAGGCGGCGTGCACGGCCCGCGCCACATCGCGCACGTCCACGAAGTCGCGCTGCGCGCCGAGGCCGCCGAGCTTCAACTCGCCGTCCCCGGCCTGCATGGCCCGCCGCATGGCCTCCGCAAGCCGTCCGAGCGGCGAACCCGCGGGGGTGCCGGGCCCGGCGGGCGAGAAGACCCGCAGGACCACGGCATCGAGGCCGGAGCCGAGGACCAGCTCGGTGGCGGCGAGCTTGCTGACGCCGTACGGGCCGCCCGGCCGGGGCACGGCGTCCTCGGCCGTCGAGGAGCCGGGCTGGCTGGGGCCGTACTCGGCGCCGCAGCCGATCTGCACCAGTCGGGCACCGCACCTGCTGCGCCGCAGGGCTTCGCAGACGGTGGCGACGGCGACCGTGTTGTGTCGGATCAGCTCGCGGGCGCCGCCCCGGGTCGCACCGGCGCAGTTGATGACGACTCCGGGGTGGACGGCGTCGAAGAACCTGGTCAGCGCCCCGGGGCTACCGGTGGCGAGGTCGAAGCGCACATCGGCGTCGTCGCCGCGCCCGAGGGCGGTGAGCTGGACGGCCGGGTCCGCGATGAGCCGGTCGGCGACGAAGCGCCCGAGGTACCCGCCGGCTCCGATCAGCAGCACTCTCATCGGGCGCCTCCAGGTACGTGGTCTCCGGATCGGAGGGTGGTCATCTCGCTTTCTCCTTCAGGGGTGGTGCCGTACGGGAACGCCCGCGGTGTCGGCCACGCGGGAGGGGGTGGGGGGTGGAGTCCGGGGGTGCCGGGAGGGGCCTGGCGAGTGCGGGAGGGGCGCGGAACGCGGACGGGGCCCGGCCCACCGGTCCGGGGGCCGGCATTGCCGAAACGGTCCTTCTGAAGGGTGGACCTCAGCCGTGCCACCCGTTCGGCGGTCGGCGCCTCCGGTGGTCCGCCCCTTTGCCCCGGGCCGGTGGTGCCCCTTCCCGCCGCCGGCACGGGCCGCCGGCCCGCCTGCACCCGGGCGGTGCCGGGCGCAGGGGTGCGGAGGATCGTGCCGTTCGCGCCCTGCGGGTGGCCCGCGCCGGGTGCGCACGCCGCTGCCGGGTGTGCGCGGGGGCGCCGAACGAACCGCCGGGGCACTCCGCGGTGCCGCTGCGCGTTCCCCTCGCCGGGCACGGAGGCGTCACGGACCGGGCGGGGGGGGACGGGCCGCCGCGCAGCGGTCGCCGACGGGGTGTCGTCCTCGACGAGCCTTCCGATCCGCACCCGTACACCCCCGGTTCCCGTCTGGGGGGCCTCCGTCGTTCGGCGGCCCGCAGCGGGACGAACGTATGCGGACGGGCGGGCCGTACGGCGGACGGTTGTCCGTCGCACCACCAAAAGGGGTGAACGGACGTAACTTTCCTGGGCGGGAAGCGTTTTCTCGCGCTATGGATCTTCTCGACCACGAGGGGTCACGTTCGGACCCCCTGCGGCGTGTTGTTGACGGGTGCTCAACCCTCCGGGAAGGCCCAGGGGTTGGCCCGGCAACGGATGCCTTCGTGCTCCAGGAACTTCGTCTGCTGTTGCATCACGGGAGCCAGGGCGCCGTCCGTCTGGCAGCTCACGTGGTTGAAGCCCAGCCGGTGGCCGACCTCGTGGTTGATGAGCATCTGACGATAGGCGTGGATGCGGTCGTCGCCGTAGGTCTCGGAGCCCTGCGCCCAGCGGTAGGCGTTGATCATCACGCGCTCGGTGGAGGCCGAGTCGCACGACACGTTGTCGATGGTGACGTCGAGGCCGGACTTGGCGCACCAGGCTCCTGTGGTTCCCGGGCTCGCCAGGGTGATCACGAAGTCGGCCGTCCCGGAGGAGACCCGTTCGAAGGCGCGACCGCCCCCGTGGGCCCAACTGCGGTTGTCGTTGAGGGTCTTGTGCACCGCCTCGGCGAAGAGCCCGCCGTCCAGGCCGAGTCCCTCCTCCACGTCCACCCGGTAGCGGAAGAGCTTCCCCCGGCCCGGTGCCTTCGCGAAGCCGGAGACCGCCTCGAAGGCGCCCGAGCCGGCCAGTTCCGGGTCCAGCTCGTAGGTGCGCCCCATCTGCTGGCCGTAGGTCGGCTTCCGGGCGACCGGTGGGTCCGCGGCGGCGGGCCGGTCGGCGGGGACGGAGCGGGTGTCGGAGCGCGAGGGCGGGTCACCGTCCTGACGGTCGGTCCCGCCGGTGGTGCTGGTGCGGTCGGTGCGCACCCCGTTCTGCTCGGTGACCTGGCCGGCGACGACCACGGCGAGGACCGTGGTCACCGCGGCGGCGGCGATCCCGGTGAAGGTGCGGCCCTTGCCGCCGCGGCTCGGGGTGCCCGCGGGGCGGCGCCGGGGCTCGTCCTCGGGGTGCCGGGGCGGTGGCACCGCGCCGCGGGGTCCGCCCCGTCCGCCGGAGCCGCCCCGACCCGACCCGCCGGGCCCCTCGCTCGGGTCGCCCTCGTGGTCCCCGTGGACCTCCGCCGGGTCGACGGGGTCCCACTGGGTGACGGAGGCGTAGGGATCGGCGGGGGCGCTGGTGCCGGGCGCGCGCCGAGCCTGTGCGCCGGCGGGGGGCGCGCCGGCGGCGGGTGCGTACGGGCCAGAGCTGTAGGGCGCCCGGAGCAGCGGGGCCCCCCGGCCCGGTCCGCCCCGGCCGTCGTGGGGGGTGGCGGCGAAGGCGTCGAGGTACTCCTGCCGCGGGCCGGGGACGCGGTGCTGGTGCCCTGCGGTGCCGGGCGGGTCGGGCAGGGCGCCCCAACCGCCTCCCGCCTCGTGCTGTTCGGGGTGCCCGCCCCGCACGTCCGGATGCCGGGGGACGCCCTGCGCCGGGGTGCCGTGCGGGCCCGCGTAGGGGGGGTACGGCGTCATCGGTCGGGGCTCGGGCCGCGGGGCGTACCGGGGCGCGGCGGCGCCCGTCCCGCCGGCCGGGGGTTCCGGGGTCGGCGGGGCGGCGGGAGGCGTGGTGGTCCTCCCGGGCTTCGCCGGAGGTCCCTTGCGGCTGTGGCGTCCCACGCGGCGTCTCAGCTCCCCGTCTGCGCGTCGGCGGACTCGTCCCTACCGGAGGGTGCCACAACGGTGCGGTTCCCGTCGTGACGGGGCCCCGGACCGGGTGCGTCCGGGGCCCGCGCGATGTCTTTGAGGAGGTCGCGGAAGGCGGCGGCGACGTGGTCGGGGTACTCCATCATCGCGACGTGCCCGGCGTCCGGCAGGGTCAGCAGGCGCGAGCCGCGGAAGGTGCGGGCCGCCCGTTCGGCCATGCGCGGCGCCACCATGCGGTCGCGTCCGCCGTAGACGAGCAGGGTCGGCGCGAGCACCCGCTCGGCCTGCCGCCACAGCCCGTGCTGTCCGCCGAGGGTGTAGGCGTCGACGAGGCCCCGGGTGGTGCGGGCCATGGCGTCCCAGAAGTGCGGCAGCGTCTGCCGGTGCTCCATCTCCGCGACGGCGGCGGCGAAGCCCTCGGGCGTGGCCCGCCCCGGGTCGCCCCAGCACAGGTCCAGCACCCCGCGCACCCGTTGTTCCGCCGTCCAGTTCCTGGTCAGTCGGGTGAACAGGGCGGCGGCGCCGGGGACGGCCAGCAGCGCGGTGGGGAGGGCGGTGCGCTGGACGCGCAGTTCCGGCAGTGCCGGGGAGACCAGGGTGAGCGAGCGGACCAGGTCGGGGCGGACGGCGGCCACCCGGGTGCTGATCGCGCCCCCCAGCGAGTTGCCGAAGAGGTGGACGGGGCCCCGTCCGGCGGAGTCGAGGTACCGGATCACGGCACGGGCGTGCGCGGTGACGGAGTAGGCGCCGTCGGACGGTGCCGGAGAATCGCCGAAGCCGGGGAGGTCGAGTGCCTCTCCGTCCACCACGTCGTCGAGCAGCGGCATCAGCGCGGACCAGTTCTGCGAGGAACCGCCGAGTCCGTGCACGTAGAGGGCGGGCGGGCGACCGGGTCCGGCGGTGGACCGCGAGCGGACGGTGAGGGAGAGTCCGGGGAGTTCGACGGCGCGCAGCCGTTCCCCTTCCCCGGCCCTGACCGCACCGACCCGGGGCACGGCCGCAGTGGCCAGCTGCGGGGGCTCGGACGTAGACATGCGGCAATGTTACGAGAGGATCACGCCTGGCTCGGCGTGTTCGGCGTCACAGATCGGCGTAGCGTGGGCGTACGAGCGCTCAGTGCTCCCGACGAGCGGAGGGCGTGCGCCCTCGCTGCCGGGGGCCGGACCGGAGCGGGCCCGTCTGGATCGTGGTGCGGGAGGAGCGCCCGGAGGCCCTCCGGCCGGGAGTTCGACGGAGAAGAGGAGGACGGCATGTCCGACCCCACCAACCGCGGGCGCGCGGGTTCCGATGGTTCCCGGGACGGCTCCGAGGACCCGACCGACACCGCCGGGCGCGCCGACGCCCCGGAGGACCTGGGGGTGGAGGCGCCGGAGGCGGACGCCGCGGAGCAGCGTGCGGACCTGGCGCCGGAGCGGGACGATCCGCGTCTGGGGGCCGATCCCGCTTCGGCCGACGAGGGCGACCGGGCGGAGCAGGCCCGGGTCGTGGAGTTGAACGAGGACGAGTACCGCTGACCCCGGGGCGGGTCCGCCGCGACCGGGTCGGCGGGTGCCCGGCGTACCCGAGCGTGCCCCGCGCGGCAGCGGGCCTGTGTACGGTTCCCCCTTGCGTCCGGGACGTTCCGTGCCCCGTCCGGTACGTGAAATCCTGCGTCCGCGCCGCGCGGTCCGGGGTTACCCGAAAGTACGATGGGCGCCGCGGCGCACACCGCACATGATCGATCTTGGGAGGCGGCGTGACAGCCATCGAGCAGACAGACGCGGCCCGCCCGCGGGGCACCCGCCTGCCGCGGCGGGCCCGGCGGAACCAGCTGCTGGGTGCCGCGCAGGAGGTGTTCGTCGCCCAGGGGTACCACGCCGCCGCGATGGACGACATCGCCGAGCGCGCGGGTGTCAGCAAGCCGGTGCTGTACCAGCACTTCCCGGGCAAGCTCGAGCTGTACCTGGCCCTCCTGGACCAGCACTGCGAGGCGTTGTTGCACGCCGTGCGCGGGGCGCTCGCCTCGACCTCGGAGAACAAGCAGCGGGTGGCGGCCACGATGGACGCCTACTTCGGTTACGTGGAGGACGAGGGCGGTGCGTTCCGGCTGGTCTTCGAGTCGGACCTGACCAACGAGCCGGCCGTGCGGGAACGGGTGGAGCGGGTCAGCCTCCAGTGCGCGGAGGCCATCTCCGAGGTGATCTCCGAGGACACCGGGTTGTCCAAGGAGGAGTCGATGCTCCTCGCGGTGGGGCTCGGCGGCGTCTCGCAGGTGGTGGCCCGCTACTGGCTGGCCAGCGGGAGCGAGATCCCGCGGGACGCGGCGGTGCAGTTGATCACTTCCCTGGCCTGGCGCGGCATCGCGGGCTTCCCGCTCCACGGCACGGAGGCGGCGGCGTCCTGATCCCCTCTCCCCACCGCGTGGTCGCGGGGCGGTCGCGGCCCGGTGGGGGCGCCGGGAACACCGGCGGCCCGCTCGGATGTTCCCGTCCGCTGTTCGCTACCGGCGTGCCGACGTCGTGGCTTGCCCCTGGCTGCACCGGGCTAGGGTGTGCCAGGTACGGCGCGGAGGGTCGCGCACTTCAATGACCGTCGGAGGGACAGGCCGTGGAGGTCAAGATCGGCGTGCAGCACGCGCCCCGCGAGATCGTTCTGGAGAGCGGCCAGACCGCCGAGGAGGTCGAGACCGCGGTGGCCGAGGCGCTGTCCGGCAAGGCGCGACTGCTGAGCCTCGTGGACGACCACGGCCGCAAGGTGCTCGTGCCGGCGGACCGGCTCGCGTACGTGGAGATCGGCGAGCCGACGCAGCGCAAGGTGGGCTTCAGCGCCCTGTAGGCGACTGCCGCACCGGGTGCGGAGGCGGTGTGGTCCGGGACGTCTCCCGGGCCGCACCGCCTTCGCACGTTGGGGGTCCGTGCCGGGGGGCGCACAGGGTTGCGCGCAGGTCGAGGGGGGTAGACCGGGTGCACGCGTGACGGACGCGGTGGACGTGCGGGAGGGGCCTCGATGGTGTGGATGACGGCGGGCGCCGCGGTGATCGGACTGGGTCTCGCACTGGCCGTGCTGCGACTGCGGGCGGAGCGGCTGCCGGCGGCCCGTCTGGTGGTGGTGACGGGGGTGGTGGGCAGTCTGCTCGGCGTCTTCGTGACGCGCACCGCGCTGGGGGACCCGGGGGCCGCCACCACCCTGGTGGGTGCCGGGGCGCTGGCCGCGGCCCTGTTGTCCCTCCTGCTGCGCCGACCCCACCAGGTGCGCCGGTCGGCCCCGGTCTGAGGGCCGCGCCCGGAGCGGCTCAGGCGGCGAGGCCCAGTGCGGCCATCCGCTTGGTGTGGGCCTCGGTGATCCGGGAGAACATCCGTCCGACCTCGGCGAGGTCGAAGCCGTCCGCGACACCGCCCACCAGCATCGTCGACAGGGCGTCGCGTTCGGCGACCACCCGCTGGGACTGGGAGAGCGCTTCGCCCATCAGCCGCCGGGCCCACAGGGCGAGCCGTCCGCCGACCCGGGGGTCGGCGTCGATCGCCGCCCGCACCTTCTCCACGGCGAACCCGCCGTGGCCGGTGTCGTCGAGCACCGCGAGGACCAGGGCCCGGGTGTCGGAGTCAAGCCGGACGGCGACCTCCCGGTAGAAGTCGCTCGCGATGGAGTCGCCGACGTACGCCTTGACCAGCCCTTCCAGCCAGTCGGACGGGGCGGTCTGGCGGTGGAAGCCGTCGAGCGCGGCGACGAACGGGTCCATCGCCTCGGTGGGCTCGGCGCCGATCGCCGCGAGCCGGTCCCGCAACCGCTCGAAGTGGGTGAACTCCGCGGACGCCATCTTGGCGAGGGCCGCCTTGTCGGCGAGGGTCGGGGCGAGCTTGGCGTCCTCCGCGAGCCGTTCGAACGCCGCCAGCTCGCCGTAGGCGAGCGCGCCCAGCAGGTCGACGACCGCGGCCCGGTACTGGGGGTCCGCGGAGGCCCGGTCCCAGTCCTGGGCGGCGACCCCGGTGGGTTCGGCGGGCGTGTCAGCGGCGTGGTCAGGCGTCGTCATGAAGCGCACAATAGTCCCCGCGGCGACCGCGGGAAGGCCCTGGTCACCGACCGCCGCGCCGCTCCCGGCGGTGACCTGCGGGCGGCCGCGCGACCGGTTGCGGACCACGGGGTGATGAATTCGGCCATCGCACCCGCACGATTCCGCGGTATGGTGGTAATGCGCCCGCCGAGCGCGCCGACGTACCCCCGGGGGTCACCCACACGGTGACCGGGCCCGGGTGGGGCCGGTGAACCCGACGGGCACAGGAATGAGGATGCCCGGTCGCTGGCCCGATCGGCTCCGACCAGACAGCCCTCCCGGAGGGTGCGCCACCGCGCGCACCGCAGTGGGAGGGGCCCTCAAGCGGTACGAGAGTTCCGAGCGCCGGCTGTGGTCCCGCGCCATCCGGCCCGCGAAGGCGGCCGGGGGTACACCGGCACGGTCACGACCCCCAGCGCTCACTCGGTACCGCCTCTCACAGAAGAGGCACCACCCTGACTACGCACACACAGCCCACGACGTTCCGAGAGCTCGGCATCCTGCCCGAGACGGCCGAGTCGCTGGAAGCCGTCGGCATCGTCACCCCGTTCCCGATCCAGGAGATGACCCTCCCCGTCGCCCTCTCCGGCACGGACGTGATCGGCCAGGCCAAGACCGGCACCGGCAAGACGTTGGGCTTCGGCCTGCCGCTGCTGGAGCGGGTCACCGTCCCCGCCGACGTGGAGGCCGGTCGGGCCGCTCCCGAGCAGCTCACCGACGCCCCGCAGGCGCTCATCGTCGTCCCCACCCGCGAACTGTGCCAGCAGGTCACCAACGACCTGCTGACCGCGGGCAAGGTCCGCAACGTGCGGGTCCTCGCGATCTACGGCGGCCGGGCCTACGAGCCGCAGGTCGAGGCCCTGCAGAAGGGCGTCGACGTGGTCGTCGGCACGCCCGGACGGCTGCTCGACCTGGCCGGCCAGAAGAAGCTCGACCTGAAGCACATCCGCTGTCTCGTCCTGGACGAGGCGGACGAGATGCTGGACCTGGGCTTCCTGCCGGACGTCGAGAAGATCATCAACATGCTTCCGGCGAAGCGCCAGACGATGTTGTTCTCCGCGACGATGCCGGGTGCCGTGATCGGCCTCGCGCGCCGCTACATGTCGCAGCCGACGCACATCCGCGCCACCGCCCCCGACGACGAGGGCGCCACCGTCGCGAACATCTCGCAGCACGTGTACCGGGCGCACTCCATGGACAAGCCGGAGATGGTCGCGCGCATCCTTCAGGCCGAGGGCCGGGCGCTGGCGATGGTCTTCTGCCGCACCAAGCGCACCGCAGCCGACATCGCCGAGCAGCTCCAGCGCCGCGGCTTCGCCTCCGGCGCCGTCCACGGCGACCTGGGCCAGGGAGCGCGCGAGCAGGCGCTGCGCGCCTTCCGCAACGGCAAGGTCGACGTGCTGGTCTGCACGGACGTGGCCGCGCGCGGCATCGACGTCGAGAACGTCACCCACGTGATCAACTACCAGTCCCCCGAGGACGAGAAGACGTATCTGCACCGCATCGGCCGCACCGGTCGCGCCGGTGCCTCCGGTACGGCGATCACCCTGGTCGACTGGGACGACATCCCGCGCTGGCAGCTGATCAACAAGGCGTTGGACCTGCCGTTCAACGACCCGCCGGAGACCTACTCCACCTCCCCGCACCTCTTCTCCGAGCTGCGCATCCCGGAGGGCACCAAGGGCATCCTGCCGCGTTCGGAGCGCACCCGCGCCGGGCTCGCCGCCGAAGAGGTCGAGGACCTCGGCGAGACCGGTCGGGGTCCGCGCGGCCGGGGCGGTCGGGGCGCTCCCGCGCCGGAGCGCGAGCGGCCCGCACGCACCCCCCGCAGTCGCCGGCGCACCCGGGGCGGCGCCGCGCTGGGGGCCGAGGCCGACGGGTCCGTCGAGCAGCCGGTCGCGCCGGTGGGCACCGAGGCCGGCGAGGAGGCGCCGCGGGCGCTCCGCCGCCGTCGTCGGACCCGCGCCGGCGGCGCCGGTCAGGCCGGTGCGCCCGAGGCGACCGCCCTCCCGGCGGTGACCGAAGCACCGGCCGTCGAGGCCCCCGCCGTGGAGGCCCCCGCCGTGGAGGCCCCCGCCGTGGAGGCCGACGCCCCGGCGAAGCCCCGGCGTCGTCGCACCCGCAAGGCGGCCGAGGCCCCCGAGGCGGCAGCGACCGTGGTCGAGGCTCCGGTGGCGGACGCGGTCGCGGTCGTCGAGCCGGAGGCCGCTCCCCGCCGTCGGACCCGGAAGAAGGCCGCCGTGGTGCCCGCCCAGGACACCGGGACGGACGGGGAGGCGACCGAGCCGGCCGCGGCTCCCCGTCGCCGCACCCGCGCCAAGAAGGCCGCCGAGGCCCCTGCCGTGAGTACCGACGCCCCGGCCGCCGAGAGCACCGAAAGCGCCCCGGCGGCGCCCCGGCGCACCCGGGCCAAGAAGGCCGCGGCGCCGGTCGCCGAGCCCGCTGCCAACGAGGCCGCGGACCCGGAGGCGAAGCCGCGCCGGCGCCGTACCCGCAAGGTGGCCGAGGCCCCCGAGGGCTGAGTCCGAGGCGCACGGCACACGTCGGTGGCCGGAACCGGGCCCTCGCCCGGTTCCGGCCACCGGTGCGTCCGGCCCCGACCGGGTGGCGGGGCGGTCGCTCCCCGTGGCGGTTAGCCTTCGGGGTATGAGCAGGCCCTCGTCGTTCTCGCCGCCCGCCGGAGTGCTCCCCCGGGTGCTCGCCACCTCCCGCGGCGACTTCGCCGTCCTCGACGCGGAGGGCGCCGACGGGCGGCCGCGCGGCACGGCGTTGCTGCTGCCCGGGTACATGGGCAGCAAGGAGGACTTCCTCGACCTGATGCTGCCGCTGGCCGCCCGCGGCTACCGCACCGTCGCCGTGGACGGCCGCGGGCAGTACCAGACGGACGGGCCGCGGAACGACGAATCCCCCTACGCCCAAGGGGAGTTGATCCGCGATGTACTGGCCCAACGGGAAGCCCTCTCAGGGGCCGGGCCGCTCCATCTGCTGGGGCACTCCTTCGGCGGGCTCGTCGCCCGGGCCGCAGTGCTGGCCGCCCCCGGAGCGTTCGCCTCGCTGACCCTGATGGCGTCCGGCCCCGCCGGGATATCCGCGCCCCAGCAGCAGCGGGTGGCGCTGCTGCGGGAGGCCCTCGGCTCCCTGGACATGGCACGGGTGTGGGAGGCGATGCAGTCCATGGAGGCCCCGCCCCCCGAGGACGCCGGCCCCGCCACGGCCGAGGACGGCGCCCGGGCCGCGGCGCTGCGGACCCGTTGGCTGCGCACCAGCCCCGCGCAGATCGTCGCCGCCGGTCGGCAGTTGTGCGTCGAGCCGGACCGGGTCGCCGAGTTGGCGGCGCTGGAACTGCCCCGGCACGTGCTGTCCGGCGAGCGGGACGACACCTGGCCGGTGCCGCTCATGGACGACATGGCGGTCCGGATGGGCGCACGGCGCACGGTCGTCGCGGGGGCCGAGCACTCCCCCAACGTGGAGCGCCCCGGGCCCACGGCCGCCGCCCTCGCCGACTTCTGGGACGCCGTCCCCGGCTGACGGCCTCAGTACAGGGTGCGCAGGTGCTCCCAGAACCCCTCGCGCAGGCTGCGCCGCAGGTCCGACTGGCCGCGCAGGGAGTACTGCAACAGTCGCTCGGCCTCCACCAGCAGGTCCTGGTCCACCGAGCCCGGTAGGTAGGGGTGGCCGGGCAGCAGTTCGGCCAGGGCGTCCCGGCCCCGGGCGGGGAGCCACTGGGCGGCGATCTGCGCCCCCGCGAACCGCATCTGCTCCCGGGTGGGGCGCGGGACGTTCGGCTGGTCGTGCGGGACGACGGTCCGCCGGGAGACGTACGGTTTGAAGAACTCCAGGTCGAAGACGCGTTGGCTGTCCACCTCCCACAACAGTGGTTCGGCCTGGTTGCGTCCCTCGGGTGCCTCGACGCCCCACAGGTGCACCCGGGCCCCGTACCCCTGGGCGGCCTCCACCGCCGAGACGAGGTCCTCGTCCCCGCCGATCAGGGCCGCGTCGCTGATCGCGCGGTGCCGGGCGAGGGACTCCAGGTCGCTGCGGATCAGGGAGTCGACGCCCTTCTGCTGGTTGTTGGCGTTGAGGTTGCCGAGCCTGACCTTGACGTCGGGGAGTTCGGCGATGGACTGCTGCTCGGTGGTGTGGATGCGTCGTCGGGCGCCGTCGTACCAGTACACGCGCAGGAGCCGGCTGTCCGCGAAGATGGTGCGGGCCCGGTCGATGAGCGCTTCGATCAGTCCCTCGGCGTCGAGGTCGAAGGCCCGTCTGTCCTCGGTGCCCGCGACCAGGCGGCCCGCGGCCGCGTAGACGTAGCCGGCGTCCACGAAGATCGCGTGCGTGGCGGGGGTCTTCGCGACCTCGGCGACCATGCGGCGCAGCAGGTCGTTGGTGTGGTCGAGCCGGGCCAGCACGACGGCGAGCGCAGATTCCTCGTCCGCGCCTCCCTTCGCGCGGGGGTCCGCGTTCCGTGCCTCGGGGGATCCGTGCTCCGTGCCGTGCGGTGCTGGCCGGGGCGCGCCCGGTTGTTCCTTGCTCATCGTCTTCATTCTCGGGGCGGTCGCGGAGCGGACACAAGCCGCCTCCGACCAGGTCATTAGCCCATCGAAAATTTTCTTTAGTGTAGGGAATGAATCCGGCCCGCAGGGTGTTGGACCCTTCGTGACCGCACGGCCGGTTCCCCCTGCTCAAACGGGCCGGGACCGTGCGTCGCCCTCTTGGTGGACCGGCTCGCCTGGCACCGTCGCCGAACGGCGGGGATCATGGGTTGTCCGGTCCGCAGACCAGTTCTCCCCCTCGGGGGAGGATCACGCAGACGAAGGGAGAAGCCATGCGCTTCGAGATCATGCGCCTGAACGACGTCGACGGCACCGCCGAGGACTCGACCGTCGTGGACGCCGCCTCCGTCAACCGGATCGTGCAGCAGGCCGCAGCCGTGGGGCAGCGCCTGTACATCCGCCCGGCCGAGCCGTCCGCCTCGGGGGGGGGGTGCCCCCCCCCCCCGGGGGCCCCGGGCCCGACGTCCGGCGGACGTCGTACCGGGCCCCTCGGGCGGTGCGGGGGGCGTCAGGCTCCCTGGACGACCTGGGTGACGCCGTTGATGATCTGTTGCACCGCGATGGCGGACAGCAGCATGCCCGCGAGTCGGGTCACCAGGACCACGCCGCCGTCCTTGATGACCCGGATGACCAGCAGCGAATAGCGCATGGCGACCCAGAGCACCGCGTGGATGGCGAGGATCGCCGTCCACACCGACACCTGGGCGCCCACGGTGTCGGCCTTCTGCACGGCGAGGATCACCGAGACGATGGCGCCGGGCCCGGCGAGCAGCGGCATCCCGAGCGGGACGAGGGCGACGTTGACGTCCTTGGTCTGCTTCGGTTCGTCGGTCTTGCCGGTGAGCAGGTCCAGGGCGATCAGCAGGAGCAGCAGTCCGCCCGCGATCATCAGCGCGGGTACGGAGATGTGCAGATAGGTGAGGATCTCGTGGCCGAGCAGTCCGAACAGGACGATCACGCCGAGGGCCACGCAGACGGCCTGGAAGGCCATCCGCTTCTGGACGCGGGCGGGGCGTCCGGCGGTGAGCGCGAGGAAGATCGGGGTGATCCCCGGCGGATCCATGATCACGAAGAGGGTCAGGAACAGGGATCCGAACACAGCGAGGTCGAACACGGTACGTAGTGCCTTGCGGAAGGGAGCGGGCGCACTCGGGCGGCGCTCGGAGCGGTACGCGCGCCCTGGGGGTGGGCGCGTGAGCGGGGGTGGAGCAGTGCGGGGGGAGCGCAGGCGCACCGGACCGGGTCGTCCCGGCGCACGACGGCGCGGGGGGAAGGACGGTCGGGACGGCGGAGAGCGCTACGGGCGCATCGGTCCTCGGGACCGGTGTCAGCCGACGGTGCGGGGGGCTCCCCCGGCGCCGGGCACCGGGAAGGCGCCGGTCGCGCGCCGGGTGATCTCCCCGTAGATCTCGGGGTCCGTGGTGAACTCCCCGAGCACACAGGTCTTGCGGGTGCCGTGGTAGTCACTGGAGCCGGTGACCAGCAGCCCGAGTTCGGCGGCGAGTCCGCGCAGCCGGGCCCGGGTGGCGGGCTCGTGGTCCATGTGGTCGACCTCGATGCCGTCGAGGCCGGCGGCGGCGAGGGAGGCGATCACCTCGTCGGAGACGATCGCCCCGCGCCGTGCCGCACCGGGGTGTGCGAAGACGGTGACCCCGCCGGCGGCCTTGACCAGGCGGACCGCCTCGAAGGGGTCGAGTTCGTGCTTGGCGACGTAGGCGCGGGCGCCGTCGCCGATCCACTGGGGGACGAACGCCTCGGACACCGAGGCCACCACTCCCAGTTCGACCAGCGCCTCCGCGATGTGCGGCCGGCCCACCGAGCCGTCGCCCGCGATCCGGGCGACCTGTTCCCAGGTCACCGGCACCCCGAGTTCCTGGAGCCGGGTCACCATGCCGCGGGCGCGGGGCACCCGGTCGTCGCGGACCAGTTCGCGTTGGGCCAGCAGCTCGGGCTCGGCCGGGTCGAACAGGTAGGCCAGCATGTGCAGGCCGATGCCGTCGAGCCGGCAGGAGAGTTCGGCGCCGGGGACCAGGGTCAGCCCCTCGACCTCCGCCAGGGCGGCGACCGCCTCGGCGTGGCCGCGGGTGGTGTCGTGGTCGGTGAGCGCGATGACGTCGAGTCCGCCCGCGGCGGCCCTGCGGACCAGCTCGGCGGGGGTGTCGGTGCCGTCGGAGGCGGTGGAGTGGGTGTGCAGGTCGATGCGCACGACGGACTCCCAACCGACTCGGCCGTTCCCGGGGAACGCAGGACACGCGGACACCCAAGGATAACCGTCCGCGACCCCCCTGCGCCGTCCCGGGACTGTCGCCCTGGCCACACGCCCGGGGGAGCCCGCTCAGCGCGACAGCAGCCGCGGGGAGAGCGCCCCGCACGGCAACAGGTCCACCTCGGCGCCGGCGTCCCGCAGGTCGGTCAGCACCAGTTCCTCGTACATCAGCAGTCCGGACTGTTCCGGCCAGACCACCGCCCACAGCCACAGTCCGCGGGCCTCCCCGGCGAAGACCGCGCGGTCCGGCGGCGCGCCCGGGACGTGCCACAGCGGGGTGGGCCGGCCGGACGCCAGGACCTTGGCCTCGGGGGGCTTCTCCACGCTGATGTGCGGACCGGGGTCGGGGCCGTCCACTCCGGCGTAGCGGGCGCCGAGCCCGATGCCCAACTCCTCGGCGACGAGCAGCAACTCCCCCATGCCGCCGAGCGGTCCGGGGCCCGAGCAGGCCACCACGGTGGCCCGGCCGCCGCCGCGGTCGTCGCCGGCGTGGCCCACTCCGGTGAACAGCCAACCGACCGGGAGCGGCCACGGCATCCAGACGGGGACCCGGGCGCGGTCCACGACCACGCCGAGGGCTTCCACACTGGGCGGGATCACGGGCTGGAACGGCTGCACCGCGCCGTGCACGGCGCACTGCCAGGCATCGGCGAAGAGTCCGGGAGCCCTGACCCGGCCGCCGCACTTCGGGCAAGTGGGTTCGCCCCTCATACCGCCCAACGGTCCCCCTTGGCCGCCCGCGAGTCAAGGAAGATCAAAGGATGATCACCCGACTGCGCGGGGGCCCGGCGGGGCGGTGCGATCAGTCCAGCGGAACGCCCGCGCGCCACGGATCCCGCAGGTCGGTGCCGTGCGCCAGCCAGCGTTCGTGCAGGGCGCCCGCACCGTGCACCCGCTTCCACGCGGCCTCGTTCGGGGTCATCGGCAGCAGCGGCAGGAAGACGACCGGGTCCCTCGGCGGGTCGAGCTCCAGATCGGGGACCAGCCCCCCGGGTTCGGCCACCAGGACGGAGGTGAAGGGGGCTCCCGGCCAGAGCGGGGCGCCGGTGTCCAGCGAGGCGCCCGGGGCCACCACCACGCCCTCGACCTGGGGGCTGGCGGCCAGCACGGCCAGCGGGCGCAGCACCCGGTCGGTGTCGGCGCGTTGGCCGCGCACGGTGAGGACGAGTTCGGCGCGGGGACCGCGGTCGGGGTCGGCGAGCACCGCGGTCGGGTCGGTCATCGGCCGGGCGGACATGCCGAGGGTCGCGTACCGCACGTACCGCGCGCCGGGGTCGGCGGCCTCGGAGGCCGCGAAGCGGAGGACCTCGATGCGGTCGGTGCCGAGGAAGGTGACCGCGGCCCGGGCGTCCGGTTCGCCGAGAACCGTGCGCAAACGGGCGTCGACGAGCGCGAGAACATCTGGCATGCCGGTGAGCATAGGCGCGTCGCCCCGCGGTGAGGGACCGTCAGAATCCGCACGTCACGGGGGCGCGGGCCGGTGCGGGCGCCCCGGGCGGGGTGTCAGGGGTGCGTAGCGAACGGCGGGCGAGGGCCCTTGACACGTCAACCGGCTGCTAGTCTTGGCCGCTGTTCGGGGTGGTCTTCCCAGCCGCACGCATCGGCGTCGCGCTCGTGCCCCCGACGCCTTGGACATCCCTCACGGGGGACCGGCCGGAGGAGGTGGGGTTGTCATGGATCGAAGTCGACCGTGCAGTACGACCCGCTCTTCCCGCCGCTGTCGGTAGCTTCGCGGTTCCCGCCGGTCCGGTCCCCTCTCGACGGGCCGTCCGGTTCCCGGCCCCTTCCGCGTTCCCGGACCCGACCGTCCGGCCCGCCCGCTCGGGCACTCGATCGCGTGCCGGAAGAGCCGCCGTTCCCACCGGCCCGTACGGTCCGACCGTCCGCGTCCGCCTGCTCGGCCCGGTGTCCGCACGACCGCGCCGGTGACCCCGTTCGCCGGCGCCCCCGCAGTACCCGCAGTTGTGAAGCAGTAGCGACCAGCGAAGAAGCCGCCCCGCGACGGTGCGGTGCTCCCCGCTTTGTGGACGTGCCCGACATCGAGCGTCCGCCGGTCAGACGAGCCGGCGGAGCCTCCCGGATCGAGACGTCCCCATTCCGGGCAGTTCCACCCGTCGCCCGCGGCCACGGTGCGAAGGAGCCTTCCCATGTCGATGATCCGTGATCTGCGTGCCGCCGTACGGCCCGCCCACCGCAAGGACGACACCGCCTACGACACCACCCGGGACCCCGCGACGCCCTCCGCCATCGTGGACTGCGCCGTCTACCGCGACGGGCGCCGCGTCGACTCGGCGGAGTGCCTCACCCCGCACGGGGCGATGCTCCAGGTGCGCCGGGACGGCGGCTTCGCGTGGATCGGCCTGCACGAGCCGACCGAAGCCGAGTTCGCGGTGATCGCGGCCGAGTTCGGGCTGCACCCGCTCGCCGTCGAGGACGCGGTCCACGCCCACCAGCGGCCCAAGCTGGAGCGGTACGACGACACCCTCTTCATGGTCTTCAAGACCGTGCACTACCTGGAGCACGACGAACTCACCTCGACCAGCGCGATCGTGGAGACCGGTGAGGTCATGTGCTTCACCGGCCCCGACTTCGCCATCACCGTGCGGCACGGCGGGCAGGGCTCGCTGCGGGCGCTGCGCAGCCGCCTCCAGAGCGAACCGAAGTTGCTCGCCAAGGGCCCCTCGGCGGTGCTGCACGGCATCGCCGACCACGTGGTGGACGGCTACCTCGCGGTCGCCGAAGCGGTGCAGGACGACGTGGACGAGGTGGAGACGGAGGTGTTCACGCCGGGCCGGAGCGGGACCGCCCGCGGCGTGGACGCCGGGCGGATCTACCAGCTCAAGCGGGAGGTGCTGGAGTTCAAGCGGGCGGTGGCCCCGCTGGTGCGGCCGATGCAGTTGCTGAGCGAGCGGCCGATGCGGCTCGTCGACCCGGACATCCAGAAGTACTTCCGGGACGTGGCCGACCACCTGGCCCAGGTCCAGGAGCAGGTCCTCGGTTTCGACGAGCTGTTGAACTCGATCCTCCAGGCCAACCTGGCGCAGGCCTCGGTCGCGCAGAACGAGGACATGCGGAAGATCACCTCCTGGGCGGCGATCATCGCCGTGCCGACGATGGTGTGCGGGGTGTACGGCATGAACTTCGACCACATGCCCGAATTGCGCTGGCAGTACGGCTATCCGATGGTGCTCGGGGTGACGGTCGTGATCTGCTTCGCCATCCACCGCACCCTGAAGCGCAACGGCTGGCTGTGACCCGGCGGGCGGGTGCCGCCTACCCTGGGCCCATGACGCAATCACCGCTGGACCGGGCCCTCGTCGAGGAGAGCGCGAAGAAGTCCGGCCTGGTCTGGGTGCGGGGCGCCACCGGCCCGGACCGCCCGCTGTGGCACGTGTGGCACGAGGGCGCCGTGCACCTGCTGGGCGACGGACCCGGTGAGCAGCCGCTGCCGGGGTTGGTCGACGGGGGCGCCGTGACCGTCACCGTGCGCAGCAAGGACAAGGGCGGGCGGCTGGTCGCCTGGTCCGCCCGCGTGGTGGAGCTGCGCCCCGGGGGCGAGGAGTGGACGGCCGCGGTCGCCGCGTTGAAGGGCAAGCGGCTGAACGCGCCGGACGGCGAGGCGGCGCCCGAGCGGTGGGCGCGGGAGTGCCGGGTGGTGCGCCTGGAGCCCGGCGCGGTGGACCCCCGGGTGCCGACCGGTTCGCTGGCCGCGGCCCCGCCGGCGAGCCCGGTGACCACCCGTCGGCCGGTGCCGGCGGGGCTGCCCCGGCTGTTGTTCGGCCGGCGCGGGCGCTGAGCGGCGCCCCGAGGTCCCGTCAGGTGACCGGCAGGCCCCGCCCGTAGTCGACGACTTCGGACGGCTCGGGCTTCCGGAGCGGGAACTCCGCGTTCCAGTCGGTGAGGCTGAGGGTGCCCGCCTTCCCGCCGCGCACCAGGCGCAGCGGGAAGGGGCGGCCCTCCAGTGAGACGTCGAGGGTGCCGCCGGCGCCCTTGTCCCCGGTGAGCCGGATGCTCTTGGTGCCGCCGGTGCTGCCCCGTTCGCCCTTCTCCAGGGTGCCGTGCAGGGTGACCAGCCCGTCCAACAGCACGTCCATCGCGGCGAAGCCGCTCAGCCGTTGGTAGGTCGGGTCGTCGTCGGGCACCTTGACGTACTTGCCGTCCAGCTTCTCGGCGGCGGCCCGGTCGGCGGGGCCGGCGCCGTCCCCCTCGTGGGTCCAGAACGAGGAGTCGGCCTTCAGGTAGAGCTGGTCCTCCACCTTGAGCAGGCGGAAGGTGCTGTCCTTGGAGCGCACCGAGCCGGTGCCGCCCCGTTCGGAGAGCCGCATGTCCAGGCGGTAGCTCTCGTCCTTGACCAGGATGGTGCCCGACAGGCGCACCGAGGTCGCGGCCCCGGCGGCGGCCCGGGTCCGGCTCTGGATCTCGGCGGGCGTCAGCTTGCCGACGCCGTTGGTGCCCTTGTCGGGGTCCACCGGGTCGCTGCTGCTGCACCCCGTGAGGCCGGCGAGGACGGCCGCCAGGCCGGCGCTCGCCGCGCTCATCATCACCGCGCGCCGACCCCGGCGCAGGGGAACCGCTGACACAGACGGGGCTGCCTCTCGTACGGGGGCCGCCGCAATGAGGGGCGGTGGACCGCAGCGTACCGGTGTCGTGCACGCACTCCGGACCCAGCCTCACCGGCCGTGTGGACGGGCGGCGCCTACCCGGACGGGCTAGCCTGAAGCACGAATTACCGGACAAACAGCAAGAAGGGCCGCTTCGACACGGCGGCACGCGTTCACCCGGGAGGCACGGTCATGGCAGCGGGCGCCCGCCGGATCTTCGTCTCGCACCTGTCGGGCGTCACGGTCTTCGACCCCGGTGGGGACCACGTGGGCCGGGTGCGGGACCTGGTCGCGATGGTGCGGGTGGCGCACCGGCCGCCCCGGCTGCTGGGGTTGGTGGTGGAGCTGACCTCGCGGCGCCGGATCTTCCTGCCGATGACCCGGGTGACCGGCATCCAGGCCGGCCAGGTGCTCACCACCGGGGTGCTGAACGTCCGGCGCTTCGAGCAGCGGCCGACCGAGCGGCTGGTGTTCGGGGAGCTGCTGGACCGGCGGGTGCGGCTGGTGGAGACCGGCGAGGAGGTCACCGTGCTCGACCTGTCGGTGCGGCAGTTGCCGACCCGTCGGGACTGGGAGGTGGACCGGGTCTTCGTGCGGCGGGGCGCCCCGCACCGCACGGCGGGCTTCCGGCGGAGCAAGGGCGAGACGCTGACCGTCGGCTGGGACGCCGTCACCGGCTTCTCGCTGGACGAGCAGGGTCAGGGCGCGGAGACGCTGCTCGCCACCTTCGAGCAGTTGCGCCCGGCCGACCTGGCGAACGTGCTGCACCACCTGTCGCCCAAGCGGCGTGCCGAGGTGGCCGCGGCCCTCGACGACGACCGGTTGGCGGACGTCCTGGAGGAGTTGCCGGAGGACGACCAGATCGAGATCCTCGGCAAGCTCCAGGAGGAGCGGGCCGCGGACGTGCTGGAGGCGATGGACCCGGACGACGCGGCCGACCTGCTCGCCGAGCTGCCCGAGTCGGACCAGGAGCGGCTGCTGAGCCTGATGCAGCCGGGGGACGCGGCGGACATGCGGCGGCTGATGGCGTACGAGGAGCGCACGGCGGGCGGGTTGATGACGACCGAGCCGGTGGTGCTGCGGCCGGACGCGACGGTCGCCGACGCCCTGGCCCGGGTGCGCAACCCCGACCTCTCGCCGGCGCTGGCCGCCCAGGTGTACGTGTGCCGCCCGCCCGACGAGACGCCGACCGGCAAGTACCTGGGGACCGTGCACTTCCAGCGGCTGCTGCGGGACCCCCCGTACACGCTGGTCAGCTCGATCCTCGACGACGACCTCCAGGCGCTCTCCCCGCAGGACTCGCTGCCGGTGGTCGCCGGGTTCTTCGCCACCTACGACATGGTGGCCGCGCCGGTGGTGGACGACGACGGCTCGCTGCTGGGCGCGGTGACCGTGGACGACGTGCTGGACCACCTGCTGCCCGAGGACTGGCGCGAGCAGGAGTTCCACGAGCTGGCCCCGGGCCCCGGGGCGGACGACGAGGGGGCGCGCGGCCATGGCGAGTGAGCGGGAGCACCGGGAGCAGGCCCGGCCGCGGGTGCGGCTGGACCAGCCGTTGGCGCCGCGCAGACGGCTGTGGCCCGAGTACGACCCGGACGCGTTCGGCCGGCTGACCGAGCGGATCGCCCGGTTCCTGGGCACCGGGCGGTTCATCGTCTGGATGTCGTTCACCATCCTGTGCTGGGTGGTGTGGAACATCTGGGCGCCGGCCGGGCTGCGCTTCGACGAGTACCCGTTCATCTTCCTGACCCTGGCGCTGTCGCTCCAGGCGTCGTACGCGGCCCCGCTGATCCTGCTGGCGCAGAACCGGCAGGACGACCGGGACCGGGTCAACCTGGAGCAGGACCGCAAGCAGAACGAACGCTCGATCGCCGACACCGAGTACCTGAGCCGGGAGGTGGCGGCGCTGCGCACCGGCCTCGGCGAGGTCGCCACCCGGGACTGGATGCGTTCCGAGCTGGAGGGGCTGCTGAGGGAGCTGGACGAGCGCCGGCCCCGGGCCGCGGGCCCCGGGGAGGGGCGGCTCCCGGGGCGGGACGGAGCGGAGCCGTAGGTCCGGTCCGACGGTCTTGCCGGGCCCGCGTCCGGGCGCCGTACCATCGACGGTATGGCTACGGAAGACGCGGTGCGCGAGGCACTGGCGACGGTGAACGACCCCGAGATCCAGCGACCCATCACCGAACTGGGGATGGTCAAATCGGTGGAGATCGGCGCGGACGGCGCCGTCGCCGTGACCGTCTACCTCACGGTCTCCGGCTGCCCGATGCGCGAGACCATCACCACCAACGTGACCGAGGCCGTCCAGCGGGTCGAGGGCGTCACCCGGGTGGAGGTCCACCTGGACGTGATGAGCGACGAGCAGCGCAAGGACCTGGCGGCGGCGCTCCGGGGCGGGCAGGCCGAACGCGAGGTGCCGTTCGCCAAGCCGGGCTCGCTGACCCGGGTGTACGCGGTCGCCTCCGGCAAGGGCGGGGTCGGCAAGTCGTCCGTGACGGTGAACCTCGCGGCGGCGATGGTCGCCGACGGCCTGAAGGTCGGCGTGGTGGACGCCGACATCTACGGGCACTCGGTCCCGCGGATGCTGGGCGCCGAGGGGCGGCCCACCCAGGTCGAGAACATGATCATGCCGCCCTCGGCGCACGGGGTGAAGGTGATCTCCATCGGGATGTTCACCCCCGGCAACGCCCCGGTGGTGTGGCGGGGCCCGATGCTGCACCGGGCCCTCCAGCAGTTCCTGGCCGACGTGTTCTGGGGCGACCTGGACGTGCTGCTGCTGGACCTGCCGCCGGGCACCGGGGACATCGCGATCTCGGTGGCCCAGTTGGTGCCCAATGCGGAGATCCTGGTGGTGACCACCCCGCAGCAGGCCGCCGCCGAGGTGGCCGAGCGGGCCGGCTCGATCGCCGTGCAGACCCACCAGAAGATCGCCGGCGTGGTGGAGAACATGGCCGGGCTGCCCTGCCCGCACTGCGGGGAGATGGTCGACGTGTTCGGCACCGGCGGCGGGCAGACCGTCGCGGACGGGCTCACCCGCACCACCGGGGCGACCGTGCCGGTGCTGGGCTCCATCCCGATCGACGTCCGGCTCCGCGAGGGCGGCGACGACGGCCGGCCGGTGGTGCTCTCCGACCCCGACTCCCCCGCGGGTGCCGCACTGCGCTCCATCGCCGGCAAGCTGGGCGGCCGGCAGCGCGGGCTGGCCGGCATGACGCTGGGCATCACGCCCCGCAACAAGTTCTGAGCCGGTTCCGCCCGCGCCCGGTCCGGGCGCGGGCGGGGCGTCAGGCGTACTCCTCGATGCCCTCGACGGCCGAGAAGCCCAGCCCGTAGGCGCTCATGCCGCGCCCGTAGGCGCCCAGGTGCACGCCCCGGCGGGTGGTGCCGGCCAGCACCCAGCCGTAGGGGGACTCCCGGTAGTGGAAGGGCGTGGGCTCGCCGTCGACCGGCAGCGACAGCGAGGCCCAGTCCTCGCTGTCGAGGTCGTCGGCGAGGACCCACGCCGTTTCGGTCTGCTGCGCCATCCAGTCGTCCCGCAGGCCGTGGTCCATCTGCGCGGGCCAGGTGACGGCGAGGAGTCCCGAGCCGGCGAGCCAGGCCGCGGACGACACCGAGGTGGCCTCCAGGATCCCCGTCCCGTCGCCGGTCTTGCGCACCGGGTTGGCCGCGACGGTCACCACGACGGCGAACCGGTCCCGTTCGCCCGCGTCCCGGCCGTCCGCGGCGCGCAGTGCGGGCTGGTCGCCGTGGCCGATGGAGCCGTGCTCCACCACGCCCTCGGCGGAGGCCCCGGCCTGGAGCAGCCAACGGGTGCCGGTGAACGCCCCGTCGAGGCCGTACCAGGGGAACGGCGCCATCAGGAAGTCGTCGACCGTGCGGCGCACGGACGCGTTCGGTCGCACGCTCGCTCCGGCCGGTGTCTGCACACCCACCTGACTCGTCGTCTCCATCTGCGGACGCCTCCTCGCACTCGTCGGACCGGATGCGGCCCGCCCCCCTCGGGCGACCTGGTGTCGGCCCGCACGACGGCTGGGCCCTCCAGAAAGGCCCTAGGCAGAATAGCCACCCGGCCGGCCGCACCCACGGTTCCATCGCCCAACCGGCGGGCAAACCGGGCACGACCGGGCGAGCGGCGGCACGTCGAGGCCATGTCAGCGGCCCGGCGCCGCGGATGGACGCACCGGGGGCGTTCGGGGAGCACGGGGAGCGCGCCGGCTCCGTGCCCGGGGCGCACGACGCCCGCCCCGGGGCGGGCCGGGGCGGGCGTCAGGAACGGCGTCAGGTCGCGTCGATGTCGTACGGGGGACGCTCCCCGGCGGTGAGGTCCCGCTTCTTCACCAGATCGGGCCGCCCGGGGGCCCCGGACGGGGTGGTCCGGGAGCCCTCGTCGACGTCGGGCCGGTCGGACCGGTCGCCGTAGCCGTTCACCGAATCCGACAGTTCCGCCATTTCCTTGCGGAGGTCGAAACTGTTGCGGATCTCCTGGAGTCCCAGGTCGTCATTGCCGAGTTGCTTGCGCAGATAGGTCTTCGGGTTCAGGTCCTCGAACTCGAAGTCCTTGAATTCCGGGCCCAACTCGGTACGGATGTCCTCTTTGGCGCTGTCGGAGAACTCGCGGATCTTGCGGATGGTCCGCGAGATGTCCTGGATCGCCTTCGGCAGCCTTTCGGGGCCCAGGACGAGCATGCCGAGCACCACGATGGTCAGGACCTCGGCCCAACCTATGTCATTGAACACCTAGCGCTCCCTTGCGAAGTCCTCGGGCCCGCAGCGGTCCCCCTGGTCCCGGACCGCTCCCACGGTACCCGCCCACCCCGTGCGTCCGGTACTGCCCGTTCCGTGCCGGCGGGGCGGAAGGGTGCCGCGGTCAGTCGCCGCCCGACGCCCCCAGCACGAGCGCCACCCGGTGCTCCCGGCCGCCGCGTTCCAGGGTGAGTTGGAGCCGGTCGCCGGGGCGGTGCGCGCGGATCTTGACGATCAGTTCCTCGGCGGAGTGCACCCGCTGGCCGTCGACCTCGGTGATCACGTCACCGGGTCGAACGCCCGCCTTCGCGGCGGGGCCGCCCGGGAGCACCGCGGAGCCGCCGGCACCGTCCTCGGCGCCGACCCGGGCGCCGTCGCCGGTGAACTCCGTGTCGAGGGTCACCCCGATGATCGGATGGGTGGCCCTCCCGGAGTTGATCAACTCCTCGGCGACCCGTTTGCCCTGGTTGATGGGGATGGCGAAGCCGAGGCCGATGGAACCCGACTGGCCGCGCTCGGAGGCCGCGCGGTCGGCCGAGCGGATCGCGCTGTTGATGCCGATGACCCGGGCCCGGGCGTCCATCAGGGGGCCGCCGGAGTTGCCCGGGTTGATCGGGGCGTCGGTCTGGAGGGCGTCGACGTAGGAGACGTCGCTGCCGTCGCCCTTCTCGCCGCCGGCCGTGATGGGCCGTTCCTTGGCGCTGATGATGCCGGAGGTCACGGTGTTGGCCAGGTCGAACGGGGCTCCGATGGCCACCACCGGATCGCCGACCTGCACGTTGTCGGAGTTGCCGAGCGGCAGCGGTTTGAGCCCGGTGACCCCGGTGACCTTGACCACCGCGAGGTCGTAGCCGCTGTCCCGGCCGATGACCTCCGCCTCGGCGACCTCGCCGCCGCTGAACGTCACCGTGATCTCCCCCGCGGCCCCCGCGGGTTCGACCACGTGGTTGTTGGTGAGGATGTGGCCGCGTCCGTCCAGCACGAAACCGGTCCCGGTGCCCTGGTCGGAGCCGCCCCGCACGTGCAGGGTGACCACCCCGGGCAGGGAACGGGCGGCGATGCCGGCGACGCTGTCCGGGGCGCGGTCGGTGGGCTCGGGGCCCGCCTGGGGGAGTTCGACCCGGGTGGTGCGACGGGCCTCCAGGTGCGCCCCGGTCACCCCGCCGATCGCGCCGGCGACCAGGCCCAGCACCAGGGCGCCGACCCACAGCCCGCGGCGGGCGGGCGGCCGGCCACCAGGGGCGGGGGCGCCGGCGTGTTGGAGCGGGGCCGCGGCCCAGGGGTCGTAGCGCCCCCAGGCGCCGCCCTCGGCGGGGTACGGGGCCCCCGTCGGCGCGGTGGAGGCGGGCGGGGGCGGTGGGCTCGCGGGGACGCCCTGCGCCGGGGCGGCAGCGGGGTGTTGGACGGGGGGTGCCGGGGCCCAGGGGCCCGGCTCGCCGTAGGGCGGGGTGCCGTAGGGGTCCGGGGCGTGCAGCGGGCGGGGGTGGGCCCCGGGCGGCTGCGCGGGGTCCGGGACGGCGGGCCCGGGCGCGGGCCCCGGGCCGTCAGCGACCGGGGGCGCCTCGGGGGCGGGCGGCACGGTGGATGCCGGGGGCTCGGGGGGTAGACCCGCGCCGGTTCCTTCGGCAGCGGGGCCGTTCCACCCCGTCGGCTTGCCCTCGTCCATCGTCTCCCCACCCGGCCGCGCGGCGGTCACCGCTGGTGCTTGCTCTCCGCTGGACGCTCGCCCTCCCCGGCACGTCCCGTGCGGAATTCAACCAGGTCCCGTCGCGGCCCTGAAGCGCTCGGCCGTCCCGGGGTGGCCCCGGGACGGCTCGGTGCCCCGGTCAACGGGGCGTGCCGGGTCCCGGGGCGGGGGTGGGTCCGGGGGCTGTGGCCCGGGGGGAACGGGGGATGCCGAGCAGGGGCCCGTCGACGCCGACCGTGCCGTTCCCGACCTGGGTGGCCCGGGAGGGGGGACCGTTGACCTTCCCCAGGGGATCGGTGGGATCCGGCGGGGGGACGAGCGGGAAGGGCGAGCGCACCGCCGGGACGGGGTGCAGCAACGGGGAGATCGCCGAGGCGCCCGCGAGCAGCGGCGCGGCCAGTGCCTGGACCGCAGCCAGTGAACGACCCGGGGGGAGCACCCCGGGCAGCAGCGGTGCGGTGACCGAGGCGGGGGCCACCGGCGCGGCGAGCGCCCCGCCGGTGCGCTGGCCCAGCATCGGGGTGGCGGCCCGGCGGCGCTGGGCGTCACCCACCGGGACGCCTCCGCCCTGGGTGCGCAGGGGGGTGACGTTGTTGCTGCTGGGGCCCCGGGCGTCACCGCCGTCGACGGGTGCGGTGATGGTGCTGACCCCGCCGAGGGCGATCGCGGCGAGGGAGACGGCCCCGGCGGCGGCGAAAGCGAAGCGGCGGCGGCCCCGCACCGCGGGCCGCTCCCCCTCGGGTCGGACCACGGGGTGGATGCGGAAGCCGGTCTCCGGGCCGCCGGGGAGCGCCGCGGCGTAGCCGAAGGCGTCACCGCTCGACTCGAACACGGGGCCGGCGGACAGGCCGCCGCCGGGCAGGCCCTGGAGCCGAGCCAGGAAGCTGTCGGAGAGCGGCGGTGGCTCGGCCTGCGCGAAGGCGGACTTCACCCGGCGCTGCTCGTCCGCCTCGGCCTTGCACCGGGGGCAGGTGGCGAGGTGGGCGAGGACGCGGTCGCGGGCGTCATGGCCCAGCTCGCCGTCGACGAACGAGGCGAGCCGGTCGCCGAGGTGCTGCTCGACGGGTGTGGGACGTGTTCCACTCACGCGGACGCGCCTCCTCCTCCCAGGGCGGGGACACCGGTGGCCACGGGCTGGCGCCGCTCGGCGCGGGCCTGCGGGGACCGGTGCTGGAGGGCCTTGCGCAGCTGGGAGCGGCCGCGGTGGATACGGCTGCGGACCGTACCGAGCTTGACGCCCAGGGTGGCGGCGATCTCCTCGTAGGACAGGCCCTCGATGTCGCAGAGGACCACGGCGGCACGGAACTCCGGCGCGAGGGTGTCCAGCGCCTGCTGGACGTCGGCGTCGAAGTGGGTGTCGTTGAACGCCTGCTGGGGGGAGGGCTCACGGCTGGGCAGGCGCTCCGCGGCGTCGTCCCCGAGGGAGTCGAAGCGGATGCGCTGCCGGCGGCGCACCATGTCCAGGAAGAGGTTGGTGGTGATGCGGTGCAGCCAGCCCTCGAAGGTGCCGGGCGAGTACGTGGACAGCGAGCGGAAGACGCGGACGAAGACCTCCTGGGTGAGGTCCTCGGCGTCGTGCTGGTTGCCCGTGAGGCGGTAGGCGAGGCGGTAGACGCGACCGCTGTGGGTGCTGACGATCTCCTCCCAGGTGGGCGGAGTCCACGCCGGGGCGTCCGCGCCGGCGGTGAAGGTCGCGGTCGAGGCGGAGCGGTCGGCGTGGTCAGCGGTGTAGGTCACGGATTTCGGCTCACCCACCGATCTGAGAAGGCGCCGCAGCACTCCTCCCCTATCCGCAGGCGCAGCCGCACCTCCCCTGTCGGCTCTGGTGGTGTCCAGTGGAGCCCCTACCATAGCCACCCCGCCCGTTAGCTCCGGATAAGCAATTTTACGTGAATTTGGTACGTGGTTCTGGTCATGCGTCGGGGCCCGCCGCCCGGTTCGAACCATTCCCGACCCCCGTTGTTCCGTGATTCGCGTCGCACCTCGTCCCCCACCCTCCATAACGCCTGGTCCCATCTGCGGGTTCCCGCCCCCAGCGGATACAGTCACGGCCAGGCATCCCAGGGGGACAGGAGAGGGTCATTACCGGCAACCGGCAGACGGGCTTGGCGTTCGCTGACGCCTTTGTCGCCGAGGAAGAGGCGCTGCACTGGGCCCGGGACCGGGCCCGGGAGGTCGCGCTGCGCCCGGTGTCGCCCTCGACCGGCGCCGCCCTGCGGATGCTGGCCTCGACGGTGGCCGCCAAGGCGGTGGCGGAGATCGGCACCGGCACCGGGGTCTCCGGCATCCACCTGCTGCACGGCATGCGTCCGGACGGGGTCCTCACCACGGTGGACCAGGAGCCGGAGCGCCAGCAGTTCGCCAAGCAGGCGTTCCGCCTCGCGGGGTTCGCCAGCAACCGGGCCCGGTTCATCCCGGGGCGGGCGCTGGACGTGTTGCCGCGGCTCGCGGACAGCGGCTACGACCTGGTCTTCTGCGACGGCGACCGACTGGAGTGCCTCGACTACCTCGAAGAGTCGCTGCGGTTGCTGCGACCCGGCGGGCTGGTCTGCTTCGAGGGGGTCTTCGCCGACGGGCGGACCGTGGACTCGGGGCCGCAGCCGGCGGAGGTGCTCAAGCTGCGCGAGTTGGTGCGCGGGGTGCGGGAGAACGCGGACCTGGTGCCCTCGCTGCTGCCGGTGGGGGACGGACTGCTGTGCGCGGTGAAGCGGTGACCACCGCCCCCTGAGGCACCGGGTGCGGGCGCCGCGGACGCACCGTACGCACCGCGCGGTGGCCGTGGCGCACGCCACAGGCGCGGGGCACGGACTTCGCCCAAACAGCCGCCCCGGCACCGCGTACGATGCCGGGGCGACCGGAAGACTTCACAGGCCGGGCCTCAGTGTCAGCCGACGACCTTCTTGAGGGCGTCGCCGAGCGCGTCGGCCTCGTCCGGGGTCAGCTCGACCACGAGCCGACCGCCGCCTTCGAGCGGAACGCGCATGACGATGCCCCGCCCCTCCTTGGTCACCTCGAGCGGGCCGTCACCCGTCCGCGGCTTCATGGCCGCCATGCTCGTTCCCCTTCCTGAAACCAGCTCATCGTCAGCCGCCGGCGCTCCCTTTTCCACGGCGGGCGTCCGGCATCGAACACATTGCTTCCCGGCCATTATCCCGCATGGCAGGACCCGATGACCAACATCGGTCGGCATCGCTTGGGCAACGCACGCCCGCAAAACCACTCAATTCGGCGACGTGGGCGGGATACCGGGCGCTCCACGGCGTCCCCCGGAGGTGTCGGGAGGGCGCGATTCTTTGATGCAGGTCACATGCAGACGGGCGGTGATCTCCGTCATGCTGGCCTCGGACCGCGCTCCCCGGTCGCCCCGCGCCCCGTCGGGAGCCCCACTCGGAGAGGACCCGCCATGGCCGACACCGTGCTCTACGAGGTGAGCGACGGACTCGCGACGATCACCCTGAACCGCCCCGGGGCGATGAACGCCCTGGACACCGTGACCAAGGTCGCGCTGCGGGACGCAGCCGAGGAGGCCGCGGCGGACGGCGGGGTGCGGGCGGTGCTGCTGACCGCCGCCGGCGACCGCGCCTTCTGCGTGGGCCAGGACCTCAAGGAGCACGTGGCGACGCTCGCCGCGAGCCGGGCCGCCGGCGACGGCGGGTCCATGCGCACCGTGCGGGACCACTACAACCCGATCCTGCGGGCGCTGACCGGGATGGCCAAGCCCGTGGTCGCGGGGGTGAACGGGGTGGCGGCCGGGGCGGGCTTCGGATTCGCCCTGGCGGCGGACGTCCGGGTGGTCGCCGACACCGCGACCTTCACCACGGCCTTCGCCGGGGTGGCGCTCAGCGCCGACTCCGGGCTCTCGTGGACGCTGCCGCGGGTGGTGGGGCCCGGCCGCGCCGCGGACCTGCTGCTGCTGCCCCGGCCGATCACCGCCGGGGAGGCGTACGACTGGGGCATCGCCACCCGGGTGGTCCCGGCCGCCGACCTGGCCGCCGAGGCCCGGCGGGTCGCCCGGGAACTGGCCGGGGGGCCCACCCTGGCCTACGCCGCATTGAAGGAGTCGCTGGCCTACGCCCAGTCGCACACCCTGGCCCAGTCCCTGGAGAAGGAGGACGAGCTCCAGAGCCGGGCCGGTGCCTCCGAGGACCACGCCGGCGCCGTGGCCGCCTTCGTCGACAAGCGAACCCCGCGGTTCCTCGGCCGCTGAAGCGAGCCCGGGCCCGTCAGGTGCCGGCGGGGCCCGAGCCGGAGCGCGCCCAGCACTGCGCGAGGTGGTCGTTGACCAGCCCGCACGCCTGCATCAGGGCGTAGGCCGTGGTGGGTCCGACGAAGCGCAGGCCGCGGGCCTTGAGCGCCTTGGCCAGGGCGGTGGACTCGTCGGTCACGGCGGGCACGTCGGCGAGCGAGCCGGGGGCCGGACGGGCGGTCGGGTCGGGCGCGTGGGACCAGATCAGCGCGTCCAGCTCGCCCGTGAACCAACCGGCGAGGACCCGGGCGTTGGCGAGGGTCGCCTCGATCTTGGCGCGGTTGCGGATGATCCCCGCATCGCCCAGCAACCGCTCGGCGTCGGCGTCGGTGAAGGCCGCGACCGCCTCGATCGAGAAGCCGGCGAAGGCCCGCCGGAAGCCCTCGCGGCGGCGCAGGATGGTGATCCAGGACAGCCCCGATTGGAACGCCTCCAGGCACAGCCGTTCGAACAGCGCGTCGTCGCCGTGGACCGGCCGGCCCCACTCCTCGTCGTGGTAGGCGACGTAGTCGGCACTGGAGAGTCCCCAGGGGCAGCGGGGGCGTCCGTCCGGGCCGGGGACCGCGCCCTCGGCCGCGGCGCTCACGCCGCGTCCTCGGGGGTCGGGCCGGCGGCCGGCCCTTCGGGGCCCCCGTCGGCGGGGTCCTCGGGCCGCCGGTCCTGCGGGCCGGCGGCGCGTGCCGCCCGGGCACCGGCCAGCCGTGCCTCCAATTCCTGGATGCGGGCGTCCCGTTCGGAGAGTTCGGCACCGAGCCGACCGAGCGCCTCGTCCACCTCCGCCATCCGGTAGCCGCGCAGGGCCAGCGGGAAGCGCAACGCGTCCACGTCCGCGCGCCGCACCGGACGGTCCGGCGGCAGCGGTTGCGCGTACCGCTCGGGCGGCACCGAGGACAGGGGCCCGCCCTCGCCGCCCCCCACCACGGCGAGCGTCACCGCGCCGACCACGACGACGAGCGCGAGCAGCAGGAACAAGAACATGACCATCTCGGCGGCCCCAGGTCCGGTCGCCGGCCCGGAGCCGGCACGAAAGGTGTCGGCCCCGATCGTGCCATGCGCCACCGACGGTTAAGGTCGCAGGCGACGATCAACGGCACCACGGCCCGGCCGGACGCGCGCCCGGGCCGCACGCACCGGAGGGACACCACAGATGCTCAGGCTGGGCCAGCGCACGTTCGAGGCGCACGAGCCGGTGATCATGGCGATCGTCAACCGCACCCCGGACTCCTTCTACGACCGGGGCGCGACGTTCCGGGACGAGCCCGCGCTGGCGCGGGTGGCGCAGGCCGTCGAGGAGGGGGCCGCCATCATCGACATCGGCGGGGTGAAGGCCGGCCCGGGCGAGGAGGTCACGACCGAGGAGGAGGCCCGGCGCACGGTCGGGTTCGTGGCCGAGGTCCGACGGCGCTTCCCGGACGTGGTGATCAGCGTGGACACCTGGCGGCACGAGGTCGGGGAGGCCGTCTGCGAGGCCGGCGCCGACCTGCTGAACGACGCCTGGGGCGGGGTCGACCCCGCCCTGGCGGAGGTCGCCGCCCGGTACGGGGCGGGCCTGGTGTGCACCCACGCCGGCGGCGCCGAGCCGCGGACCCGGCCGCACCGGGTGGAGTACCCGGACGTGATGGCCGACGTCCTCGACGTGACGGTGGGGCTGGCCGAGCGGGCGGTGGCGCTCGGGGTGGACCGGGAGTCGGTGCTCATCGACCCCGGGCACGACTTCGGGAAGAACACCCGCCACTCCCTGGAGGCGACCCGACGGCTCGACGAGATGGTGGCGACCGGCTGGCCGGTGCTGGTGTCGCTGTCCAACAAGGACTTCGTCGGGGAGACCCTCGACCGCCCGGTCAAGGAGCGGTTGATCGGGACCCTGGCCACGACCGCGGTGTCCGCCTGGCTGGGGGCGCAGGTGTACCGGGTGCACGAGGTGGCCCAGACCCGGCAGGTGCTCGACATGGTGGCGTCCATCGCGGGTCACCGCCCGCCGGCGGTCGCCCGGCGGGGGCTGGCCTGACCTCCCGGTACGGACGCCCGTACCGGGGGCGGCCGCACCTCAGCGGGCGATCTCCTTGGTGACCAGTTGCACGGCCTCCTCGACGCTGTCGGTGACGTGGAAGAGCAGGAGGTCCTTCTCGGCGGCCTTGCCGCTGGCGATCACGGTGTCGCGGAGCCAGTCGACCAGCCCGTTCCAGTAGGCGGAGCCGAACAGCACGATCGGGAACCGGGTGACCTTGCCGGTCTGGACGAGGGTGAGCGCCTCGAAGAGCTCGTCGAGGGTGCCGAAGCCGCCCGGCAGGACGACGAAGCCCTGCGCGTACTTCACGAACATCGTCTTGCGGACGAAGAAGTAGCGGAAGTTCACCCCGATGTCGACGTGCGGGTTGAGCCCCTGCTCGAAGGGCAGTTCGATGCCCAGGCCGACGGAGACGCCCTTCGCCTCCCGGGCCCCCTTGTTCGCGGCCTCCATGGCCCCCGGGCCGCCACCGGTGATCACCGCGAAACCGGCGTCCACCAGGGCGTGGCCGATCCGCACCCCCGCCTCGTACTCGGGGGTGCCGGGGCGGGTGCGGGCGGAACCGAACACGCTGATGGCGCTCGGGAGTTCGGCGAGCGCGCCGAAGCCCTCGACGAACTCGGCCTGGATGCGCATGACCCGCCACGGATCGGTGTGCACCCACCCGGAGTCCTGCCCGGTGTCCAGCAACCGCTGGTCGGTGGTGCCGGGCTGGACCTGGCCTCGACGGCGCACCACGGGGCCGACGATCTGCTCCTCCGGCGGACCCTGCGCTTCCGGAACGCCCATTGAACTCCCCTTCCGCTGACGGTGTTGCTGCTTCAGCCTAGATCCACGGGGATGACCGGCGGCGGAATTCCGGGTGTCCGGGGGACTGCTGTGCGATCGCGCACCCCGATCAGGCGGTGAGCCAGCCCCGCAGCCGGTCCTCGGCCGCCAGGATCTTCCCGGTGTGCACGCGTTCGTCCCGCTTGTGCGCCAGGTGCGGATTGCCCGGTCCGTAGTTCACCGCGGGCACCCCCAGCGCGCTGAACCGGGAGACGTCCGTCCAGCCGTACTTGGGCATCGGGGTGCCGCCCACCGCCTCGATGAAGGCCCGTGCCGCGGGGTGGGAGAGCCCGGGCATGGCGGCCCCGCTGTGGTCGTCCACCACGAACTCGTCCACCCCGCAGTCGGCGAACACCTCCCGCACGTGGGCGAGGGCCTCCTCCTCGCTGCGGTCGGGGGCGTAGCGGAAGTTCACGGCGACGGTGCAGAGGTCCGGGATGACGTTGCCGGCCACCCCGCCCTCGATGCGGACGGCGTTGAGTCCCTCGCGGTACTCCAGGCCGTCGATGATCGGGTACCGCGGCTGGTAGGCGGCGAGCCGGGCCAGGATCGGGGCGGCGGCGTGGATCGCGTTGGAGCCCAGCCAGGAGCGGGCGGAGTGGGCGCGTTCGCCCCGGGTGCGCAGCAGCACCCGCAGGGTGCCCTGACAGCCGCCCTCGACCTGCTGGTCGGAGGGCTCCAGCAGGACCGCGAAGTCGGCCTCCAGCCACTCCGGGTGGGCCTCGGCCACGTGCCGCAGTCCGTTCCGCTCCGCGGCGACCTCCTCGTTGTCGTAGAACACGAAGGTGAGGTCGCGGTTGGGTACGGGGACGGTGCGGGCGATCCGCAGTTGGACGGCGACGCCCGACTTCATGTCGCAGGTGCCGCACCCCCACAGCACGCCCTCCTCGTCGAGCCGGGAGGGGACGTTCTCCGCGATGGGGACGGTGTCGATGTGGCCCGCGAGCACCACCCGCTCGGCGCGGCCCAGTTCGGTGCGCGCGATCACGTTGTTGCCGTACCGGTGGACCGTCAGGTGCGGCAGCTCGCGCAGGGCCGTCTCGATGGCGTCGGCGAGCGGCTCCTCGGTGCCGCTCTCGGACGGGAAGTCGACGAGTTGGGCGGTGAGCAGCGCGGCGTCCTGGTCCAGGTCGAGGGCGGTGCGGGGTGCTTCCCCGAGCGGGCGGGCGGTGTCGGCGGGGCGGTCAGCAGGGGTGCGGTCCATGGACCCCCACCCTAGTGCCCGGGCTCCCGGCCCCGGCGGACGGTGCGAGGGGCGCACGGGATCTGGGGGTGCGCTCCCCCGCCGGGTACGGTGGGCGCGTGTTCGACGCCCCTGTTGCCCCTGATCGTCCCGGCCGGCGCCGTGCCCCGCGCCGCCGCCGTCCGGCCCGCCTCGGGGTGGCGGTGACCGTGCTGGCCGCGCTGGCCGGTTACCTGGCGGTGCACCAGGCGAGCGGCGGCCGGGGCGGCGCGTACTGCACCGTGGTGTCGGGCAAGGGCGACGGCGCGGCGTACCGGTTCTCCTCCGAGCAGGCGGTGAACGCGGCGACCGTCGCCGCGGTCGGGACCGCCCTCGGGATGCCCGAGCGGGCGGTGACGATCGCGCTGGCCACCGCACTCCAGGAGTCGGCGCTGGTCAACATCGAGCACGGCGACCGGGATTCGCTCGGCCTGTTCCAACAGCGGCCCTCCCAGGGGTGGGGCACCGCGGAACAGATCACGGACCCGGTGTACGCCTCGGCGGAGTTCTACGAGCACCTGGAGGCGGTTCCGGGCTACTCGCGGCTGCCGCTGACGGTCGCCGCGCAGCGGGTGCAGCGCAGCGGGTACCCCCAGGCGTACGCGAAGCACGAGCCGGACGCCACCCTGCTGGCGGCGGCCCTCACCGGACGCTCCGAGGCCACCTTGACGTGCGCCGACGGCGGGGTGCGGGCGAAGGGCTCGCCGGCCGGGGTGCGGGCCGCGCTGGTGCGGGACTTCGGCCAGGAGGCGCTGGCGCCGGCGGGCGCAGAGGTGCCGGGGGCGGGCGGCGGGTCCGCCGCGCCCTCCCCCGCGCCGGCGGAGCCGGGCGCGCGGGAGGTGGTCCTCCCGGTGTCGGACGGGCCCGGCGGCACGGCCGGCGTACGGCAGCGGGGATGGGAGCTGGCGCACTGGGCGGTCGCCAACGCGGCGGCGCTCGGCATCGAGGAGGTGACCTACGCGGGACGGCGGTGGACCCCCGGCACGGTCTCCGGTCGCTGGCCCGCGGTGGGCGGCGCGGACCTCTCGCGCGTCCGAATCGTCACCGGACAGTAGCGCCGCGCTTCACTCGCGCGGGCGATCCGGACCGGCTCGGACGGCGGGCGGACGGGGGGCCGGCAACCGCGCCCCGCGCACGCCCCGGGAACCGGTCGGTCCCCTTGGGAACACCGGGTCCCGCGCCCTTGGACGGCCCCGTTCCGGCTCGCCTGCGCCCGTTCGTGCGTCCACCGGATTATGCGATGCGTTACCGATTCTTTGCCTTCGGTCGCCGCAACCTCCCGGGGCGTCCGTTCGGTAGTCACGGCGTCCGAGGGCCCGCCGGGTCGACGGACTTACGTGAACGCCTGCCGAAGGAGCATCATGTCCCTCCCCCTGTCCCGCCGGATCGCCCGTGTCGCCCTGCTCGTGGCGGCGGGAGCGGCGCCCGTGGTCGGTGCGGCCGGCTCCGCGAGCGCGGTGGACCTCCCGATGAACACGCCCGTCAGCGGCCTCGGTGCGCTCGACAGCGCCCAGGTCGCCGAGACCGTGGACGGGGCGACGACCAACACCACCGGGGTCGCCGGGAACACCGGCAGCAAGGTCGTCAAGAAGGCGGTCCCCCAGGCCGGCAAGGCCGTGGGCAAGGGCGCGAAGAAGGCCGCCCCGGCCGCGCAGAAGGCCACCGGCGGCGCGGGCGGCCTGCTCGGCGGGCTCACCGCCGGCAAGAGCGGTCTGCCGCTCGGCTGACGGTCGCCGGCCCGGGAGGAGACGGGGCCCGGGGCGCGGGATGCGCGCCCCGGGCTCCCGTGCGTCAGGCGAGTCGGGCGACGGCGGCGGCGATCCGCTCGTCGGTCGCGGTCAGGGCGATCCGCACGTGGCGGGCGCCCGCCTCGCCGTAGAAGTCGCCGGGGGCCGCGAGGACGCCCAGCGCCGCCAGGTGGGCGACGGTGTCCCAGCAGGGTTCGTCGCGGGTGGCCCACAGGTACAGGCTCGCCTCGCTGTGGTCGATGCGGAAGCCGTGGGCCTCCAGCGCGGGGCGGAGCGCGGCCCGACGGGCGAGGTAGCGCTCGCGCTGCTCCGCCACGTGCGCGTCGTCGGCCAGTGCGGCGACCACCGCGGCCTGGGTGGGGGCGGGGGTCATCATCCCGCCGTGCTTGCGCAGTTGGAGCAGCGGGCCGAGCACGGCCTCGTCACCGGCGATGAACGCGGCCCGGTACCCGGCCAGGTTGGAGCGCTTGGACAACGAGTGCACGGCCACCAGGCCGGTGTGGGAGTCCCCGCACACATCGGGGTGCAGCACCGACACCGGGTCGGCCTCCCAGCCCAGCTCCAGGTAGCACTCGTCGGAGAACACCAGGACGCCGTGGGCCCGGGCCCAGGCCACGACCTCGGCGAGTTCGGTGCGCGACAGCACCCGCCCGGTCGGGTTGGACGGGGAGTTGAGCCACAGCAGCTTGAGGTCGGTGGGGTCGAGGTCGCGCGGGTCGTCGTAGGTGACCGGCACGGCCCGGGCGAGTCGGGCGCCGACCTCGTAGGTGGGGTACGCCAGGCGGGGGTAGGCGATCCGGTCGCCGGGGCCCAGGCCCAGGTGGGTGGGGAGCCAGGCGACGAGTTCCTTGGAGCCGACGACCGGCAGCACGCCCCGGTGGGTCATGCCGCGGGCGCCGAGCCGCCGCTCGCACCAGCCGGTGAGCGCGTCGCGCAGCTCCGGGGTGCCCCAGACCGTCGGGTAGCCCGGCGAGTCGGCCGCGGCGACCAGGGCCTTCTGGATCAACTCCGGCACCGGGTCCACCGGGGTGCCGACGGAGAGGTCGACGAGACCGTCCGGGTGGGCCGCGGCGGTGGCCTTGTAGGGCTCCAGCCTGTCCCAGGGGAAGGCGGGGAGACGGTCGACGGGCGCTTCGGTCGCGGACACGGTGCGGATCGCTTTCTGCGGAGCGGGTGGGAGGGGCGTCGGGCCCCACCGACACCGCGGTCCCGCACGGCGGCTGCCGTACGGGACCGGATGACGCACGGGACCGTGCCGCTTGCTGGTGCCGCCTACTGGTTCTGCGGCGGGAGCGCGGCGACGAACGGGTGGTCGCGCTCGATCAGGCCGAGCTTGCTCGCACCGCCGGGGGAGCCCAGCTCGTCGAAGAACTCGACGTTCGCCTTGTAGTAGTCCTTCCACTCGTCCGGGGTGTCGTCCTCGTAGAAGATCGCCTCGACCGGGCACACCGGCTCGCAGGCACCGCAGTCGACGCATTCGTCCGGGTGGATGTACAAGGACCGGGAGCCCTCGTAGATGCAGTCGACCGGGCACTCCTCGATGCACGCCTTGTCCTTGACGTCGACACAAGGCTGCGCGATGACGTAGGTCACGCTGTCGTTCCTCCTCGATAGGGCGCTGGCGGGCCTCCGTAGGCTCCGCCGCCTGGCGCGCGGGAGCGCGGCGTCGTCGATGCCCGCACCTAGTATCTCCGTTCTGGGGCATGATCCGAACAGGAGGGGTGGACAGAACCGTGGAATTCGGCGCACGAGGATTGCTGGAGATCCGCATCAGCCCGGCTGACGTGGGCAAACGCGTCTCCGTTCGGCGGGTCCACCGGGCGACGGACGACGCCGCGAAGTTCACCGACACGGTCGGCGTTCTCACATCCTGGGACGGGGGTGTGCTCAGCATCACCCGGCGGACCGGGGAGGTGGTGCACGTCGACGCCACCGCCCTGGTAGCGGGCAAGGTGGTGCCGGCCGCGCCGGCCCGCCGGCGCGGCCCGGCCGCGGACCACCCGGAACTCGCCCGGGTGGCCGCCCGGGCCTGGCAACCGGTGGAGAGCGAGCGGCTCGGCGACTGGCAGTTGCGGGCGGCCGGCGGTTTCACCCGCCGGGCCAACTCGGTCCTCCCGCTGGGCGATCCGGGCCTGCCGCTGGACGAGGCCCTCGCCCGGGTGCGCCGGTGGTACGCGGGGCGCGGCTTGCCCGCCTACCTCCAGACTGCCACCGGCGCACGCGGGGCGCAGGAGGAGTTGTGCGCCGCCCTGGCGGAGCGCGGTTGGCTCCGGGAGGTCTCCGCGGAGGTGCGGATCGCCCCGTTGGCGCCGCTGGCCGCCGCCGCCCCCGACCCGGGGGCCCCGGAGGACCCCGGTGCGCGGGTCCGGCTGGCGCGGGGCTTCGACGAGGGCTGGTTGGGCCGGTACCAGCGCTTCCGCGAGCCCGGACCCGAGGTGCGGGCGGTGCTCGCGGCCGGCCCTTCGGTGTGGTTCGCCTCGGTGGACGGCGCCCTCGACGAGCCCCCGCTGGCGATCGGGCGCTGCGTGGTGGACGGCCGGTGGGCGGGGTTCATGGCCGTCGAGGTGGCGCCCCGGGCCCGACGGCGGGGACTGGGCACGGCCGTGATGGCCGCACTGGCGGGCCAGGCGCTCTCGGAGGGCGCCTCGGCGGCCTGGCTCCAGGTGGAGGCGGACAACGGGCCCGCCCTGGCGATGTACGGGCGGATGGGCTTCACCCCCCATCACGCGTATCACCACTACCGGGCGCCCGCGGGCGCCTGAGGCGGGCGGGCGGACACGTGCGGGACACCTGGTGGCGACGGAGGTTCGCCGCGGAGGCGCGGGCGGAGCGACCCGATCTGGCCGTGCTGTGCCTGCTCGTCGGCGCGGAGGCCGATGCGGCGTTCGCGGCCGGCGGGGAGGCGGCGCTGGACGCCTCGCAGGCGGAGCTGGACCGGTTGGCCGGTGAGGTGCCGTACCGTCCGGGCGACCCCGCCGCCTGGGCGCACGCACTGGCCGAACTCCTCGGCGGTCGGTACGGCTTCCGCGGCGATCCCTCGGACTACCAGCGGCTGGAGTCCTCGCTGTTGCACATGGTGCTGGAGCGTCGCAGGGGTCTGCCGATCCTGTTGTCGGTGGTGTGGCTGGAGGTGGCCCGCCGGGCGGGGGCACCGGTGTACGGGGTGGCCCTGCCGGGCCACTTCGTGGTGGGTTTCGGGGCACCCGGGGAGCAGGTGCTCGTCGATCCGTTCGACGGTGGACGGGTGTTGTCCGAGGCTGACGCGCAGTCCCTGGTGCTCCGGGCGAGCGGGGCGCCGCTCGATCCCGAAGTGCTGCGGCCGGCCGACCCGTTGGAGACCGTGGTGCGCGTGCTGAACAACATCCGGGCGTGGGCCGAGGCCCGCCCGGAGCGCTCCGACGTGACGCTGTGGGCCATCGACCTGGCCCTGGCGCTGCCCTCGCACCCGGCCCGCCTGCGCCACGAGCGGGCCCAGGTGCTGGTGCGGCGCGGGGACTTCCTGCGGGGGGCCGCCGAACTGGAGGCGTACGCCGAGGTGGTGGCGGCGGTGGACACCACCGCCGCCGAGCAGGTGCGCGGCGAGGCCCGGGCGGCGCGGGCCCGGTTGAACTAGCGGCGTCCGGCCCGTGAACCGCTCGGACGAGAGCGGTTCACGGGCCGGACAGTGCCTCGGAGCGGTCCGTCAGGACGGGTCCAGCGGGATGGCCACGGTGCGCTCGGCCTCCGTCTTGCCGGTGAGCGCCTGCTTCAGGGCCGCGGCGACGTCCTGGGGGGTGACCGGTGTCTTCTCACCGGTGCCCCGGGTGATCAGGACGCCGTCGAAGGTGCCGCCGTACAGGTTCTTCAGGGCCGCTTGGTCATAGGTGTCGACCAGCTTCCCGTTGATCGCCTTGACGCCGATGATCTGGGGCAGGGACACCTCGGGGCCGAAGGGGATGGCCGCCGTTCCCGCGGTGATCGTGACGTTCCCGGACATCGCCGGCTCGGCGAACTCCTTCATCATCCGGTCGACCTCGGCCCGGCTGATCGAGGGCTCCTGCTCGGTGACGGCGAGCCGCACGGGAGCGGACTGCCCGGTCTCGACCTGCTTGCGGTACGCCTCCTCCACGGCGGGCATCGAGCCCTTGACGTCGACGCCCTTGCCGGGCTTGCCGTAGACGGCGACCGCCTTGCCCTTCTCGAAGCGGATGGTGCCCTCGCCGGAGCCGCTGCCGGCCCCGACCGCCCGTTCCAACTGGACCTGGAGCTTCTCGGTGTCCACCGGCATGGACGGGGAGACCACCCGCTTCTCCCCGAACAGGGAGGTGACCACCGAGACCGGGTGGTAGTCGCCGCCGGCCGCGGAGGCCACGGTGGCGTCCGCGTCGAAGGTCAGGCCCGCCTGGTCGGGGCGGAGTTGCACGGTCCGGCCGTCGACGGAGAGCCGGAGCGGCTTGGCGAGCCGCTCGCCGAGCGCCGCGTCGAGTTTCTTGACGGCGTCGTCACGGGTGCCGCCGCCGATGTCCACGCCGAGCACGGTGGTGCCCTTGGGCACGTCGGAGTGGTTGAGCAACAGACCGGCGCCGTAGGTGCCGGCGGCGGCGAAGACGACCAGGCCGCCCAGGAGGACGAGCTTGCTGCGGCCCTTCTTCTTGGCGGGCTTCGCCGGGGCCTTCGGTGCCGGGGCGGGCCGGTCGCCCTCGCGGGCGTCGGGGCCGTCGTCCGGGAAGGCGTCGGCGATGCCGGGCGGCGGCACCACGGGCAGACCGCTGGTGAGGGTCGGGCCCACGACGTTGCCGCCGGGGGTGGCCGTGGGCGCGCCCACGGGGGTGCCGGGGCCGGCGGGCGGTGCGGGCACCGGCTGCTGCGGGGTGAGGATGGCGGTGTCGTCGCTCATCCGGGGCGCCCCGCCCGGGGCCGTGGGGCCCTGCGGGGCGGCGGGCGGCGCGCCGGGGGTGAAGTACGGCAGGTCACCGTGGGTGTCCTGGGGGCCGCCGACGGGCAGCCCGCCCAGGGTTCCGCCGCCCGTGACGGTGGGTGCCGCTGCGGCGCCGACCCCCGGCGGGGCGGTCGGGCCCTGGGGCACGGGGGTCCCGTTCGCGGGGGTCCCGCCCGGACCGGGGCGCGGCGCCGACGGCTTGCGGGGCGCGAACCACGCACTGGCCTTGTCCGGCTCCCCCTCCCCTCCGGCCGGAGCCCCCGGGACGGGGGGCGGCGGGACGGCGGCCGGGTCGGGCGCACCGGGCCGCCGGACGGCGCCGGTGTCGGCCTCCGCCGGCGGGGCCCCCTCGGATTCGGCGACCGGTGTGCGCATGACGACCGGGGGGATCGGCCGGGACCCGGGGATGTTGATGCGGACCCGGGTGGTCAGGGTCGTCTCGGTCTTGCGGTCCTCTGCGGAGGCGTCGGCACTTGGGCGCTCGCCCGCTCCGGCCGCGGGGGCGCTGCCGTACGGCGGCGTCCCCGACGGGTAGGCGGCTCCTCCGCGCCCGTGCGGCCCGGAGGACGAACTGTCAGTTTCACGACTCAAGGCAGGTTCTCCCGGTTGGCTCCACCGCCCGACTCGACCTCACTCGGGGTTTCCCCCGTCGTGGGTTGGGGTAGTTCGGCGGCGCGCACCACCTTACTGGCCACCGCCGACACGCGGCTGCGGCCACGGGGGAATCCCGTACCGCATCCGCTCTCCCGTGCTATGGCGGCCCGGTCCGCCGCGGTGGCGAACCGGTACGTCACTTGCCAAGTCGGGCGGGAGCGCTGCCCGGTTGCACCGACCGCACGAGGGTGGCGCACATCACAGCGAGGGCGATCCCGCCGAGCAGGTACACGTAGGTGCCGGCGCCGGTCGCGTAGAGGAAGTCCCCCTCCGGCCGGCTGGAGGTGAGCAGGATGACGGCGACGAGCCAGCCGGCGGCGGGCGCGACCGCCCCGCCCCGGGTGCCGACCGCACGGCCGCCGCCCAGGAACAGCCCGCCCGTGCCGAGGAGCGCGAGCAGCAACCCCCCGGGGAACCAGGCGCCTTGGACGAGCGAGCCGGCGCCGCCGATCAGCAGCCCGAGGACGAACAGCAGCAGGTAGGCGGCGATCCGGCCGGCGGACGGCGGGCCCTGGAGCAGGAACCCGCCGGGGAGGTCGGCCGTCGCGGCGCGCCCGGTGGGGGCGGCGTCGCCGGGGGTGGCGCTCATCGGGCCGCGGCCCCTTCGTCGGCGGTGCCGCCCGCGCGGGGTGCGCCGATGGTGTCGGCGGCGCGCGGGGGCCGGGCGGGGGCGAGGCCGGCGAAGAGGTCGGTCTCCGGGGTGCCGACCGGGGTGCCCCGCACGAGTTCGAAGTACTCGACGGCGAAGAGCGGTTGGGCGAGCTGGTTGGAGAGGGCGAACCAGGGGCCGCTGACGTCGACCTGGGTGGCGTGGGCGGCCATCGCCGCGGCCTTCTCGTCGGCGTGGGCGCTGCCGTCGATGACGGTGGTGATCCGCTCGTCGGCCACCACGCCGGGCACGTCGTCCACGGACGCCGCCCGGGGGAAGGGCAGGTCGGGCAGGGCCCGGTCGAGTCGGGCGAAGCCCTCCTCGACCACGGAGCGGGGCACCCGGTTCCAGTAGACCTTCTCGATGGTGTGCGGCTCGCCGAGGTCGCGGCGGTAGGCGCGTTCGGCGGCGAGCTCGGCGGCACGGACGGCGACCCGGTGGGCCTTGATGTGGTCGGGGTGCCCGTAGCCGCCGTCCGGGTCGTAGGTGACCAGGACCTGGGGGCGGACCTCGCGGATGACCTCCACGAGGTGGGCCGCGGCCTCGTCGAGGTCGGCGCTCCAGAAGGAGCCCTCGCGACGGTTCTGGGGCAGGCCCATCATCCCGGAGTCGCGGTAGCGGCCGGGTCCGCCGAGGAAACGATGATCGTGTACGCCCAGTGCCTTCATGGCCGCCGCAAGCTCCCCCACGCGGTGGGCGCCGAGGGCGTCCTCGCGGTCGGCGGTGAGCCGGGCCAGGTCGGGTGGGATGACCTCGCCCTCCTCGCCGAGGGTGCAGGTGACCAGGGTCACGCGGGCGCCTTCGGCCGCGTACTTGGCCATGGTGGCCCCGTTGGTGATCGACTCGTCGTCGGGGTGCGCGTGCACGAGCAGCAGGCGCCGGGCGGGCAGTTCCATCATGTGGACAGCCTACGAGGACCGGCCGGCCGCCGAGGGGAGAACGGTGGGGTTGGTGGATCTTGTTGTGATCCTGATGCGATCAACTGCGCTGGCGTGCGCCCCGCTCGTCCCCGTGCTCCCGGCGCGCACGGCCTGGAAGACCGCGCGCGCCGTGCTCCGCACCCCGTGCGAAGGGGGCCGTCTCCCCCACCGGGGAGACAGGTCGCGCGGTGCGGGAAAGTGTTAGAAGTTGATGTCGCCGATCATGCCCGCGACGTTCGAGGTGACCTCGGTGATCGTCGGGGCGATCGAGGAGCTGGCGAGGTAGAAGCCGAGCAGCATGCAGATGACGGCGTGACCGCCCTTCAGTCCCGACTTCTTGATCAGGATGAAGACGATGATCGCCAGCAGCAGCGCCGCCGAAATCGAGAGTGCCACGGCGGTTCACCTCCTAAAAGACCGTCACGGATACGAGCGTCGGACACCCGGGTTGGTACCCACCTTGCGTTACGGATCATAACTTTCCGCGTGATCGCAGGGATCGCACAAGGTCGGCTCACGGCAGCACAGGGGGGCGCATTGCGTCCCGTGCCCGTCGGATGGCCTCCGAGCCCCTGCCCTTCCTCCGTCAGTATGCCCGCACCCGACGGTTCACCCTGGGTGCACCCCAGACCTCCACGGTGTCACCAGACGGGGATCGCGTCATTTTTCCGCGGCCCCGAACCGGCACCGATCGGAACGAATGTTCTCCGGGTACGTGACGTTCCGGCAGGTGCCGCACGCGCGGTCGCCTCTACCGGTGGCGTCGCCGTCGGACACCCCGGCGCACGTGGCCCCCGTTGAGCAGGCACGTCGCGAACGCGACCGGGTGGCCGGGAACGGCACCGTCGACCCCATCGGGGGCGCCGCCGCGGAGTTGGCGGTTTTCGCCCGCTCCGGACGGGCCTCCACCACGGAGCCGGGCACCCGGCAGCGCCCGCGGACTCCCCGCGCCGGACGGCCGGCACCCGGCCCGTGCGGTGGAGGGCGCTCCGCACGGCGTGCGCACCGCGGGTTCTCGCCCCGCGCGTGATCCTCACGGAGGGGGGCACGCGAAGAACCACGTGCGCCGTCCCGCTCCCCCCTCCGAGCAGCCGCGCCGACCGGGCCCGAAGGGTCCATCCGAGGTGAACACCGCATGATGGCCCCCTGTCCGTACTGCTGGATCCGTATCCCGGACCGGACGGACGAAGGGTGCTCTCGGCGCAGAATGCGTACCCGAACTCAGCGGGTTCGCCGGGGTCGTCGCGGACTGCCGCGGGGCACCGGGGCGTTGCCCTCCGGGACGCACCGCACCGGTCGTCGCCGCTGGTGCGCGCGGGTGCTCGGGCCGAGGCGGGCGGGGACCGACCGGGGCGTCATGGTGTGTGCTCCCCGGCCGGTCTACGGCACCCGCACGGCCGTACGACGTGCAGCCTGTCGCGGCCGCGTATCGGCGCCGTGGCGGGGGAGTTGCCGGGGTGTTAACGGTCCTCGGCGGGCGGGTCGGCCGGGTCCGGGGGCGCCTCGGGAGGCTCGTCCTCCCGGGATTCCGGTGGGACCACCCGTTTCTCCTCCGCGAAGTGGCAGGCGGAGGCGTGGGCCGCCGGGCCCGGGGCGTACCGGAACTCCGCGGGCACCGCCAGCAGCGGGACCTCCAGTGCGCAGCGTTCCTGGGCCTTCCAACAGCGGGTGCGGAAGCGGCAACCGGAGGGCGGGTTGGCCGGCGAGGGCACGTCACCGGTGAGGATGACGCGTTCCCGGTGTTCCCGTGCGTCCGGGTCGGGGACCGGGACGGCGGAGAGCAGGGCCTGGGTGTAGGGGTGGGTCGGGTGGTCGTAGATCTCGGTGTCGGTACCGAGTTCCACGATCTTGCCGAGGTACATCACGCCGACCCGGTCAGAGATGTGCCGGACGATCGACAGGTCGTGGGCGATGAAGATGTAGGAGAGGTTGAACTCGCTCTGCAACCGGTCCAGGAGGTTGATCACCTGGGCCTGCACCGAGACGTCGAGGGCCGACACCGGCTCGTCGGCGATGATGATCTCGGGGTTGAGGGCGAGGCCGCGGGCGATGCCGATGCGCTGGCGCTGACCGCCGGAGAACTGGTGCGGGTACCGGTTGATGTACTCCGGGTTGAGGCCGACCACGTCCAGCAGCTCCTGGACCCGGCGACGGCGGTCGCCCTTGGGCGCCACCTCCGGATGGATGTCGAACGGCTCCCCGATGATGTCACCGACCGTCATCCGCGGGTTCAACGAGGTGTACGGGTCCTGGAACACCATCTGGATGTTCCGCCGCACCGCCTTCAACGCCCGCCCGGACAACGTGGTGATGTCCTGGCCCTTGTACTTGATGACCCCGGCGGTGGGGCGTTCGAGGTGGACGAGGGTCTTGGCGACGGTGGACTTGCCGCAGCCGGACTCGCCCACGATGCCCAGCGTCTCGCCCTGGTACAGGTCGAAGTCGACGCCGTCGACCGCCTTGACGGCACCCACCTGCTTCTTGAACAGGATGCCCTGGGTGAGCGGGAAGTGCTTGACCAGTCCCCGCACCTCCAGGATCGGTTCGCCGCGGGCCACGGGGGCGTCGAGCGCCTCGACCCGTTCCTCGGCCGCGGACGCGGGGGGTTCGGTGGGGGTGACCGAGTCAGCCACGGAGCGTCTCCCTCCAGAAGTGGCAGGCGCTGCGGCGTTCGGCGGACACCTCGGCCAGCGGCGGTTCGTCGGTGCGGCACACGTCCTGGGCCATCGGGCAGCGGGGGTGGAAGGCACAGCCGGAGGGGATGCGGGTGAGGTTGGGGGGCAGGCCCTTGATGGCGAAGAGCTCGCGGCCCTTCTGGTCCAGGCGCGGGATCGATTCCAGCAGCCCCTTGGTGTAGGGGTGGGCCGGGGCCTTGTAGATGTCGTGGACGGGTGCGGTCTCCACGATGCGGCCGGCGTACATCACCGCGATCTTGTCCGCCACGTCCGCCACCACGCCCAGGTCGTGGGTGATCAGGATGAGGCCCATGGTGTACTCGCGCTGGAGCTCCGCGAGCAGGTCCATCACCTGGGCCTGCACTGTCACGTCCAGCGCCGTGGTCGGCTCGTCCGCGATGATCAGGTCCGGCTCCAGGGCCAGCGCCATCGCGATCATGATGCGCTGCCGCATGCCGCCCGAGAACTGGTGCGGGTACTGGGTGACGCGCTCGGCGGCGGCCGGGATCTTGACCCGGTCCATGAGTTCGACGGCCTTGGCCCGGGCGTCCTTGCGGGACAGCCCCCGGTGCACCCGGAACATCTCGCCGAGCTGTTCCCCCACCGTCAGTACCGGGTTGAGCGAGGACAGGGCGTCCTGGAAGATCATGGCCATGCCGGCGCCGCGGACCTTGCGGCGGGCCTCCTCCTTGAGCTTCAGCAGGTCCTCGCCCCGGAAGAGGACCTCGCCGCCGGTGATCCGGCCCGGCGGGGTGTCGAGGATGCCCATGATCGCCTGCGCGGTCACCGACTTCCCGGACCCCGACTCGCCCAGCACGGCCAGCGTCTGTCCGGCGTCGACGGTGTAGCTGACCCCGTTGACCGCCCGGGCGACGCCGTCCCGGGTCCGGAACTCCACTCGTAGGTCGCGGACGTCCAGCAGCATCGCGGTGGCCTCCTCAGCGCAGCTTGGGGTCGAGGGCGTCGCGCACCGCGTCGCCGAGCATGATGAACGCGAGCACGGTGACGGCCAGGGCCCCGGCGGGCCAGAGCAGTGCGTGCGGGGCGTTGCGGACGTACGGGGAGGCGGCGGAGATGTCGATGCCCCAGGAGACGGTGGGCGGTTTCAGTCCGACACCGAGGTAGGACAGGGTGGCTTCCAGGGAGATGTAGGTGCCCAGGGCGATGGTCGCGACGACGATGACGGGGGCCACCGCGTTGGGGGTGATGTGGCGCAGCAGCATGCGGGAGTTGGAGGCGCCGAGGGCGCGGGCCGCCTGCACGTAGTCGTTCTGCTTGGCCGTGATGACGGAGCCGCGGGCGATCCGGGAGATCTGCGGCCAGCCGAGCAGCACCATGAAGCCGATGACGGGCCAGACGGTGTTGCTGGTGACGACGGAGAGCAGCACCAGGCCGCCGAGGACGACGGGGATGGCGAAGAACATGTCGGTGAGTCGGGAGAGCAGTGCGTCCCACGCCCCGCCGAAGAACCCGGCCAGTCCGCCGAGGACGGAGCCGAGGAGGGCGACCCCCAGGGTGGCGCACACACCGACGGTGACGGAGGTCCGCGCCCCGTACACGGTCCGGGTGTACACGTCGCAGCCCTGGCCGTTGAAGCCGAAGGGGTGCCCCGGTTCGGAGCCCTTCTGCGCGTCGGCCAGGTTGCAGCTGAGGGGGTCGCCGGAGGCGATGGCGCCGGGCCAGAGCGAGATGAAGACGAGGAAGAGGATGACCAGCCCGGAGATCAGGAAGACCGGGTTGCGCCGCAGGTCGTGCCAGGCGTCGGACCACAGGGAACGCGGTTTGCCGGTGGGGCCGGTACCGAGCGGGCCGCCGGGGGTGCGCTCCAGCGTCTCCCCCTCGGCGGTGGCGAGGTCCATCGCACCGCCGGCGCCGGTCGAGGCGATCGCCGTGTCGTCGGGCGGTTGCTCAGGCATAGCGGATCCTCGGGTCGAGTACGGCGTACAGCAGGTCGACGAGCAGGTTCGCCACCAGGAAGACGAGGACCAGGACCGTCACGAAGCCGACCACCGTCTGGGTGTTCTGGCGGAGGATGCCTTGGTAGAGCTGGTAGCCGACGCCGTGGATGTTGAAGATGCGCTCGGTGACGATCGCCCCGCCCATCAGGGCGCCGATGTCGGTGCCGATGAAGGTGATCACCGGGATCAGCGAGTTGCGGAGCAGGTGCCGGGTCACCACGCGGCGCCGGGGCAGGCCCTTGGCGACGGCGGTGCGCACGTAGTCGGCGCGCCGGTTCTCCGCGATGGAGGTGCGGGTGAGCCGGGTGACGTACGCGAGGGAGACCGAGGCGAGGACCAGACCGGGGAGGATCAGCTCGTCGAAGGGCGCCTCCGGGGAGACCGAGGGGCGGATCCAGCCCCACTCGACGCCGAGGAGCAGTTGGAGCAGCAGACCGGTGACGAAGGTGGGCACCGAAATCACGATCAGGGTGAGGACCAGCACTCCGGTGTCGACGGGGCGGCCCCGTTGCAGACCGGTGACCACGCCCAGGGAGATGCCGATGACGATCTCGAAGACGATCGCCACGATCGTCAGCCGGATGGTGACCGGGAAGGCGGAGGCCATCAGTTCGGTGACCGGCTGCCCGTTGAAGGCGGTGCCGAAGTCGCCGGTGAAGACGTTGCCCATGTAGGTGAGGTACTGCTGCACCAGGGGCTTGTCGAGGCCGAACTCCTTCTCCAACTGGGCGGCGGTCGCCGGGTCGCAGGCGCGCTGACCGCACAGGCCCGCGATGGGGTCGCCCATCACGTTGACCATCAGGAAGATCAGCAGGGTGGCGCCGATGAAGACGGGGATCATCTGTAGCAGACGCCGGATCACATAGCGTCCCATGAACCGCTCCGGGGGTCGTGGTGTCCGGGTGGGCCCCGGGCGCGCACCGACGCGGGTGGCGACGGTGCGCCCGGGGGGCGCGGGCCGGGCCGGCCGGTGTCAGCTGACCTTGATCGCGTTGTAGACGGGCACGCTGAACTGGTTCAGCTTCACGTTGGAGACCCGCTGCGAGTAGCCGGCGCTGCCGTTCTGGTACCAGAGCGGAATGGCGGCCATGTTGTCCCGGACCACGCCTTCGGCCTCCTGGAACAGTTGGACGGCCTTGGCCTGGTCGGTCTCCGCGTTGGCCTGGTTGACGAGTCGGTCGAAGTCCGTGTTGGACCACTTGCCGTCGTTCGAGGAGGCGTTGGTGTAGTAGAGCGGTTGGAGGAAGTTCTGGATGAGCGGGTAGTCCATCTGCCAGCCGGCGCGGAACGGCCCGGACATCTTGCTCTCGGTGATCTGGTTGCGGAAGTCCGCGAAGGTGCCGATGGGGTTGCCGACGCAGGCGCGGCTGTTGCCCAGGGCGTTGTTGATGGAGTTGCACACGGCGTCCACCCACTCCTTGTGGGAGCCGGTGTCGGCGTTGTACGAGATCTTCACCTGCCCGCCGGGGAGCCCGCCGCCCTCCTCGACCAGCTTCTTGGCGGCGGCCGGGTCGTAGGTGCAGGAGTCCCCGCAGAGCCCGTCCTGGAAGCCGCCGTCCTCGCCGAGGACCGGGGAGGTCCAGTCGGTGGCCGGAGTCCGGGTCTTGTGGAAGATCGTCTCCGTGATCTGGTTGCGGTCGATCGCCCGGGAGAGCCCCTGGCGGACCTTCAGCACCTGGGGATCGGACCAGGCGGAGTCGTAGAAGGGGAAGGCCAGGGTCTGGATGATGCCCGCAGGGGTGTTGATGTACCGGTCCCCGAGGTCGGCGCCGACGTTGCCCAACTGGGCGGCGGGGATGTCGTCCACCAGGTCGAGGTTGCCGGCGATGAGGTCGGTGTAGGCGGTGTTGTTGTCGGTGTAGACCTTGAGGTCGATCCCGCCGTTCTCGGCCTTGTCGTCGCCCGGGTAGTCGGCCCAGGCCCGCAGGGACATCTGGGAGCCCCGGGTGTAGGAGTCGACGGAGTACGGGCCGTTGCCCACCGGCTTGCTCAGCCAGGTGGCGTGGTCGTCGAAGAAGGCGCGGGGCAACGGGGAGAAGGCGGCGTACCCGAGGGTGTCGGGGAAGGTCGAGAACTTCTGGTTGAGCTTGACGGTGAACGTCCTGGGGTCCACGACCTTCAGCCCCGAGAGGGTGTCGGCGCTCTGTTCCCCGGAGTCCGGGTGGACCTTGTCGTAGCCCTCGATGTAGCCGAAGAAGTACGCGTTCTTCTGGTTGTTCTTCAGGCTCGCGCCGTAGTTCCACGCGTCCACGAAGGACTGCGCGGTGACCGCCTCGCCGTTGCTGAACTTCCAGCCGTCCTTGACGGTGACGGTGAAGTTCTGCGAGTCGGAGGTCTCGATCTTCTCCGCGAGCATGTCCTCCGCGGCGCCCGTCTCGGGGTTGTAGCGCTTGAGGCCGCGGAAGATCATGTCCAGCACCTTGCCGCCCTGCACCTCGTTGGTGTTGGCCGGCTCCAGCGGGTTCTGCGGGTCCCCCCAGGAGGAACTCACGATCCCGGAGCCGCTGCCGCCACCGCCGTCGCCGTCGCCTCCCCCGCAGCCGGTCGCCGTCGCCGCCAGGGCGACGGCGGTCGCTGCCGCGACCCAGGGGGCGCGCCTGACTCCACGCATGGAGTGCCTCCTCATCAGGTTCGCTGTTCACGTAGGCCCAAATATCACCTCACTCTTCGCATTCCGCACATTCAGCCCATCCGGGTGGGTGTACGACCGTCGGAGCGGGGAGGCCGCGCAGGGCCCGACGTCCCCGCGCCCCCTCAACTCCCGAGGCGGCCGGAGGCCTCGGGCTCCGCCCTGGCCAGTAGGGCGACGAGCACCAGGGGCGCCACGATCTGGTAGCCGATCCAGAGTTCGCCCCCGAGATCGCCGCCCTGTCGGGCGACGAACAGGGCGACGGCGGTCAGCAGGGCCCAGCCGACGTCGTAGGCGACCATGAGCGGGAGGACCGTCCCCATCGGACGGCGCCGCACTTGACCGACCTCGATCACGCCACCGATCAGCAGCGCCGCACAGGCGGCGAGCACCAGCGCCGTGGACACCCCGAGCCACTCCCCCGGCTCGCCGGCACCCACCAGGAAGGCCGCACCGAGCAATGCCTTGAACACCCCGTCGGCCACGGCCCCCGCCAGGAGCCCCCGCGACCCCCCTCCCGCACCCCGTACCCGCGCCATGAAGCCCTCCCCGGCACTCGACGCTCGACTTCCCGTAATCTCGTTACGAGCATAATGAAATTATGCGAATGACGAGGGTCGAAGCCAGGGAACGCAATCGCCGGGCGTTGTTGGACGCCGCCTTCGAAGTGGTCTCCCGGGACGGATACCGGGCGAAGCTGGAAGAGATCGTCGAGCGGGCGGGGGTGACCACGGGCGCTGTCTACTCGCTGTTCGGTAGCAAGAGCGGACTGGTGGTGGCCCTCGCCGCCGACCATCTGAAGCCGCACTACGAGGAGATCCACCGGGCGGTCACCGCCGAGATGGACCTCGGGGAGGCCGTGGGCGCCTTCGCCCGTTCCTCCTGGCGCAGCGCTGCGGCACCGAGCGGGCGGTCCGAGGTGTCCCTTCAGATCACCCTCGTGGACATGGCCGTGCACGACCCCGAACTGGGCTCTCAACTCGCAGCGTCCATCCGGGCCCAGGAAGGACAGCTGACCTCCTTGTTCACCGGTCGCGCGCACACCGACGGCACGGTGACGCACGCTCAGGCCCGGCGTCTGGTGACCGCGCTTCGGGCGCTCTTCGTCAGCCTCCGCCAAGGGGTCGTCCTCGGGCTCGCCCCGGACGCCGACGAAGAGTACTTCGTGGCCGCCGCCCGGGCCCTCGTCTCCACGTCCTGTCTCTTGGAGCAGCCGCCGACCGCCGGACGCCCGCACGATCCGCAGTGAGGACGCCACCCGGAACGTCGTGCGGCGTGCGGGACGTCGGAGCCCACCCCCCGATGGGCCCCGACGACGTCCGCCCGGCTACGGCGGCCCGGGCGCAACGGTCTCGGTGAGCGTCAACCAGTCCTTACCGGGTTGGACGAGGACGGTCACCTTCTGCCCGTGCGCGTCCCGCCCCTCGTACCAGGCGAAGGGAGGGCGGTCGACGGCCATGTCCCGGGCCTTGAGCCCGCACGCCGCCAACACCCGTTGGAGATCCTTCAGGTCCTCCTTCGCCTGCCGGTCGGTGGCGTAGTGGGCCACGCGCGTCAGGGTGGACGAACCGTCCTCGGATTCGTCGCCGTGGGCGAAGGAGTGGTGCCGCGGGGGGCCGGGGCGGCCTTGCGGTTGCTCGCACTCCATCGAGGGCCACAGATCGGACATGCTGGACAGGCGCATCGTCGGCAGTCGTCGCGAGGACGCCTGCTTTCCCGGGGGCTCGACCACCTCGATCATGGGTATGCCCGCCGGCTGCACGATGTCCTCGGGCGAGGCCGCGCTCTGCGCCGCCGCCTCGACTTCCCGGACCTCCTCCCCGGGCTGGTAGGCCCAGAAGGCGAATCCGGCGACCGCCGCCGCGAGGGTGCTGCTGCCCACCACCCTCCGGGTCCGCCGACGCGCCGCCCGTGCCCGGAGTTCCCGCGGGTCGGGCATCCGGACGATCGTGTCCTCCAGGAGCTCTTCCAGTCTGGTCATCGCGGGGCACCCCCGACGCCCAACAGCCCACTGCTCATCACGGCCTCCGCTTCCTTGTCGGTGAGGTGTTCGCCGAGGGTTCTGCGGGCGCGGCTGAGCATGGTGCGCACCGCGCCGCTCGACGCCCCCGTCTCGCTGGCGATCTCTGCCACGGGGAGGTCCAGGAGGTGGTGGAGCACCACGACGCGTCGCTGTTGCGGAGTCAGCTCCCGTAGGGCGGCCACCAGGGCGACCCGGTCCTCCGTCGGCTCCGGCGCGTCCCTCGGCGGACCGTGGCGGAAGTGGGCCAGTATGCGACCGCGCGTCCTGCGCCAGGCGCTGATCGCCAGTCGGATCGCCACCCGGCGCACCCACGGCAGCGGGTCCCCGCTCCGCGTCAGCCTCGACCAGCGCTGCCACGCCCTGACGTACGCCTCCTGCACCGCGTCCTCCGCCTCCGCCAGATCGCCCGTCACCACGTAGACCGTGGCCACCAGGCGCTTCACGGTGGCGGCGTAGAACGCGTCGAAGTCCTCCGACGCGGCGGAACTCGTCGCCATGGTCGCCCCCCGTCCCTCCTGCACGGACGGCCCTGCCGCCGTCCTGCCATAAGCACGCCCGGGCGGCGGGGAAGGTTACGCGGGGGAAGCGGATCGGGTGGGTTCCGCCGATCGCCGTGCGCGGCGCTCCCCCGCGACCTCGTCCGCGCCCCTGCCCGGGGACCGGCGGTGTCGGGGGACCGGACGGACGTCCGACGGAACGCCGTCGGCCCGCACCACCCCCTCCGGGGCGGTGCGGGCCGATGGCGGTCGGTCGCGGGACGGCGGCGTCAGCCGGCGTGGACCACGTCCTTCTCCTCCGCGAAGTGGCACGCGGACTCGTGTGCGGCGAAGCTGTCCGTGCCCTGGAACCGCTCGGGGATCGCCAGCACCGGCACCTCCTCCGCGCAGCGGTCCTGGGCCTTCCAGCAGCGGGTGCGGAAGCGGCAACCGGAGGGCGGGTTGGCCGGCGAGGGCACGTCACCGGTGAGGATGATGCGCTCCCGACGCTCCCGTGCGTCCGGGTCGGGGACCGGGACGGCGGAGAGCAGGGCCTGGGTGTAAGGGTGGGTCGGGTGGTCGTAGATCTCGGTGTCGGTACCGATCTCCGCGATCTTGCCGAGGTACATCACGCCGACCCGGTCGGAGATGTGCCGGACGATCGACAGGTCGTGCGCGATGAAGATGTAGGACAGGTTGAACTCGTCCTGGAGCTTCTCCATCAGGTTGATGACCTGCGCCTGGACCGACACGTCCAGCGCCGACACCGGCTCGTCGCAGATGATGATCTCGGGGTTGAGGGCGAGGCCGCGGGCGATGCCGATGCGCTGGCGCTGACCGCCGGAGAACTGGTGCGGGTACCGGTTGATGTACTCCGGGTTGAGGCCGACCACGTCCAACAGTTCCTGGACCCGGCGACGGCGGTCGCCCTTCGGCGCCACCTCCGGATGGATGTCGAACGGCTCCCCGATGATGTCACCGACCGTCATCCGCGGGTTCAACGAGGTGTACGGGTCCTGGAACACCATCTGGATGTTCCGCCGCACCGCCTTCAACGCCCGCCCGGACAGCTTGGTGATGTCCTGGCCCTTGTAGAAGACCTCGCCCGCGGTGGCCCGCTCCAGGTTCATCAGCAGCTTGGCGACGGTGGACTTGCCGCAGCCGGACTCGCCCACGATGCCCAGCGTCTCGCCCTGGTACAGGTCGAAGTCGACGCCGTCGACCGCCTTGACCGCACCCACCTGCTTCTTGAACAGGATGCCCTGGGTGAGCGGGAAGTGCTTCTTCAGCCCGCGCACCTGGAGGATCGGCTCACCGCGCTCGACCGGGGCCTCCAGGGCGGCGACCGCCGCGTCCTCGGAGGCGGCCTCGACCACCGCGACGTCGGAGACGTTCGGCGTGGGCTCCGTGCCCTGGGGCTCGTCGGACTTCGAGAGCTTCGGGGATTCAGCCATGGATCGTCTCCTTCCAGAAGTGGCAGGCCGAACGGCGGCCGGGCAGTTCGCCGCCGTCCCGTTCGGTCACCGGGTGCAGCACGGGGATGTCCGTACGGCAGACGTCCTGCGCCGCCGTGCACCGCGGGTTGAAGGCGCAACCGGACGGCACCCGCAACAGGTTGGGCGGCAGGCCCTTGATCGCGAAGAGTTCCTGGCCCTTCTGGTCCAGGCGCGGGATCGACTCCAGCAGCCCCTTGGTGTAGGGGTGGGCGGGGCGCTTGTAGATGTCGTGGACGGGGGCGGTCTCCACGATGCGGCCGGCGTACATCACCGCGATCTTGTCCGCCACGTCCGCCACCACGCCCAGGTCGTGGGTGATCAGGATCAGGCCCATGTTGAACTCGCGCTGGAGCTCCGCGAGCAGGTCCATCACCTGGGCCTGCACCGTCACGTCCAGCGCCGTGGTCGGCTCGTCCGCGATGATCAGGTCCGGCTCCAGGGCCAGCGCCATCGCGATCATGATGCGCTGCCGCATGCCGCCCGAGAACTGGTGCGGGTAGTCCGACACCCGGGAGGACGCGGCCGGGATCTTCACCCGGTCCATCAGCTCGATGGCCTTGGCCTTGGCCTCCTTCTTGGAGAGCCCCTGGTGCACCCGGAACATCTCGCCGAGCTGGTAGCCCACGCTCAGCACCGGGTTCAGCGAGGACAGGGCGTCCTGGAAGATCATGGCGATCTTCCGGCCGCGGATCTTGCGGCGCTCCTCGGCGGACATGGTCAGCATGTCCTGGCCGCGGAAGCGGATCTCGCCCTGCGGGATCTTCGCCGGGGGCATGTCCAGGATGCCCATGATCGCCTGCGCGGTCACCGACTTCCCGGACCCCGACTCGCCCAGCACGGCCAGCGTCTCGCCGGCGGCCACGCTGTAGTTCACGCCGTTGACGGCCTTGACCACGCCGTCCCGGGTGTGGAACTCGACGTGCAGGTCCCGCACGTCGAGCAGCAGGTCGTCGTCCGCGGCGCCCCGGGGGCCCGGGACCGGTGCGGTCTTCTCGATGGTGGTCACGTACGCCTCCCTCAGCGCGTCTTCGGGTCGAGGGCGTTGCGGACGGCCTCGCCGAGCATGATGAACGACAGCACCGTGATGCTGAGCATGAGCGACGGGTACAGCAGGAGGTGCTGTGCCACGCGGATCTGGTCTCCGGCCGCCGAGATGTCGTTGCCCCAGGAGACGCCGGCCAGGCCGAGTCCCAGGTACGACAGCGTCGCCTCCGCGGAGATGTAGACGCCCAGCGAGATCGTCGCCACGACGATCACGGGGGCCACGGCGTTGGGCAGGATGTGGCGGAAGAGGATCCGCCGGGTGCCCGCGCCGAGCGCCTTGGCCGCCTGGACGTAGTCCGACTGCTTGATCGTGATCACCGAGCCGCGCATGACGCGCGCGGTCTGGGTCCAGCCGAGGAACGCCAGGGCGCCGATGACGATGACGATGGTGCGGTCCGTGAAGGAGTTCAGGACGACCATCGCGCCGAGCAGGAACGGGATGCCGAAGAAGATGTCGGTGATCCGCGACAGGATCGCGTCGATCACCCCGCCGAAGTAGCCGGCCAGCATGCCCATCAGACCGCCGACCAGGGTCACCACCACGGTGGTGCCGAGTCCGACGAGCACCGAGGCGCGCGTGCCGTGGATGGCGCGGGCGTAGACGCTGCGGCCCTGAGCGTCGTAACCCAGCCACTCCGGGGAGAAGACCTTGCCGAGCTCGGGCTTCTGGAGGAAGTGGTTCTGGAGGTCGCCGACCGTGGGGCTGGCGCTGGTGAACCACCCCGGGAAGGCGGTGATCGCCAGCAGCAGCAGGATCATCAGCGAGGAGGCGATGAAGATCGGTCGGCGCCGCAGGTCCTGCCAGGCGTCGCCCCAGAGGCTGCGCGCCTTCTCCGACTTCGGCTCCGGAGCCGGGTCCGGCTGCGGCACCGTGCTCTCGGCGGCCGCGTCGGCCGCCGTCTTGGTCAGGTCAGGCATAGCGAATCCTCGGGTCCAGGACCGCGTAGAGCAGGTCGACGATCAGGCTGGCGGCGAGGTAGACGAGGACCAGGATGGTCACCAGGCCGACCAGGGTCGTGCCCTCGCGGCGCTGGATGGACTCGAAGATGGTGCCGCCGACGCCCTGGATGTTGAAGAGGCCCTCGGTGACGACCGCGCCGCCCATCAGGGCGCCGATGTCGGTGCCGAGGAAGGTGACCACGGGGATCAGCGAGTTGCGCATCAGGTGCACCCCGACCACCCGGCGCTTGGGCAGGCCCTTGGCCACCGCGGTGCGGATGTAGTCGGCGCGCAGGTTCTCCGCGATGGAGGTGCGCGTGAGGCGTCCCACGTAGGCGAGGGAGAGCGCGGCCAACACGCAGGCGGGCATGAAGAGTTCGCCGAGGTTCGTGGAGTCGGTGACGTTGGGTTCCAGCCAGCCGAGTTGGAAGGCGAACACCGTCTTGAAGATGAAGCCGAGCACGAACGCCGGGACCGAGATCAGCAGCAGCGTGAACACCAGGATCAGGGTGTCGGCGGCCTTGCCGGCCCGCAGGCCCGCGGCGATGCCGAGGCCGATGCCGAGGACGACCTCGATGGCGAACGCGACGAGCGCCAGGCGCACCGTCACGGGGAACGCCTCGCCCAGGATGTCGGTCACCGGACGGCCGCTGGCGATCTGCGTGCCGAAGTCGAAGTGAAGGACCATGTCCTTCATGTAGTTGAAGTACTGGACCATGATCGGTTGGTCCAGCCCGTACTCCTTCCTCAGGGCGGCGATCGTGGCCTCGTTGCCGCCCTTGTCGCCGAACAGCCCACGCACGGGGTCACCGGGCAGGGCGTAGACCATGAGGAAGATCAGCAGGGTCGTCCCGATGAACACCGGGATCATCTGGAGCAGTCGTCGTGCGACATAACGCCCCATCGTGCCTCCATGTCAGTCACAGCGGCAGCCGTACGGGCCCTTCCCCCGCGAACCTGCTGGAGTTCGCGGGGAAAGGGCCCCCCGACCGCGCGTCCGTCCCGGCGGGACCGGCCCTGCTCGGGCCGGTCCCTGGGGTTACGGGCTGTTTGCGATTTACTTCTTGACCTGGACGCCCGTCAGGACGGGGTCGCCCTTCTGGTTGTACGCGACACCGGTGACGTTCTCCGAGTAGCCCGCGTTGACCTTGTAGTACCAGAGCGGGATGCTCGGCATGTACTCGGGGAGCTTCTTCTCCAGCTCCTGGTACAGCTTGGTGGACTCCTCCAGCGTCTTGGCGCCGTCGGCCTCCTTGATCAGGCGGTCGATCTCCTTGTTGGAGAAGCCGCTCTGGTTGCCGGAGGAGGTGGTGCCGAAGAGGTCCCGGATGAAGTTGGCGTTCATCGGGAAGTCCAGGTTCCAGCCACTGCGGTACAGGGACTTGACCTCCTCGGCCTCACGGGCCTTGAGGTCGGCCTGGAAGTCGGGCTTGGAGTCGGTGGTGCACTTCACGCCGGTGGCGTTGGTGATCGAGTTGCAGACCGCCTCGACCCACTGCTTGTGGCCGCCGTCGGCGTTGAACTGGATGACGACCGCGTTGCCGGGAACGCCGCCGCCCTCCTCGATGAGCGCCTTGGCCTTCGCCGGGTCGTACTTCACGACGTCGCCGGCCGCGTTGGGCTGGTAGCCGAGCACGCCCTGGGCGACCCAGCCGGTGGCGGGCTCACGGGTGTCGCGGAGGACCGTCTTGGTGATGGTCTCGCGGTCGATCGCCATCGACAGGCCCTGGACGACCTTGGGGTCGATGTCCTTGAACTGCTTGGTGTAGAACGCCGGCGCGATGGTCTGGATCGCCGAGTTGGCTCCGTCGACCGCGCGGTCACCGAGGTCCTGCTTGTAGACCGGCAGGTCCTTCGGGGCGATCTGACGCAGGACGTCGACGTTGCCCGACTTCAGGTCCTCGTAGGCCGTCTCCAGGTTGGTGTAGTTCTTGAAGAGCACACCACCGTTCTTGGCCTTGTCCTCGCCCTGGTAGTCGTCGTTGCGGGCGACCTCGATCTGCTTCTTGTGCTGCCAGCTGACGAACTTGTAGGGGCCGTTGCCGACCGGCTTCTGGCCCGCGGCGGCCGGGTCCGCGTAGAAGGACTCGGGCAGCGGCGAGAAGACCTCGTAGCCCAGCTTGTACACGTAGTACGGGAGCGGGGTGGTGAGCTTGATGGTGAAGGAGGTCTCGTCGACCACCTTCAGGCCCGTCATCTCCTTGGCCTTCGAGGTCGAGACCTTGTCGTAGCCCTCGATGTCCGCGAACCAGGACCCGTTGGTCTGCTTGTTCTTCGGGTCCGCGGCCCAGTTCCACGCCTTGACGTAGGAGTCGGCGGTGACGGGGGTGCCGTCGTGGAACTTCCAGCCGGCCTTGAGCTTGACCGTGTAGGTCTTGTTGTCCTTGGTCTCCACCGACTCGGCGTTGACCATCTTGATGTTGCCCTTGGCGTCGTAGTTCACGAGCTGCGAGAACAGCGCGCGGGTCACGATGCTGCCGTTGGACTCCATGGTGTTGGCCGGCTGGAGCGGGTTCTCCGGCTCGCCCACCTCGACGGAGAACTTGCCGTTCGGGTCGACGGCGCCGCTCTTGTCGCCGCCCTTGTCGCCGCTCTCGCCGCCGCCACAGGCGGTAGCACCCAGCGCCACAACCGCTGCTATGGCGACCCACTTGGCGCTCTTGGCACCGCGCATGGGTTCCTCCTCATGAGTCCACTTGATCACTGCGAAAGGGGGCACCTCCGACCACGCCGACACCCCTGACGGCGATGATCGTGTGCCCCAGTGTGCTCGTGAGTCGGCGCTCCCCACAGCGCATGACCCATTGACCCGAGCTCTACGCGGTCAACTATTAGCCATGGGGTCCGGCCCGACCACACCCTTTTGGTCTCGGTTAGATCACACCTGATGGCTACTTCTCCCAAAATCCGGACAAACCGATCCGATATAGATGGCCGCGAAACGGACGTGTTACATATCTATCGGTCAATCCTGTCCGCATTTCGGACAGCATCGGGGGGAAAGTCAGTTGCGTGATCGGGCCGCGCGTGACATAGCCAACAGCCCCTCTCGGGACGGGCGTGGGGCCGCGGTCCCCGCGCGTAGAACCGTACCCCGCCCGCCCTCCGGCACACACGCCGAGTCGACTCGGGTCCGGAATCCGACCCCTTCCGGCTGCAACTCCGTCCGGTTCCGCGGGCGTTGGGGCGACGAGGGTGTCCCCGGGACCCCACTGCGGTGCTGACCGGCGGGTCAGCAGTCCGTCACCCACAGCAAACCGGCCCCCGTCGCGTGCGACGGGGGCCGGTCCGGTTCCGCCGGGCCCGTCCCGGGCCCGGCGGGGTGGCTCAGGAGTGCTTCGCCCGGCTGGCGGCGCGGGCGCGCTCCCGTGCGTCCAGGTTGACCTTGCGGATGCGCACCGCCTCCGGGGTCACCTCCACGCACTCGTCGTCGCGGCAGAACTCCAGGGACTGCTCCAGGGAGAGCTTGCGCGGCGGGACGATCGACTCGGACACGTCGGCCGTGGACGACCGCATGTTGGTGAGCTTCTTCTCCTTGGTGATGTTGACGTCCATGTCGTCGGCGCGGGAGTTCTCGCCGACGATCATGCCCTCGTACACCTCGGTGCCGGGCTCGACGAACAGCACGCCGCGCTCCTGGAGGTTGGTCATCGCGAAGGCGGTCACCGCACCGGAGCGGTCCGCGACCAGCGAACCGTTGTTGCGGGTCTTCAGCTCGCCGAACCAGGGCTCGTGGCCCTCGTGGATGGAGTGGGCGATGCCGGTGCCGCGGGTGTTGGTCAGGAACTCGGTGCGGAAGCCGATGAGGCCGCGGGAGGGCACGATGAACTCCATGCGGACCCAGCCGGAGCCGTGGTTGGACATGTTGTCCATCCGGCCCTTGCGGGTGCCCATGAGCTGCGTGACCGCGCCCATGTGCTCCTCGGGCACGTCGATGGTGATGCGCTCGATCGGCTCGTGGACCTTGCCGTCGACCTCCTTGGTGACGACCTGCGGCTTGCCGATCGTCAGCTCGAAGCCCTCCCGGCGCATGGTCTCCACCAGGATCGCCAGCGCCAACTCGCCGCGGCCCTGCACCTCCCAGGCGTCCGGACGCTCGGTGGGCAGCACCCGGAGGCTGACGTTGCCGATCAGCTCGCGCTCCAGGCGGTCCTTGACCAGCCGGGCGGTGACCTTGCGGTCCTTGACCGAGGAGGTGGACGCGCCCTTGCCGGTCGCGCCCCGGCCGACCAGCGGCGAGGTGTTGGTGCCGATGGTCATCGAGATCGCGGGCTCGTCCACCGTGATCAGCGGCAGCGCCACCGGGTTCTCCGGGTCGGCCAGGGTCTCGCCGATCATGATCTCCGGGATGCCCGCGACCGCGCAGATGTCGCCGGGGCCGGCCACCTCCGCGGGCTTGCGGGTCAGCGCCTCGGTCATCAGCAGCTCGCTGATGCGGACGTTGGAGACCGAACCGTCGCGCTTGATCCAGGCGACCGTCTGGCCCTTGCGCAGCTCGCCCTGGGCGACGCGCAGCAGGGCGATGCGGCCCAGGAAGTTGTCCGCGTCCAGGTTGGTGACGTGGGCCTGGAGCGGGGCGTCCTCCTCGAACGAGGGGGCCGGCACGGTCTCCAGGAGGGTGGAGAAGAACGGTTCCAGGCTGGTGCTGTCCGAGGGGACCGTGCCGTTCTCCGGCTTGGTCAGCGAGGCGATGCCGTCCCGGGCGCAGGCGTAGACGATCGGGAACTCGATCTGGTCCTCGTCGGCGTCGAGGTCGAGGAAGAGGTCGTACGTCTCGTTGACGACCTCGTCGATGCGCGAGTCGGGCCGGTCCGTCTTGTTGATGCACAGGATCACCGGCAGCCGGGCGCTGAGCGCCTTGCGCAGCACGAACCGGGTCTGCGGGAGGGGGCCCTCGGACGCGTCGACCAGCAGGACGACCGCGTCGACCATCGACAGGCCGCGCTCGACCTCGCCACCGAAGTCGGCGTGGCCGGGGGTGTCGATGATGTTGATGGTGATCGGCTCGCCGCCGTCCTTGGGGTGGTACTTCACCGCCGTGTTCTTGGCGAGGATCGTGATGCCCTTCTCACGCTCCAGGTCGTTCGAGTCCATGACGCGGTCGTCGACCTGCTGGTGGGCGGCGAACGCGCCCGCCTGCTTCAGCATGGCGTCGACCAGGGTGGTCTTGCCGTGGTCGACGTGGGCGACGATGGCGACGTTGCGGACGTCGTGACGCGTAGAGGTCACAGCCATAGTGCGGCGCTTCTCCCGGGGTGAGTGGACGGCTGCGCGTACGACTGTTGTACGGCGCCCTGCCGGGCTTGACACGCCACGGCCATACCCCATCGTACGTGGCTCCGCGGGGGGCGGCCTCCGCGGAGTGCGTGGGGGACGGGGCCGCCCGCCCCGCGGAGCGGGGAAGCGGATCTGGGGGTAATCCGCTGGCACAGGGGGTTACCACCGGCGATCCGGGAGCATCCGGGGCCAATGGGATGGTCAGACAGTGCAGGTCGCGCCCGGGGCGCGGCAAGGGATTTGAGGATCATCTGAGGTTCCGGGCCGGCCGGGTCGCCGGCCGGCCCGGAACCACCGGCGTCAGGGCTGCCGGGTCGGACCGGCCGGCGGCTTGGCGAAGCCGATGTCCTCGAAGCGGGGCGTCTCGAAGCCGAAGGCGCCGGCGTTGACCAGGTTGCGGCGGACGGCGACCAGTTCGGGGCGCTGGTAGAGGGGGATGGAGCCGGCGGCGGCCCAGATCCGGGCGTCCGTCTGGCGGATCAGCTCCCGGGCCTCCTTCTCGTTCAGCTCGGCGGCCGCCCGGTCGAACATCTGGTCGATCTGGTCGGTGCCCACCCGGGTGTAGTTCTGCTCCACGTTGAGCGTGCCGTCGGCCGCCGGCACGGGCTTGGCGTAGACGGGGCGGGCGTCGGTGGCGGGGTAGGCGGTGGCCGGCCAGGAGTAGAGGGCGAGGTCGTAGCCGCCGGCGGCCACGTGGTCGCGGAAGTAGCTGTCGTCCGCGACCTTGGTGGTCTCGGTGCGGATGCCGATGCCCTCCAGCATCCGGGAGATCCGTTCGCCGACCGTCCGCAGCGCCTCCGACCCCGGTCCGGACGGCAGCACGAACCGCAGGGCCAGCGGCTTGCCGTCCTTGGCGAGCGGCGCGGCCGCCGGGCCGGCCGCCGAGGTGGCCCCGGGGGCGGGGGCGCCCGGCGCGGCAGTGCCCTTCGGGGCGTACGCCCCGGGCGCTCCGCCCTGCCCCACCTGCTGGCGACGCGCCTGGTCGCCGCCCTCCTCCGCGGTGAGCGCGATCCGCTCGGCCTGCCGCTCCACCGCGGACCACGGGTGCGCGACCGCGCCGGAGACCGCGGCGAGGACCGTGCTCACCGTCCCGGGGGCCCTCAGGGGCCCCGTCGCCCCGGGGGCGCGGTCACCGGGCTTCTGGTCGTCCCGGCCGACGATGTACGTTCCGTCGTCGTCCTTCCCCGCGTCGGCGTCCGCCTCCTTCTCCTTCGCGGCGTCCTTGGCGGCGTCCTTGGCGTCCTTGGCGTCCTGTTCGTCCCCGGTGTCCTTGGGCGCGGCGCCCGGCACCCAGCCCGCGTCGGCCAGCAGGGCCCGGGCCTCGGCGGCGTCCTGCGCGCCGAGCGCCCCGCTGTTGTCGGCGTACGCGTCCTGACCGGCGAGCGCCAGGTGGCTGCCGACCGGCTCGGCGGGGAGTCCGAGCGGGGTCAGCACCACCGACGCCAGTTCCTGCCGGTCCAGGGCGCGGGCCACCGCCCGGCGCACCCGCTCGTCGGCGAGGGGGCCGGTCGACCCGTTCAGGGCGAGTTGGGTGTACGCGGGCTCCAGCGACTTGCGGACCACGAAGTTGCGCAGGCCCGCCTGCTCGTCGGCGTACTTCTCGACGGCCTTGCGGGCCTTGGCCCGGGCGAGTTGCTCCGCCTCCGCGGCCTCCTCGTCGTCGCCGTGGGCGATGGCCCAGGAGCGCAGCGCCTGGCCGGGGCCGGTCGCCGCGCCCGGCCCGTGGGCCAGCGGCCCCGAGCCGCCCCGGTCCCGTTCGGCGAGGCCGATGCGGCGGGCGTCACCGGGGGCGACCTCGGCGAGGTCCACGGTGCCGGCGGCGAGGGCGGCGGACCGCTTCTCGCGCGGCACGGCCTTCAGCACGACGGCGTCCAGCTTCGCCGGCCGCCCCCACCAGCGGGCGCTGCGCCGCAGGGTGACCTCGCCCGCCTTCCCGTCGACGCGGTCCACGGCGAACGGGCCCGCGGAGACCTTCAGCTTGCCGCGGGCTCCGTCGTTGAAGCCGTCCGGCGACCCCATGACGTCCTTCGGGTACAGCGGGGAGAACAGGGAGCGCCAGTCGGCGTAGCGCTCGGCGAAGGTGACCCGGACCTCCAGGTTGTTGGCCCCGCGTTCGATCTTCCCGATGCGCTCGTACCCGGCGTTGCGGGCGGTCCAGTACGCGCTGTCCTTGCCGGACAGGGCGCGCCACTGGGCCACGAAGTCGTCGGCGCCGATCTCCCGGCCGTCGCTCCACACGGCCTGCTGGTTCAGCTTGTACAGGACGACCTGCTGGGGAGCGGTGGCCACGACCTCCGCGGACTCCAGGTAGTCGGCGTTGCGGGCGGGGCGGCCCCGGTCGTCCAGCCGGAACATCGAGGGCAGGGTCGCCTGGGCCACCTTGGCGGTGGCGGGGCCGGCGTCGGCCTGGAAGGCGTTGAGGGTCTCCGGGAAGGCGTCGACCGCCCAGGTGAGGGTGCCCCCGTCCGCCACCCGGGCGCGCTCGGCCGCCGCGACGTCCTGCGCCGCGGCGGGGGCGGGGCCGTGCTCCTCGTCCGATCCGCACGCCGTCAGCACCGGGAGCGCGAGGGCGCCCGCGGTCAGGAAGGCGACCGAGCGCAGGACCGTGCGCAGTCTGGGGCCGTCGTGGGACATCCGTGTACCTCCGGGGTCGCCCGCCCCGGAGGGCCGGGCCTCGCGGAGGGGGTCGGTGTGATCACGTGCGGTGATATGTGTGGTGATCTGATCTACGGCCCCACGGAACCCGACCCGTACCGGGTCCCGGATGCGACACGGCGACGGGGGCCGTGAACCTCACCCGGCTGGCCGTCCGGTCCTCGCGGGGGCGCGCGGGGAGGGCCGAGGGGTGCGCCGGCGCCGCCGGCGGCCGGTGCGGGGCGGCCGGGCGACCTCCGCTCCCGGTTGACCGGAAGTGATCCGGTCAACGGCCGCCCGGACGGGCCACGACCGGGCGACGCCCCGCCCCGGCCGTCACCTGCGCATGTGAGGCCCCTCTCACCCCACGCCCACCACGACTACCGGCCAGTGTCAAGAAAGCGCGACCGGCGTCTTCCCAACTCTCGATGTGACACGGAACACTCACTGGCGCACGGACGTTGCCGCCCGCTCCTTCGAAAGCGAGGGCAAGCCCTGTCTCACCACGACGAGTTGACCGCCGTACGACATCGCATCGACGACCTCACCCGCACCGTGGACCGGCTCGTCGAGCACGTCGGGCACGACGTGAGGGAGATCCGACGGCTCCGTACCGACCTGGCTCAACTGCACCAGAGCGTGGACCTCCTGCACGGGAGGCCCGCGTCGGGCGAGGAACCGGGCACCCCGCGGGGTGCGCACCCGAGCCCCGCCCCCCGGCACCAACCGGCCCCCCGGCCGGACGAGGTCGTATGGGTTCCCGACACCCCGTACGACAGCTCCCTGTGGACGGATGCGGACGACGAGGGACTCGGCGCGCTGCACCGTCACGCCCCCTGAGTCGCCCCCGCGGCCGGAGGGCCCGACCCCGGCCCGAGTCCCGACCGAGTGGAGTCCCGTTGGCCCCTGGCACCCGACCCCCCGCCCCGCCCGGCGGCGTCCGCACCTCCGACCGCGCCGCCATCGACGCCCCGCACCTGCGCACCGACCGCTGGTGGCTCCCGTCCGCGGCGACCGCGGCCGGGCTGCTCGCCTTCATCGTCTACTCGACGTGGCGGGCGTTCGCGAACACCGACTACTACGCCGCCCCCTACGTCTCCCCGTTCTACTCCCCCTGCCTGGCCGAGAACTGCGCCCCCATGCGCGGCGGGCCCAACTGGGAGCTGGTGGGCGGCTGGTGGGGCCTCTCCCCCGCACTGATCGTGCTCGTCTTCCCGTTGGGCTTCCGGCTCACCTGCTACTACTACCGCAAGGCGTACTACCGGGGCTTCTGGGCCTCGCCGCCCGCCTGCGCGGTGGCCGAGCCACACCGCAGGTACACCGGGGAGAGCCGCTTCCCCCTGGTCCTCCAGAACCTGCACCGCTACTTCTTCTACGCGGCGCTGCTGGTGGCGGTCCTGCTCACCTGGGACACGGTGCTCACCTTCCGGAACGCGGAGTACGCCTGGGGCCACATGGGCCTGGGCAGCCTCGTCTTCCTCGTCAACATCGTGTTGATCTGGGCGTACACCCTCTCCTGCCACTCCTGCCGCCACGTCGTGGGCGGACGGCTCAAGCACTTCTCCCGCCACCCCGTCCGCTACCGGCTGTGGGGCTGGGTCGGCAAGCTCAACGCGCGCCACATGCAGCTCGCCTGGGCGTCCCTGCTGAGCGTGGGACTCGCCGACTTCTACGTGTACCTCCTGGCCAGCGGTGCGTTCGACGATCCGAGGTTCTTCTGATGGTGGAACGACAGCAGTGGGACGTCGTCGTGGTCGGCGCCGGCGGCGCCGGGCTGCGGGCGGCGATCGAGTCCGCCGCCCAGGGCCTGCGCACCGCGGTGATCTGCAAGTCCCTGTTCGGCAAGGCGCACACCGTGATGGCCGAGGGCGGCATCGCCGCGGCGATGGGCAACGTCAACGCGGGCGACGGCTGGCGGGTCCACTTCCGCGACACCATGCGCGGCGGCAAGTTCCTCAACCAGTGGCGGATGGCCGAGCTGCACGCCCGCGAGGCGCCCGAGCGGGTGTGGGAGCTGGAGACCTGGGGCGCGCTCTTCGACCGCACCGGCGACGGCCGCATCTCGCAGCGGAACTTCGGCGGCCACGAGTACCCGCGCCTGGCGCACGTCGGCGACCGCACCGGGCTGGAGCTGATCCGCACCCTCCAGCAGAAGGTGGTCTCCCTCCAGCAGGAGGCGGCGAAGGAGTCCGGCGACCACGAGGGCACCCTGAAGGTCTTCCAGGAGTGCACGGTCACCCGCATCCTCAAGGCCCCGGACGGGCGGGTGGCGGGCGTGTTCTGCTACGAACGCGAGACCGGCCGCTTCTTCGTCGTCGAGGCCCCCGCGGTGGTCCTCGCCACCGGCGGCATCGGCAAGTCCTTCAAGGTGACCTCCAACTCCTGGGAGTACACCGGCGACGGGCACGCGCTGGCGCTGCTGGCCGGGGCGCCGCTGCTGAACATGGAGTTCGTGCAGTTCCACCCGACCGGCATGGTCTGGCCGCCCTCGGTGAAGGGCATCCTGGTCACCGAGTCGGTCCGCGGCGACGGCGGGGTGCTGCGCAACGCGCGCGGCGAACGGTTCATGTTCGACTACGTGCCCGAGGTCTTCAAGGACAAGTACGCCCGCACCGAGGAGGAGGCGGACGGCTGGTACGAGGACCCCGACCACCACCGCCGCCCCCCGGAGCTGCTCCCCCGCGACGAGGTCGCCCGGGCGATCAACTCCGAGGTCAAGGCCGGTCGCGGCTCCCCGCACGGCGGGGTGTTCCTCGACGTGTCCACCCGGATGTCCCCGGAGGTGATCAAACGTCGACTGCCCTCCATGTACCACCAGTTCAAGGAACTCGCGGACGTGGACATCACCGCCGAGGCCATGGAGGTCGGGCCCACCTGCCACTACGTGATGGGCGGGGTCGCCGTCGACTCGGACACCGCCGCGGCCCGCGGGGTGCCCGGGCTGTTCGCCGCGGGCGAGGTCGCCGGCGGGATGCACGGCTCCAACCGGCTCGGCGGCAACTCGCTCTCCGACCTGCTGGTGTTCGGCCGCCGGGCCGGGCTGCACGCGGCCCGGTACGCGGCCGGGCTGGCCGAGGAGGACCGCCCGGTCCCCTCCGCGGAGGCGGTCGACCGGGCCGGTGCGGAGGCGCTGCGCCCCTTCGGCGCCGTCCCCGAGGACGGGTCCCGCCCCGGGGCGGCCCCGGAGAACCCGTACGCCCTGCACCAGGAGCTCCAGCAGACGATGAACGACCTGGTGGGCATCATCCGGCGGGAGAGCGAGATGGCCGAGGCCCTGGAACGCCTCGCCGTGCTGCGGCGGCGTGCCGGGCAGGTCGCCGTCGAGGGGCACCGGCAGTTCAACCCGGGCTGGCACCTCGCCCTCGACCTGCGGAACATGCTGCTGGTCAGCGAGTGCGTGGCCCGGGCGGCGCTGGAGCGCACGGAGAGCCGCGGCGGCCACACCCGCGAGGACCGGCCGGAGATGGACCGGGCCTGGCGCCGGGTGAACCTGCTCTGCGCGCTGGCCCCGGCGCCCGAGGACGGTGACCCGGGCGCCCCCGGGATCGCCCTCACCCGGGTCGAGACCGAGCCCGTCCGCTCCGACCTACTGGCCCTCTTCGACAAGGAGGAGCTGGTCAAGTACCTCGCCGAAGAGGAGTTGTACGAGTGACGACCTCCGCATCCACCAGCTACGAGGCGCACTTCCGGATCTGGCGCGGGGACGCCAGGGGCGGTGCACTGGGCGACTTCCGGGTGGAGGTGAACGAGGGGGAGGTGGTCCTCGACATCATCCACCGGCTCCAGGCCACCCAGGCGCCCGACCTCGCGGTGCGCTGGAACTGCAAGGCCGGCAAGTGCGGTTCGTGCAGCGCGGAGATCAACGGGCGGCCCCGGTTGCTGTGCATGACCCGGATGTCGGTCTTCGACCCCGCCGAGACCGTCACGGTGACCCCGCTCCGCGCCTTCCCCGTGGTCCGCGACCTGGTGACCGACGTGGGCTTCAACTACGCCAAGGCCCGCGAGGTCCCGGCCTTCGTCCCCCCGCCGGACCTCGCGCCCGGCGAGTACCGGATGCAGCAGGAGGACGTGGACCGCTCGCAGGAGTTCCGCAAGTGCATCGAGTGCTTCCTGTGCCAGGACACCTGCCACGTGGTGCGGGACCACGAGGAGAACAAGACGGCCTTCGCGGGCCCCCGGTTCCTGATGCGGGTCGCCGAACTCGACATGCACCCGCTGGACGACGCCGCCGCCTCGGGCCTCGACCGCAAGGCCACCGCCCAGGACGAGCACGGGCTCGGGTACTGCAACATCACCAAGTGCTGCACCGAGGTCTGCCCGGAGGGCATCCGCATCACCGACAACGCGCTCATCCCGCTGAAGGAACGCGTCGCCGACCGGAAGTACGACCCGTTGGTCTGGCTCGGCGACAAGATCCGCCGCCGGGGGCGCTGAACCTCCTCCGTCCCGCGCCGTCGTGCCCCCGCGCACGACGGCGCGGGCGGTACCGTCTTGCCCCCGCCGTGCTCCGCGACCTACTGTGAATGCGCTTTCATTCCGTTGCCGCGGGCGTGCGCGCACCCGGCGGGCGGTCACGGTCAACGAACAGGCAGGCGGTCGGTCGGGTGAGCACAGCCCCCACGGTGTACGACGTCGCGGAGCGGTCCGGGGTGTCCATCGCGACGGTGTCGCGGGTGTACCGCACCCCCGACTCCGTACGGCAGCAGACGCGCGACCGGGTGCTCGCCGCCGCACGGGAGCTGGGCTACGTGCCCAGCGGCAGTGCGCGGGGGCTGGCCAGCCGCTCCACGGGCGTGCTGGGCCTGTGCTTCCCGGACTACTCGGACCCGGAGGCGGAGCACGAGGCGGACGGGTCCGACGAGGACGACGCCGCCATGCTGTACTCCGACCAGATCATCCGGGGCATGGAACGGGCGGCCCGCCGCCACGGGTACGCCCTGCTGATCGCGGCCTCGCTGAAGGGCGGCCCGGAGAGCTGGGTGGCCAAGGTCGCCGGACGGGTGGACGGCTTCGCGGTGCTCGCGCGCACGGTGCCCACCGAGGACCTGGAGGTCATCTCCCGGCGGCTGCCGGTGGTGATGCTGGCCGGGCCCCGGGAGTCCGAGCAGTTGGACCACCTCGACCACGTCGAGGCGGCCAACGAGGACGGCGAGCGGGCGCTCGCCCGGCACCTCGTGGTGGACCACGGGCTGACCCGGCTCGCGTTCGTCGGCGCCGCCGAGGACTCCCCGGACGTCGCGGCCCGCTTCCGCGGCTACCGGGCCGCGTGCGCCGCGGCCGGCCTCCCGGTGCCCGACGCACCCGATCTACGGGCGCCGATGATGACCCGGGCGGAAGGCGCCCGGGCCGCGGACGCCCTGGTGGACCGGGCTGCGGCGGCCGGCGAACCGCCCCCGCAGGGGCTGCTGTTCGCCAACGACCAGATGGCCGTGGGCGCCCTGCACGCCCTGGAGCGCCGGGGGCTGCGGGTGCCCGCAGACATCGCGGTGGTCGGCTTCGACGGCATCGCGCTCAGCCGGTTGGTGCGGCCCGCGCTCACCACCGTCCGCCAGCCGATGCGACGGATGGGCGAGGTCGCGGTGGAACTGCTGGTGCGCCGGTTGGGCGGCGGCAACGGCGCCGAGCGGATGCCGGACGTGCCCGAACTGGTGCCCGGCGAGCCGGTCTCGCTGGTGCTGCCGGTGTCGGTGGCCCGCCGGGCGAGCTGCGGCTGCTGAGCGACCGGGCGCCGGGGCGGCACGGGGCGGCTCGCTCCGTTCCCCGCCGTCGCTCGACCCGGTCGGCGCCGTGCCCGCACGGGGACGCGCCGAACCCCCGCCCCGCGGGAGGGCCGCCCGGGGCCGTCGAGGGCGCCGGGCCCTCCGGCCGGGTCGGGGCGCGGCGTCCGCGGGGTTCGTGGGGTCGCTGCCTCACGGACGTGCTCGCGGTGCTCAGGCCTCCTGACGGACGTGGACGAGGTGCACCCCGCCCGCCTCGACGGCGGCGCGGATCGCCGCACCCACGTCGGCACCGGACTCGACCCGGGTGCCCCTCGCGCCGAACGCCGTGGCCAGCGCCGCCCAGTCGGGTTGGACGAGGTCGACGCCGATGGGAGGGATGCCCCGGTCCCGTTCGTTCTGCTTGATCTCGGCGTACCCGCCGTTGTCGACGCACACGACCGTCAGGTCCAGTCGCTGCTCGACGGCGGTCGCGAGTTCGTTCACGCAGAACATGAGGGCGCCGTCGCCGGTCACGGTGACCACGGGGCGCGTCGGGTCGGCCACGCGCGCGCCGATCGCCGCGGGCAGCCCGTACCCGAGCGTCGCGTAGGTGGGCATGTAGAGCATCGAGTGCGGCCGGGCCTGCCGCAGCTGGTTCGCGACGGCCAGGTAGACGATCTGGGACGAGTCGCCCGCGACGATCGCGTCGTCAGGCAGCGCCTCGACGATCCGTGCCCCCAGTTCCACGGTCGCCGGCAGCGCCTCGACGATCTGCGCGGCGGTCTCGGCCCGCGCCGTGCTCAGGTCGGGCGTCGCCGCCCCGCCGCGGTCCGGCAGCGCCGACAGGAGGGCGGTGACGACAGCCGCGACGTCTCCCTGCACCGCCACGTCGGCGGCGAGGTTCTTCTGGAGCTGGTCCGCCGAGACGTCCACGCGCACGACCCGGCCCCCGGGCCGCAGTGCCGGCACCCACAGCTCGGCTTCACCGAGCTTGGACCCCAACACGAGGAGGACATCGGACGCCTCGGCCACGGCCCGTGGGGCGGGCAGGCGCAGGTTCGCGCCCAGCGACAGCGCATGGCGCTCGTCCACCGTGCCCTTGCCGTTGAGCGTCGTCAGCACGGGCGCGCGCAGTCGCTCAGCGAGCGCGGTGACCTCGGCGGTGGCGCGGGTCGCTCCTCCGCCGGCGATGACCACCGGGTTCGCGGCGGTGGCGAGCAGAGCTGCGGCACGGGCCACCGCGTCCGGGTCGCCGGCCGCCGGGGGCGGCGTCGGCCGCGCCTCCCGGGCTGCCGAGGGCACCCGGGCGGGGCCCTCCAGCACGTCCAGCGGGATCTCGATGTGGATGGGGCGCGGCCGGGCGGTGCGGAACAGCTCGAACGCGTCGTGCACCGCCTGGACGGCCTCGGCCGCCGAAGCCACCCGCCGGGACCACTCGGCGACCGCCCCGGCCATGCCCGAGGCGTCCTTCGTCTCGTGCAGGCTGCCGCGGTCGCCGAACTCCTGCCCGAGCGGTGCACCGGGTGACAGCACGATGAGCGGTCGCGACTCGCAGTACGCGGTGCCGACGGCGCTCATCGCGTTCTGGAGCCCCGGCCCCGAGGTCGTGATCACGACACCGGGCAGACCGGTCTGCTGCCCCCAGCCGTCGGCGGCGTACCCCGCGCCCTGCTCGTGCCGGGTCGTCACGGCGTGGATGCCGAGGTCCGACAGCGGCCGGTACAGCTCAAGGTTGTGCGTCCCCGGAATGCCGAAGACGGTCGTGATGCCGTACGCGCGCAGGGTCTGTAGCACCGCGCGCCCGGCCGTGTCGGCGTACCGGCTGTCGTTCGTCGTCATGGCGTCCCTTCCGCAGGTTCCTCGGCGAAGCCGGCGGCGAACCGTTCGACCTCGGCCAGGGTCGCGACGCCGCCGTTGGGTCCGAGGTGCATGACCGAGCGGGACGCGGCGGCCACCGCGAAGGCGATCGCCCGGGGCAGGGGCCATCCCGATCCCAGGGCGAAGACGAGGGAGCCGCCCAGGGTGTCCCCCGCGCCGGTGACGTCGGAGACGGGCACCGAGTAGCCCGGGGTGACGAGCGTCTCGCCGGGAGTGTACGCAGTCGCTCCCGCGGCGGCCTGCGACCGGAGCAGGATGTCCACCTCATGGGATGCGAGCCATGCTCGCACCTGGTCCTCGGAGGCATCCGCCCCGAAGGACTTCTCGAAGCCGCGGTCGTTCATCATCACGAGGTGGGCGCCTCTGACCAGCCCGGCGTCACCGCCGTCGATCCCGTCCACATCGAGGTCGAACACGATCCTGCGGCCCGCGTCCCGCAGGACGGCCAGCACCTTGGAGGCGTCGAGCCCGGTGGACCTCAGTCTCCGCGCGCGGTTCAGCGTCGTGTAGAGGTATCCGGGCCGCGCGAGTTCGGCGAGGGCCGTCTCGGGCAGCCGCATGGGGCGCTCGTCGACGTCGGGGGTGAGGACGACGTGCTCGCCGTCGACCAGGAAGATGAGGTTGCGGGGGTCGCCGATCTCCTCGTCGAACAGCATGTGCGGAACGGCGACACGCCCGTCCGCCAGTGCCGCGAGCATCCGCGTGGTCAGGTCCCCGCTGTTCAGGAGGGAGATGAACTCGGTTCTCCCGCCGAGCCCCGCGTGCACGCGGGCGGCGTTCGCGATGCTGCCGCCGACGTAGGTCGCCATCGTCGTGATGATCGCCTTGTTGCCGGGCATCGCCCAGGTGTCCGCGGCGAAGTACTCGTCCAGTGCCACGTCGCCGATGAAGACCGCCGGCGTGTTCGTGCCGGTCATCGGGCCACCCGCACGTCGACGGGGCCGCCGGCGATCGGCGTCCAGGGCGAGGAGCCGGCATCGGCGCACGAGGACAACCAGTAGTACGACGTGGGCCCTTCGAGTCCGCGGCAGGCGTCGTGCCACACCCCCCGGTTCAGCACGACGACGGTGCCCGGGGCGATGACGAACGCGTGGACGTCCTCGGCCCGGGGCGCGTCCGTGCCGGTCGGGCCGGCCACCGCCAGCACCACGGCGGACATCGTCGGAAGCAGGGCTTCCTCGACGTTCGCGTGGCGCTCCATGACGGTGGAGGTGAACGGCATCCCGGGGGCGGAGGTCATCCCGAGGTGCGGGTTCTCGCGTACGAGCGCCTCACGGGTGTAGGCGTCCGTCCAGCCGGGCCCGTCGGTGACGACCAGGTCGGGACGCGGGCCCGCATGCGGCGTGAGGACCCGGCCGAAGGGCGCGAACGACACGGCGTCGGGCGTGCGCGCCGTGACGGCCCGGGGGACGGGTACCGACTTCACCGGGGTCACCGTCCGCTCCTCACCCGTGCGACGGCCGCCATGAAGCGGGCGACGTGGTCCGCGTCGACGATGCCGGTGTCACGGTACGTGTCCTTGAAGAAGCTGCCGACGACGGCTCCGTCGGCGTGCCGGAGCTGCTCGGCGGCGTTGGCGTCGGTCACTCCGGCGCCGACGATCAACGGGACCTCCGGCCCGAGGGCCTCGCGGAACCGTTCGATCTTCGACACGGCCGTCTCGATGCCGGTGCCGTCTCCGGTGACCACGATCCCGTCGGTCCGTGCCGCGCCGAGAGCGAGGTCCTCGGCCTCGGACCGGCCGGATTCCACGGGCTGGTACTTGAAGCGGACACCGCCCAGCACGAGGGCGCGGCTGTTCGCGCGGAGTTCGGCGAGGCGGGCGGCGAACTCCAGGTCGGCGTCGGGTGCGAGGTGTCCGGCGACCGAGTCGATCTGGACGAACGCCACCGGGAACTCCTCGGCGAGCGCGAAGGCGCGTTCGGTGTCGCGCAGCACGTTCAGGCCGATGACCTTGGGCGTCGGCTCGCTCGACAGGGCGTCGAGGACGCGGCGGACGTCGTCGACGTCACCGAAGTAGTTCTCCACGATGACCGCGTCGACCCCGCCGTCCAGGAGCACGGCCGCCTCGGTCCGGGCCCGGGAGAGCCGGTCCGCCGCGTCGTCGCCCCCGAGGTGGAGCATGGCGAGCACCGGCTTGGGCGTGGGGAACAGCGCGTGCCAGCGGCCTTCCGCCGCGGCGACCCGCGTCATGTCGTTCACTGGGCTGTCCGGCCTTTCCGTGACGTCCATCGGAATCGCTTCTCCAGGGCGCTCTGCCCGAGCATGATGAGCGAGACGATGATCAGGTAGTAGACGGTCGCGACGGCGTAGTACTCCGCGTAGCGGAAGGTCGCCTGGACCCCGATGGTGGCCACGCGCAGCAGTTCCTGGAGCGAGATCACGCTCGCGATCGCCGTGAGCTTCACGAGGGCCACGAGTTCGTTGCCCAGGGGCGGGAGGGCGATGCGGGTCGCCTGTGGCACGACGACCTTGACGAAGGACTGCACGGGGGTCATCCCGAGCGCCCGGGCCGCGAGGACCTGGCCGCGGTCGACGGACATGATCGCCGAGCGCAGCGTCTCCGCCACGTACGCGCCCTCGCTGATGCCGAGGGCGATGATCGCCGCGACGAACGGGGTGTACCAGTCCTCCCGGAAGGCCGGGATCAACTGCGGGAGCGCGTTCCAGCAGACGAGGAGGAGGAGCATGGAGGGCAGCGCCCGGAAGAACCACAGGTACGTGTTGGCCGACGCCTTGGCGAGCCTGCTCCGTGACGTCTTCATGAGTGCCACGGCGAGTCCGATCGCGATGGCCAGCACGAGGCTGCCGAGGGCGACCAGCACGGCGGTGAGGGCACCCCGCAGGTAGATCGAGGACGTCAGTTGTTCCCAGAAGATGGATGGATCGAAGCTCATTTCAACCTCACTGGCGGGGTGCCCCGCACCCGGGGCACCATGCTGCTACAGCGCCTTCGTGTCGACCTTCGCGACCTGATCGGGGTTCAGCCCGTACTTCTCGGCCAGCTTCGCGAGGGTGCCGTTCTCGATCAGGGTGTGGATCGCCTTCTCGATCTCGGGCGAGAGCTTGCTGCCCTTGTCGGTGAACGCGCCGAACCAGTTCTCCACCGGGAACAGGCCGGGGACGGGCGTGAGGTCGTCGTTCTTCTTGCCCAGGGTGGCGGTGAGCACGTTCGTGTCGACGAGCCCGTCGAGCTTGCCGCTGCGGATCGCCGGGATCGCGTCGACCGAACCGGGGTATCCCGTGACCGTGATCCCGGGCTTGCCGGCGGCCTTGCACTCGTCGCTGGTGTCCTTCATGGTCGTTTCGGCGCTCGTCCCGGTCTGCGCCGCGATGCGCAGCCCGCACAGGTCCAGGGGCTCCTTGACCTTCGCCGCGACGGCGTTCTTCAGCACGACCTCGTTCCCGGCCTGGAGGACGGGGACGGCGTCGGCGACCTGGACCCGCTCCTTGCCGATGTACATGCCGGACCAGGCCAGGTCGCACCTGCCGGACTGCAGGCCGGGGATGAGCCCGTCGAACTCCATGACGTTGACCTTGGTCTTGACGCCGAGGACCTTGCCGACCTCGCGTGCCCCGTCGACGTCCCAGCCGATGACCTTCCCGCTGGTGCCGTTCTCGTAGTACTCCAGCGGTTCGTAGCTCAGCGCGACGCAGTGGTTGAGGACGCCCGCCTCTTGCAGGCCGGCCGGCCCCTTGCTGCCGTCGGTGGTGGTGGACTCCGAGCCGCACGCGGTCAGGGACGCGGCCAGGGCCGTGATGGCGGTGATGCCGAGCAGAGTCTTTCCTCGGTGTCGCATGGCGACCTCCTTCGGTTCCGTGCTTCGGATGGTGTCGGTGGTGCGCGGGGACGGGGTCATCCCTCGGTGTCCTGTCGATCGCTCGGGGCGCTCCAGAGGCGGGCACGCTGACGGTCCACCTCGGCCCACACGTCCGGCGCGTTCTTCAGCTCGTGGAGCACCATCAGCGGATGCCGGTCGGCGAGGGCGTCGACGACCCGGCGCACTTCCGCCGGATCGAGCACGCCGTCCCCCAGGCAGACGTGGTTGTCGTAGTGGTCGAGGACGATGCGGAGTCCCGCCGCCTGCCGGGTCTCCCGGTCGCCCTCGACGGCGTGGGCCTCGTCGAGCACGCCGTTGCGGAAGTACTCCACGTCCTTCGCCGGGCAGTCGGAGAGGTGGAGTGCCGAGACGCGGTCCAGGAGACGCTCGTCGAGCACGTTCTGGGCGATCCAGGCCGCCGACAGCTCGCGCACGTCGCCGGCTGCCCGACGCTCCAGTTCCCTCATCCGGGGCGTCATCTCCGCGTCGGGGAGCAGGAACGCGGCCTTGCCGTCGGAGGTCCCCACGGCGTGCAGGAGGTGGTTGAGGTCCCAGCCCAACCGCAGTCGGTCCGCCGGGTCGTGGACCTTCGCCAGGAATTCCACGAAGTCCTCGGCGGTCTGGGCGCCGAATTCGAGGCCCCAGCCGGCGTTCTCCAACTCGATGACCGGAGAACTCCCGTTCACGAGTCCTCGATCGTCCAGCTCGCGTAGGAACCGCTGGGTGAGCACCACCATGGCATCGAGGACGACCTGTCGGTCGACCGTGAATTCCCATGCTCCGTCGACCGGCATGTAGTCGATCAGGTGGAACACGTAGGCGTCCGCTGCGAGTTCGCATGCGAGGGCGTATTCGTCGCACCAGCGCGAAAACATGTGGGTACCCGTCAGGTCACCGAAGTAGTCGCGGAGTTGGTCGGTGCTCTCGAAGCGTTCGACGAGCTCGCCGAACTGCACGTTGGCGACGAATGCGGTCGGTGCGGCCCAGTACGAGGAGTGGAGTCGCCGGACGCCCGCCGCGCGGAGCGCCGAGCGGAGCGCCGAGCGCTCCTCGGCGGTGCCGGCCAGGGGGGAGGTCCGCGGCTTCAGGTCGTTCATGAAGACCTCCGCCCCGCGGATCGCACGTGCGCGGATCATCGCGTCCGCGGCGTCCAGGTCGTCGGCCCGGCACGTGACGTACTCCGTCACCGCGGCGTGCGGCGCGAGCGGCGGGGCGGGCAGGGTGGTCTCAGTGGACATGGCGCAAGAACTCCTTGGTGCGCTCGCTCTGCGGATTGTCGAAGAAGCCTTCCGGCTCCTGCTGTTCGACGATCACGCCGTCGTCGAACAGGACGACCTCGTCGGCGACCCGGCGCGCGAACTGCGTCTCGTGCGTGACGACGAGCATCGTCATGCCCTCCCGGGCGAGGTCCTCCATCACCCGGAGCACCTCGCCGACGAGTTCCGGGTCGAGGGCGCTGGTCGGCTCGTCGAAGAGCATGAGCTTCGGCTCCATCACCAGCGCGCGGGCGATGGCGACGCGCTGCTGCTGACCACCGGACAGCTCCGACGGGTACTTGTGGACGTGTGCGCCGAGCCCGACCCGCTTGAGCATCGCGACCGCCCGTTCCTCGGCGTCCTTGTGCGGGAGGCGACGCACCGTGGTGAGCCCGCTCATCACGTTCCGCGTGGCGTTCAGGTGGGGGAACAGGTTGAACTGCTGGAACACCATCCCGACGACCTGGCGCTGTTTGGCCACGATCCGCTCGGGCGCGGGACGCTCGGCGCCCGGCTTGCCGACGAGGCCCAGTCGCCTTCCGTCGATCTCGATGGTGCCCTGGTCGGCCCGCTCCAGCAGGTTGACGAGACGCAGCGTGGTCGACTTGCCGGACCCGCTGGGGCCGAGCATGGCCTTGACCTGTCCCGGATAGATCGACAGATCGACACCGCGCAGGACGGGCTTGTCGCCGTAGCGCTTGTGCAGGTTGCGTGCGTCCAGCAGCGGTACGGGTGTGGCGGGTATCCCCACAAGCCCTCCTTTGGGTGACTTCGACACGATTGAAGTGGGAGGAGAGTACTCAGAAGCAGGCGGGCAGGTCGAGAGCAGAAATGTGGCGACGGACCATCGCTTCCACCAAATCTTTCGAAACCAAGCAACATCTGCCGCACAAGGGCAGCGCAAGCGCCTGTAGAGTGAAATTCTGTTCACCGACCAGCAGGAGATTCTGTATAACGAATCCGACATGAGGACGGCCGGGCATGGATTTCGATGGAGCACTCGTCTCCGCCCTGCGTGATAATGGGCGGTTGTCCGTGAGCGAGCTCGCTCGCCGGTTGGGGGTGCCGCGGCACCGCGTGCAGGAGCGGATGCGCGATCTCCTGGGTAGCGGAGCGATGCGCATCACGGCCAACGTGCATCCGGCCCTGCTGGGCATCCAGACCTTCTGCGACGTGCACGTCTGGGTCGACGGGGCGACCGCCCCGGTACTCGACGCGCTGCGAGGGTTCCGCGAGGCGACGCTCATCTCCGCGGTGGCCGGCTACTGCGACGTGGTGGTCGAGGTCGGAGCCGAAAACCACCACCACCTCACGGAGTTGCTGGCGCGGATCCGGGCGATCGCCGGAGTCCGCGAGACCGCCAACTCCCAACTCCTCCAGGTCTTCAAGAGCCGGTTCGAGGCGGGGTCCGACCTCACCGGGACCGCCTTCCAGATGCCCGACGAGATAGACACCCGGATCATCGCCCTCCTCCGTGAGGACGGACGCATGCCCTATCGGGCGCTCGGACACGAGGTCGGGCTGTCGATCGGGGCGGTACGGGCACGGCTGGCGAGGCTCACGCAGAGCGGCATGCTGCGTATCGCGTGCGAACTGAACCTGTCCGATGCGGGACACCACATGCAGGCGGGTGCCGGCATCCGCCTGCGCGGGGAGAACGAGCACCTGATCGACAGGCTGCGCGCGATGCCCTCCGTCGGGTTCGGCGCCCTCGCCGTCGGTCAGTTCGACCTTGTCGTGACCATGTCGGGATCCAGCCTCCGTGCGCTGCACACGGTCGTCGACGAGATTCGGACCCTCGAAGGCGTCGGCCACGTCACGGCGTGGGTGCACCTCAACGTGATGCGGGAGAGCTACGAGTGAGTTCCCGGGGCCCGTGGACCCTCCCTGCCCCGTAGGACCGCAACACCGCCGCCCCCCGTCCCGGCCCGCCTGCCGGCGGGTCGCCCCGGTCCCCCGCAGGGTGCGATCACCCCGGGGGGCTCAAGCCCCCAGCCAGCGGGCGAAGAACCGCCGCCCGAGCGCGTCCAGCGCCGCCCGCTCGGCCTGCTCGCCCCGGTGGGTGAAGTGCCCGGCGCTCAGCACCCGGGGGGTGCGCGGCCCGGCCAGTGCGTTGCGCACCGCGAACTGCCCGGGCGGCGGTACCGCCGGGTCGAACAGCGCGGGGGCGACCAGGGTCGGGGTGCGCAGTCGGGTGGCCGCGGTCGCCGCGTCGTAGTGGGCCAGCACCTCGGTCACCTCCGGGTGCCGGGCGTGGTGCGCGCGCACCGCCTCGCCGCTACCGGTGCAGGGCAGGGTGAGCCGCAGCGGGTGGTGGCCGAAGGTGGGGACGGTGAGCCGGGCGGCCCCGAAGCGCTCGTCCCAGGGCAGGGCCAGCGCCCCGAGGCCGCCGCCGAGGCTCTCGCCCGCGTAGCCGAGCCGGGCCGCCCCGGGGGCGGCCAGTTCGGGGACCAGTCGCAGCAGAGCGGAGGCGGCGCACCACAGGTCGTCGACGCAGCCCCCGATCACGTAGCCGTCCCGGTCGTCGATGCCGTGCAGTACGTGGGCGTCGGCGGTGTCGGGCACTCCGGGGCGGCGACCCCGCTCGCCCATCCCCCGGACGCAGGGCAGCAGGGCCGCGGCGTCGGGCAGGGGCAGCGGCAGGTCGGGGGCCGCGGAGCCCCGGCCCCCGTAGCCGTGCCCGATCACGAAGCCGTAGCGGGCCGGGCGGCCGCCGACGGGCAGCGCCAGCCAGCCGCCGGTGCGCACGCCCCCGGTGGAGGCGTACGTCACCGGGTGGAGCCGGACGCCGTCCCGCTCCCCCTCGGCGGGGCCCACCACCGGGTCGGGGTCGACGGCGCGGGCCGCCGCGTACCGGGCGCGCCAGAAGGCGTCGAAGCCCTCGGGTTCCGGGGGCGGTGCGACGGCGAGCAGCCGGGGCGGGTCGTAGCCGTGGGCGGGGGCGAAGGGGAACGGGTGCGCCAGGTCCGGCGCACGGTCCGGCAGGGCCGGGACGGCGGGGGCGGGGTGCGTCGGGGGCATGCCGGGGAGCGTAGGCGCTGTGGCCCGGGCCGGCGGAGCGGCGTACGCCACATTCCCTTTCCTCGCGCAAACAACCGTTCTAACCTACAAGGTGCGCTTATCGACCGTTTTGCCCCCAACCCCACACCCCCCACCATGCGACATTCCCGCCCGAGCCGTCGCGTCCGCGACCGCTCCGCCCACCCTCCGCAACGCACCGACGCCGTTACCGGAGTGTGATCTCCAACCCTCTTGCACATTGCGGAACGACTGTCGCAGAGTGATGTATGCGCTTACAGACAGCGCATACATCCGGGCGGGCGTTCCGGGTACCCGAAGACGATCAGGGGTCTTGCGGGGTGAACGGCAGTACACGGCCGGAACGCCAGCAGGGCCCGGAAGAGCTCAAGGAGGAGCCGTCCATGCACCGCGCCGCCAGAACCGCCACGGTCGCCGTCGCCCTCGCGACGGCGTTCGGAATCACCGCTTGCGGGAGTTCGGGGGGCGGCGGCGTCGCCGCCGACGAGAAGCAGACCCTCACCGTGTGGGCCATGGGTGCCGAGGGCGAGAAGCTCGGTGACGTCGCCGAGGAGTACACCAAGGCGAACCCGAACGTGACCGTGAAGGTCACCCCGGTCGGCTGGGACGTCGCCCACCAGAAGCTGGTCTCGGCCGCCGCCGCCGGCAACCTCCCGGACATCGCGCAGATGGGCGGGACCTACATGGGCGAGTTCGCCGAGCTGGGCGCGCTGGAGCCGGTCGACACCGAGGTCTTCGACGAGAAGGACTTCTTCCCGGCGGCCTGGGAGCAGGGCATCGTGGACGGCACCGCGTACGGGGTCCCCTGGTACGTCGACACCCGGGTGCTCTACTACCGCACCGACCTCGCCGAGCAGGCCGGCATCGACAAGGCGCCCGCCACCTGGGCCGAACTCCGCGAGGCCGCCGCCGCCTACCAGGACGGGGCGGGCACCAAGTGGGGCCTGTCGATCCAGCCGAGCGGCCTGGACACCGTGCAGAGCTTCTACCCGTTCCTGTACTCCGCCGGCGGCGAGATCGTCGACGGCGACGGCAAGGCGGCCATCGGCAGCCCCGCCGCGGTCAAGGCGTTCGAGGAGTACGGGAAGTACTTCGCCGAGGGCCTGGCCAAGAAGAGCGTCACGCCGGGCTACGACGTGACCAAGGACTTCAACAGCGGCGACGTGCCGATGTTCTTCTCCGGCCCGTGGATCATGTCGATCCTCCAGGACCAGTACCCGGACCTGGACGGCAAGTGGGCCGTCGCCAAGGTGCCCACCGGTGAGCAGTCCGTGTCCATGGCCGGCGGATCCAGCCTGGTGATCTCCAAGGACAGCGACCACAAGGCCGCCGCCAAGGAGTTCATCAGCCACCTCACCGACACCAAGGGCCAGGCGGACTGGTACGAGCGCACCAGCGACCTGCCCGCCGCCACCGCCGCCTGGGAATCCGGCGAGCTGGCGACGGACCCGAACCTCCAGGTCTTCCGCGAGCAGATGGAGACCGCGAAGAACACGCCGACGCTCGCCCAGTGGTCCGAGATCACCTCCAAGGTCGACCGCGCCGTCGAGTCGGTCACCCAGGGCAAGGCGTCCGCCGAGGAGGCCGCGAAGAAGGCGCAGTCCGAGGTCGAAAGCCTCCTGAGGTAGTCGCGATGAGCACCACGACCCCGCCGGGCGCGCCGGCCCGCCCGGCGCGCCGCCCCGCGAAGGAGGACGGCAGGAACGAGGGACGCGACAAGCGCCGCGGGCCGCGCCTGGGCCGGCAGAACCTCGCCGGGTGGTTGTTCTCCACCCCGTTCCTGGTGCTGTTCGCGGTCTTCATGGCCTTCCCGATCCTGGCGACGCTCCTCATGAGCTTCACCGACTTCGGGCTGCGCGACGTCACCAACCCGCTGGAAGCCGACTTCGTCGGGTTCGAGAACTACGTCAAGCTGTTCAACGACGAGAAGTTCCTCACCTCCCTCTTCAACACGGCCTACTTCGTCGTCGTCGGCGTGCCCCTGACCATCGGCCTCGGGCTGCTGGTCGCGGTGCTCCTCAACAACGGCATCGACCGCGCCCGCACCTTCTTCCGGGTCGGCTTCTACGCCCCCGTGGTGACCTCCATCGTGGCCGTCGCCGTGGTGTGGCGGTTCGTCCTCGACCCGTCCGACGGACTGATCGCCGGGCTCGCCGCCGAAGTGGGGCTCACCGCCCCGGACTTCCTCGGGGACGAGAACCTCGCGATGCCCTCGCTGATCCTCATGGCGGTGTGGCGGAACATGGGCACGGTCATGGTGCTGTTCATCGCCGGGCTCCAGGCCATCCCCACCGAGGTGCGGGAGGCCGCCCGGCTGGACGGCGCGGGCACCTGGCGCGAGTTCCGGCACGTCACCGTGCCCCTGCTGCGCCCGACCATGCTGTACGCCACGGTGATCACCACCATCGGCTACCTCAACGTCTTCGAGGAGCCGTTCGTGATGACCCAGGGCGGCCCCTCGGACAGCACCCTCACCGTCTCGCTGAACATGTACCGCGAGGGCTTCAACTTCTTCCACATGGGCTATGCGAGCGCGATGGCGTACGTCCTCTTCGTGGTGATCATGGGCATCACCGTGCTCCAGCTCAGACTGCTGAAGGACAACACGAAATGAGCACCGTGAAGCCCGCCCCCGCCCCGACCGAGGTCCCCGGCCCCGGCCGGTCCGCCGGCTCCCGACTGCGCAAGCCGCTGCTGTACGTGCTGGTCTCCCTCGGCCTGCTGGTCATGGCGGCGCCCTTCCTGTGGATGGCGCTGTCCGCCTTCAAGACCGACCGGGAGCTCACGGCCTCGCCTCCGGTGTGGATCCCGACCGAGTGGACCCTCGGGCACTTCGAACGGTTGCTGGACCGGCTGGACCTGCCGCGCTACTTCCTCAACTCGGTGATCGTGGCCACCCTGGTCACCGTCTCCAACCTGGTCTTCTGCTCGATGCTGGGCTACGCGCTCGCCAAGCTCCGGTTCGCCGGCCGCAACAAGGTCTTCGGGCTGGTCCTGGGCGCGCTGATGGTGCCCGGCAACCTGATGCTGCTGCCGCTGTTCGTGCTGATGAGCAAGTTGCAGCTGATCGACTCCTACGCCGGGCTGGTGCTGCCGTTCGCGGCGGGCGCCTTCGGGGTGTTCCTCATGCGGCAGTTCATGCAGTCGATCCCGGACGAGCTGTTGGAAGCGGCCCGGATGGACGGCGCCGGCGAGTGGTTCATCTTCTGGCGGATCGTGATGCCGCTGGTCAAGCCGGCCCTCGCAACGCTGACGATCTTCACCTTCCTCGGTTCCTGGAACAACTTCGTCTGGCCGCTGATCGCGACCAACGACCCCGACAAGTACACGCTCCCGGTGGCCCTGGCCACCTTCGCCACCGACCCCAACCAGTCGGCGGGCTCCAACGGGATGCTGATGGCCGGTTCCTTCCTGATCGTGCTGCCGGTGCTGCTGGTCTTCGCGGTGCTGCAACGCCACTTCACCCAGGGCATCGCCACCGCCGGCATGAAGTAGCGCCCCCTCCTCCGCTCCCCCCTCACCCACCAGAGAGACACGACGATGACGCACGCCCCGACCCCGTTCCCCGAAGGCTTCCTCTGGGGGGCCTCCACCGCCGCCCACCAGATCGAGGGCAACAACACCAACAGCGACTGGTGGCGCAAGGAGCACAGCGGCACCTCCCACGTCCAGGAGCCCAGCCTCGACGCGGCCGACAGCTACCACCGCTGGCCCGAGGACATGGACCTGCTCGCGGAACTCGGCTTCACCGACTACCGCTTCAGCATCGAGTGGGCCCGCATCGAGCCGGCCCGCGGCCACTTCTCCCGCGCCGAACTCGCCCACTACCGCCGCATGGTGGACGGCGCCCTGGCCCGCGGACTGCGCCCGATGGTGACCCTGCACCACTTCACCGTGCCGCAGTGGTTCGAGGACCTCGGCGGCTGGACCGCCGAAGGGGCCGTGGAGCTCTTCACCCGCTACGTCGAGGCCACCGCGCCCGTCATCGCCGAGGGGGTGGAGTACGTCTGCACCATCAACGAGCCGAACATGATCGCCGTGATGGCCGGGGCCGCCAAGGCCGGGAACGTCGGCTTCCCGCCCGCCGGCCTGCCGACGCCCGACGAGGAGACCACCCGCGCGATCGTCGAGGTCCACCACGCCGCGGTGCGGGCCGTGCGGGGCATCAACCCGGACATCAAGGTGGGGTGGACCGTCGCCAACCAGGTCTACCAGGCGCTGCCCGGGGCCGAGGAGGTCACCGCCGCCTACCGCCACCCCCGCGAGGACGTCTTCATCGAGGCCGCCCGCGGGGACGACTGGATCGGCGTCCAGTCCTACACCCGGACCAAGATCGGCCCCGAAGGTCCGATCCCGGCACCGGCGGACGCCGAGCGCACCCTCACCCAGTGGGAGTACTACCCGGCCGCGGTCGGCCACGCGCTGCGGCACACCGCCGACGTGGTCGGCGACGTCCCGCTGATCGTCACCGAGAACGGCATCGCCACCGATGACGACGAGCGGCGCCTGGCCTACCTCCGGGGCGCCCTGGCGGAGGTCGCCGCGGCCCTGCACGACGGCCTCGACATCCGCGGCTACCTGCACTGGAGCGCCCTGGACAACTACGAGTGGGGCTCCTTCGCGCCCACCTTCGGGCTGATCTCCTACGACCCCGTCACCTTCGAGCGGACCGCCAAGCCGTCCGCCGTCTGGCTCGGCGCCCTGGGCCGCACCCGGGAACTGCCCGGCGGGGAGTGAGCCCGCGCGGGTCGTCCCGGGACGACCCGCGCCCCCGAACGACGCCGCCGGCCCCGTCACAGCCCCGCCCCGGGCCGGCGGCGTCCCCCACCGCACCGATCACCGCATCGCGGCCGACGCCGACCCCGCGCTGCGCCGCCGCATCGCCCGCGTCCTCGCGCCGCCGACTGGTCGTTCTTCCACACCCCCTACGACCCGACCGATCCCGCGGCCCGCGCCCGGGACGGCTGCGCGAGGGCTACGGCTTCCGGGATTCGGTGGACGTGCGCACCCCGCGGCCCGCTCAGGGCGACCAGCCCGCCCGGTAGGCGGCCCAGTCCCCGTCCCGGGCGGCGAAGTCGACGTAGAGGGCGACCCCGAAGCGCTCCCGGTCCCGGTCCGTGCGGGACAGCCCGAGCCGGGTGCCCCGGACCGCCGCGGCCACCGTCTCGGCGGACCCCCGGTGCCCGGGGTCGTCGGCCCAGAAGAACGGCAACCCCATCAACAGGTCCGTCGACGCGGGCGTGACCTCCAGGGCCAGCGCGGTCTGCTGGGCCACGTAGCCGCCGTACAGGCTCTCCAGGGGCATCGCCGTGTCGTACGACATCACCGCGATCTGGTCGACCCGCCGGGCCACCTCGCCGAAGTAGCTCTGGGACCACCACTTGGGGTGGTCGAAGAGGGCCGCGCCCACCGAGTGCAGCGAGGGCAGCGGGTCGATCTGGTGGGCCGCGACGGACAGCGGCGCGCCCCGGGAGCGGGTCACCTCCCGCAGCCGTTCCAGCAGCCGCAGATAGGTGCGGTCCCCCGAGTGCAGGGGCTCCAGGTCGTAGTGGACGCCGTCGAAGCCGGCGTCCAGGACCTGCCGGGTGGAGCGGACGATCCGGTCGCGGGTCCGCGGCAGCTCCAGCCGCATGCCCTCCGGGGACTCGGTGGCCAGCACGTCGCCCAGCCAGGCCTGCACCCGGACCCCGGGCAGGGCGCGGTGCACCGCGTCGAGGAACCAGCGCGCCCGCGGGTACCGGTCGGCGGGCAGGCTGCCGTCGTGCTCCAGCGGCCCGGTGTGCACGTAGAGGTCGCGGATGCCGGTGCCGGCCAACCGGCGGGCGAGGGCGGCCACGTCGGCGTCGCGCTTGCGGCCGTCGACCCAGGCGTGTCCCAGCCAGAAGGCGTCCCGGCCGCGGGTCTGGGTACCGGGCCCCGGGTCACCTGCGTAGGCGATCCGCAAGGCGGCGCCCGCGGTCAGCACGGGCGCCAGGACGAGCAGGGCCAGCGCCAGGGCCAGGCGCTTCGGCCACGTCGACCGGGGCCGCCGCCGGACCCGCCCGGGCCGGCGGCCCCGCGGGTCCCGCTCCCCTGCCGGCCCGCCACCGACGCCCGCCCCTACGGTCCCGGTCATGGCCTCCCCCGTTCCCCGTGTCCGAAGGCCGCCCGGTCCCCCGGGCCGGCCCCGCGCTCGGTTCCGAGGATCCCTTCCGTTCCGCCCGGACCCGAGCGGATTCGGCCGGGCGCCCGGCGCCGCCCCGCCGGACCCGGAGTCGCGGTGCCCGTCTCCTCCCCCTACGCTCCGGAATGTGATGTCGCCCAGGAGTCGGGGCCCGCGGGGTCCGGGTGCGCGGCCGGCCCGGAGGGCGGCGCACCCGGCCGTCCCGGCGTGGGCACTGGCCCTGGTGGCGGCGGGCGGCATCGGGCTGGTCCTGGTCACCGGGGTGACGGCCCGCGCGGACGACCCGGTCCCGCTCTCCCGCACCGGGCGGATCACCGACACCGTGGGTGCCCTCGACGCCCGACGCCCCCAGGTCGTCGCGGCGTTGGACCGGCTCGACCGCGAGCAGGGCCTGGGCCTGTACGTGGTCTACGTGCGCGACTTCTCCGGCCGGTCCCCCACGGACTGGGCCGGGGCCACCGCGGAGCGCGGCGGACTCGGGCCGAAGGAGCTCCTCCTCGCCGTGGCCACCCACGACCGCCGGTACGCGTACGCGGTGGACCGGGGCGTCCCGCTCGACGGCGCCCAGCTCGCCGCGGTGGCCCGTACCGCGGTCGAGCCGGCGCTGCGGGCCGGCGACTGGGCGGGGACGGCGATCGGCGCCGCCGACGGCATGGCCGCGGTGCTGGCCGGCCGGCCGGTGCCCACCCGGTCGCCCGTCCCGGGCGAGCCCGACCCCGGTGCGCTCGTCGGCCCCGGCACCGGTGCCGGGGACTTCGTCCTGCCGGTGGTCGCGGTGGGAGCCGCCGGCGCGGTCGCGGTGTACGCGGTCGCCCGCAAGCGCCGCCGGGCCACCGCGGCACGAGCCGCCGCGCCCGCGGGTCGTCCTCCGGGCGCGCCGGGGCCCGCCCCGCTGCCCGAGTGGGACGCCCGGGCCCGGCGGCTGCTGGTGACCACGGACGACGCGGTGCGCACCAGCGCCGAGGAGTTGGGGTACGCGACCGCCCAGTGCGGCGAGGCGGCCACCCGGCCGTTCCGGGAGGCGTGGGAGTACGCCCGGACCGAGCTGACCGCCGCGTTCCGGCTGCGCCAGCGGCTCGACGACGCCTCCCCGGCGGACGAGGACGCCGAGCGGCGGATGTTGGACGAGATCGTGGCGCGCTGCACCGCGGCGAACCGGCGCCTGGACGCGGAGTCCGCGGCCTTCGACCGGCTGCGTTCCCTGGAGCGGTCCGCGCCGCGGGCGCTGGAGCACGCCGACGCCGTGTACCGGCGGGTGGACGAGCGGACGACGGCCGCGCACCGCACCCGGGAACGGCTCGCCGCCGCGTACTCTCCGGCCGCCTCGCTGCCGGTGGCCGGCCACGTCGAGCAGGCCCGGGACCGGCTGGCGTTCGCGGCCGGGTGCCTGACCGCGGCCCGGGAGGCGGAAGCCGCCGGGGACGGCGAGCGGGCCGCGGTCCGGTTGCGGCTCGCGGAGGGGGCGCTGGAGCAGGCCGGCGCCTTCGCGGCCTCGGTGGAGCGGCTCGCCGGGGAGCTCGCCGCGGCCGACCGGGCCCTGCCGGAGGCCCTCGCCGGCGCCGGGGCGGACCTCGCCGAGGCCCGCGGAATCCTCGACGGCACCACCCCGGACGGGCCCTCGGCCGCGTTGCGGGGTCCGGTCGCCCGGGCGGCGGCGGTGCTGGGCGAGGTGCGGGCGCAGCGGGCGGCGGGGCCGTACGACCCGATCGGTGCCCTGCGCCGGCTGACGGCGGCGGACGGGGCGTTGGACGAGGTGTTGGCGGTGGTCCGGGAGCGGCCGGCTGCGGAGGTCCGGGCCCGTTCGTTGCTCGGGCAGGCGCTGCTCGCGGGCCGGAGCGCGGTCGACGCGGCGGCGGACTACGTCACCACGCACCGGGGGGCGGTCGGCAGTGCGGCGCGCACCCGGCTGGCCGAGGCCGAGCGCCACCTCGACCGCGCGGAGCGGCGGGACGGCGGCACGGCGGCGGCGCTCGCCGACGCCCTGCGGGCGGACGCCCTGGCGCGGGAGGCCCGGCGGTCGGCGGCGCTCGACGTGCGCTCCCACGGCAACCCGTACGGTGCCCGCCCGGGCGGCGATCGGGCGGGCACGGGGGGCGCGGTGCTCGGCGGGATCGTCCTGGTCGGAGCCTTTGGCAGCCGGGCGGCGGGACGTCAGGGCCCGGGCGGCTTCGGCGGCGGTGCCACCCGGCGGCGCCGCGGCGGCGGACGGTTCTGAACGCCCGGTCCGGGAGCGGCCCGGTCAGAACATGCTCATGAGCGCTTCCGCCACGTCGATCTGGGTGCCCTCGCCGTCGGGCAGCGCGAGTTCGAACCACACGGTCTTGCCCCGGTGGGTGCGTCGGGCGCCCCACCCGGCGGAGAGCAGGCCGACCAGTTGCAGCCCCCGGCCGCCCTCGTCGGTGGCCCGGGCCCGGCGGCGGCGGGGCTGGACCAGCCCCGCGTCCCACACCTCGCAGACCAGGGTGCGGTCGAGCAGCAGCCGGAGTCTGATCTCGCCCTCGCCGTAGCGCAGGGCGTTGGTGACGAGTTCGCTGACGAGGAGTTCGGTGGTGTCGACCAGCGGGTCGAGGTCCCAGGAGCCGAGTTGGGCGCGGGCGTACTCGCGGGCCCGGCCGACGCTCTGGGGTTCGCGGGGCAGCGACCAGTCGCCCACGGAGGCGGCGGGCAGTCCCTGCACCCGGGCCATGACGAGGGCGATGTCGTCCTCGCCGTGCCGGGTGTCGAGGGTGCCGAGGACGTGGTCGCACACGTCCTCCAGGGGGCGGCCCGGTTCGGTGAGGGTGCCGAGGAGGTGGTGCAGGCCCTCGTCGAGCGACTGGTCCCGGGATTCCACCAGCCCGTCGGTGTAGAGGGCGAGGAGGGCGCCGTCGGCGAGTTGGACCTCGACCTCCTCGAAGGGTTCCCCACCGACGCCCAGCGGCATGCCGGGCGGTACGTCCAACATCAGCGCGGACTCGCCGGGTTCCACGATGACGGGCGGCAGGTGGCCGGCGTTGGCGAAGGTGCAGCGGCGGGTGACCGAGTCGTACACGGCGTAGACGCAGGTGGCGAGGTAGACCTCGGAGAGGTCGGCGTCGCGGGGGGTGCGGGTGGCCTGGCGGACCCCGCCGGGGGTGCCGAGGCCGCGGGCCACCTCGTCGAGGGCGGCGAGCACCTCGGCGGGTTCGAGGTCGAGCAGGGCCAGGGTGCGCACGGCGGTGCGCAGTTCGCCCATGGCGACGGCGGCGCGCAGTCCCCGGCCCATCACGTCCCCGACGACCAGGGCGGTGCGGTGGCCGGGCAGTTCGATGACGTCGAACCAGTCGCCGCCGACCTCGTTGGAGGCGTTGCCGGGCAGGTAGCGGCAGGCGATGTCGAGTCCGGCGGCCACCGGCTTGTCGGGCGGCAGCAGGGAGCGCTGGAGGAGCAGGGCTCGCCGGTGCTCGCGGTGGTACAGCCGGGCGTTGTCCATGGACACGGCGGTGCGGGCAGCGAGTTCGACGGCGACGGCCCGGTCCCGTTCGGTGAACGGCTCGCTGCCCTTGGCGCGGGTGAACTGCACCAGCCCGACGACGGTGTCGTGGGCGAGCATCGGCACGGCGAGGGTGGAGCGGATGAGTCCGCCGGGCTCCCCGTCGATCAGACGGGGGCGGCTGGCGCGCAGCGCGTCGGCGAACGGGGAGGCGAAGTCGAAGTGGTGGGTGGTGCCCACCTTGACCGGGGCGCGTCCGTCGGTGAAGGGGGCGTCGGCGACGGCGCTCGCGTAGGCCACCCGGCGCAGCACTCCGCTGCCGCTGCCGGTGTCGGTGGCGCTGAGCCGTCCGGAGGTGGTGCCGTCGCCGTCGAGGAGCCCCTGGTACAGGTCGACGGCGGCCAGGTCGCAGAAGCCGGGGACGGTGACGGTGAGGAGTTCGCGGGCGGTGGCCTCGATGTCGAGGGAGTTGCCGATGCGGGCTCCGGCCTCGTTGAGGAGGGCGAGGTTGCGGCGGGACTGGGCGGCCTCGCGGGCCGCGGCGTGACGGCGGGTGACGTCGCTGCCGAGTCCCGCGACGCCGATGGGTCGGCCGCTGCCGCTGTGGACGCGGTAGAGGTTGACGGACCAGTGGCGGCGTTCGCTGGAGCCGGGCACGAGTCCGACGATCTGCATGTCGGTGACGGGGTCCCCGGTCTCCAGGACGCGGCGCAGGGCGGCGGCCAGCCGGTCGGCCTCCCGGCGGGGCAGGTAGTCGTGGACGGTGCGACCACGGTGGTCCGGGGCCCGGCCGCCGAAGGCGGCGGCGAAGGGCTGGTTGGCGTGCTGCACCCGCAGATCGGTGCCGAACAGCACGAAGCCGAAGGGAGATTGACCGAAAATCGCCTGCGAGGCGGCGATGTCGGTCTCGATGCGGCGCAGTGCCCGGACGTCGACGACGATGCAGACGGCGGTGCGTTCGCCCTTGGCGTTCTCGGTGGGCATGACGTACAGCTCGGCGATGCCGACGCTGCGGGGGTCGCCGTGGTCACCCGTGAAGCGGGGGGCGGGGGCGGCCGGTCGCGGCGGGACGGCGGGCCGGTGCACGGCGCCGGGGGTCCGCGGCGGGGCGGTGCCGGAGCCCCGGACCCCGCTGCCGTCCCGGCCGGGTTGCCCGTACCGGGCGTACGGGGCCGGGGGGGCCGGTGCGGGCGGGGCGGGGACGGCCTCCGGCGCGGGCGGCAGGCGGAAGGGCACCGTGCCGGTCCACTCGCGGCCGTCGAGCACCTCCGCCATCGCGCGTTGCCCACGGGTCCGCAACTCGGGGGGGACGAACGCCTCGATGGGGTCCTTGCCGACGGCGACCGACGCGGGCACCCCGAAGAGCCGTTCGGCGCGGGTGCTCCACTGGTCGATCAGTCCGTCCGGGCCGACGGAGAAGGACGCCACCTTGAGGTGGTCGTACAGGGAACCGGGCGGGGTGCCCTGCGACATCGCGTCGCCGCGCGTCTCACTCACCGCACCCTCCGACGAACGACCGGACACCGTGGCCTGCGCTGGTATCTCGCTCACGCGAACCGTCCCCTCCAGCTCACCGCGCCCCGGTACCGGACACCGGTGACGGCTGCCCCGCAGTATCCAGCACAACGGCCCCGCGCAACACGGTGTTCACGATCACAGGTCGGTCCCGACAGTTTTCGGCCCGGCCAGGACCGGCCGGCGCCCTCTCTCCCTTCTAACCGGGCAGCGCCAGCTCGAACCACACCGTCTTGCCCGATCTGCCGGGACGCGTGCCCCAACGGCTGGAGGTGGAGGCGACCAGGCGCAGCCCCCTGCCGCCCTCGTCCTCGACGTCGGCGTGGTGGCCGCGGGGCGGCTCGGGGAGCGCCCCGGGCTGGGGGTCGAAGACCTCGACCAGCAGGGCGCCGGGGGGCTTCGGCGGCCGGACCAACCGCACCCGGATGGGACCGGTGGCGTGGCGCAGGGAGTTGGTCACCAGCTCGCTGACGAGGAGGACGGTGAGGTCACCGAGGGATTCCAGCCCCCAGCGCCCGAGTTGGCCGCGGACCGCGGACCGCGCGTCCCGCACGGCTCCCGGGTCGGCGGGGAAGGTCCATTCGGCCCGCTCGCCCTGGACCCGGGAGTCCCGTTCACGGTCGATCTCGATCACACCGCACCACACTCCCCTGACCACCTGCACACGGATGTCCGCATTTGCACGCTTAGTGGTCACATACCCCATATGCGGTAGGGAGTATCCCGGCCAGGGCGCACAGATGGCTTGGGAGCGCGAAAGGCGCCCGCTCGGGGCGCACAGCAATGCCCCCTGCGCTGTTCTGCGCGCCCTGCCACAACGCCGGGACCAGAGGAAACGCGCCCTCGGCGACCGCGTCCGACCGGCGCCGGGGACGAACGGAACGAGCAGGCAAAGATACCGTCAAGAGGGCGATGTGGTGCACGGCCCCCGCGCTCAGCGCCCCCGGAGCACTTCCCGCACCGCGGGCACGTCCTGATCCAGCCAGTCGACGGACCACACCTCGTCCGGCCCCAGCCAGCGCACCTCGTCGTGGTCCTGGAGCGGTCGGGGCTCACCGGCGAGGAGGCGGGCGGTCCACACCCGAAGGACGTATCCGGGGGCCAGCGGCCACTCGCCGGGCACCCGCTCCAGCTCCCCGGCCTCCACGCCGAGTTCCTCGCGCAGTTCGCGGACCAGGGCCGCGGCGGGCGGCTCCCCCGGTTCGACCTTGCCCCCGGGCAACTCCCAGCGGCCCGCCAGTTCCGCCGGAGCGCTGCGCCGCGCGGCCAGCAACCGCTCACCGTCGTACAGGGCCCCGGCGACGACCACCACGCGCTCTTCCACGCCCCGGAGCCTACGGGACCCGGGGGATCGAGCCGGTGGCGGCGGCTACGGGGCCACGCGTTCCACCCAGTAGAGCTGGCGTTGCTCCCGGGCGTGCAGGCGGTCGGCGACCTGTTGGGCCTCCGCCCGCGTGGCGTACCGGCCCACGCGATAGCGGTTGCCGTTGTCGTCCTCCCGTATGACGAGCCAGGGCATCGTGGCCGCGCTCTCGGTCATGGCGCCCCTCCCCCTTCTCCCCGTGGCCCGTTCCGTACCCCGGCCACCGAGGAAACCGCAATCCGCATATGCCCGAGCCTACGCCCGACCTTCACTGAGCGGTGATGACTTTCCCCAAAGAGGGGTGCAACCGGCCATGGGGACCGTTGCACGAGCCGGCGCACGCACCCTCCGTCCCCCCGGGTGCGCCCGCCGAACGTCCTGGACGGCCCCTGGAGCCGCCGCTCCGCACCCTGCATCCACACAGAACTCCCCACCCCCGACGCATCAACGCACAACTCCCCGCACCTCGCACCGCACCCACGTGCCGTCAGATCGGCCGGAACCGACCGGCGGACGGGACCTAACGCACCGGCAGGTGGTAGGCCACCCGGTAGCGGTCGGCGGGGACCACCAGATCGGCCGTCTCCACGGCCCGGCCGGAGGCGTAGAAGGTCCGGCGGATCTCCAGCACCACGTGCCCGGGGACCCCGCCGAGGGCGAGCAGTTCGTCCGCCTGCCCCGGACGGGCCCCGACCTCCTCTGTCACGTTGTCCACCACCACGTCGATCGCCGACATCCGACGCACCACCCCCGTGCCGCGGAGCGGGCCCGCCTCGGGCAGCATCACCGGCGTCCGCCCGGTGAGGGCCAACGGCTCCCAGGAGGTGGCGAGCATCAGCGGCTCGCAGCCGTCGCGGTAGACGTACCGGGTGCGCATCACCCGGTCACCGGGGTCGATGCCCAGCCGGCCGGCCACGTCCGCCTCGGCGGCGGACTGCTCGCTGTGGGACTCCCACGCCCCGTACGGGGAACCGTCCGCCTGCTCCTGGGTGAAGGAGGTGGCCCCATCCGCCGCCCGGTAGCCGGAGCGGGCGATGCGCCGGGGTCGGGGCCGCTCGCGCACGTACGTCCCCGAGCCGGACCGCCCCTCGACCAGGCCCTCCGCCATCAGCACCTTGCGGGCCTCCAGGGCGACGGTGTCGGACACCCCGTACTCCTCGCGGATCTTGGCCTGCGAGGGGAGCCGGGTGTGCGGCGGCAGCACACCGTCGACGATCTTCTTGCGCAGCTCACCCGCGACCCGCAGGTACGCGGGCTGGTCACCGAACACCACTGGGCCCTCCCATCGGGTTCACGCACGGCGACAGGTTCGCAACCGTGGGTGCCCGGGGGCAAGTGAAGGCCAGGGAATCACTCGAAGTGATGACATGCCGTTACTCAGCGCTTCACCCGGGTATGGCGGAGGGCTCCGGTCGGGGGGCTCAGACCGCGGCCCCGGCCCCCGGGCCCGCACCGTCGGAACCCGCCGCCCCCTCGGGATCGCCCAGCACGTCGACCAACTCCCGGGGCGGGGTCGTGCCGAGCCCCAGGGCCGCCCGGGAGGGCACCGCCAGGGCGGGGTCGCTCAGCTCCAGGGCGGTGTCGAGGTGCACGTAGAAGGTCTCCGCGTCCTCGGCCCGGGCCGCGCGGTCCCACTCCGCGCGCGCCGCGTCGACCCGTTCCGCATAGGCGGTCACGGGCCCGGCCCCCTCCTTCGACCAGCCCGCTTCGGACAGCCGCGTCACCTGGCGGCCCATGGCCCGGGCGACCTCGGCGGCCCACTTCCGGTGCCCCGGCAGGTCGTTCTCGACGTAGGTCGCCTCGGGGGGCGCCAACAACGCCTCCTCCACCGGACGGGCCACCTCCAGGAACGCGCGCTGGCGGCGGTCGAGCACCGTCCCGTCGTTGCGCAGCGACCCGGTCAACTGCTGCCCGGCGTCCTCGTGCCCGAACATGCAGGTGATCTGACGGTCGCCGAGCTCCCAACCCTCCCGGGTGGGCGTGAAGTAGTAGACCTCGACGTGCGGGGGGAGCGCCCAGGAGTCCATGGCGTACGCGGGGCGCAGCGCGGTGCACTCGGCGTCGGCCCGGTCGACGATCGCCTCCTCCCCGGGGTACGGGTCCCCGGGGGCGTCGTCCATCCGGAAGGTGCTGAACGCCTCGCCGTCGTGCGGGCCGCCGCACGGCTCCTCGTCGACGTCCTCGGCGACGCCGATCAGGTCCCCGTCCCGGACCGTGAAGCACTCGCCGGTGGCGACGGTGAACACCGGTCGGGCGGCGTCCGACGCCGCGTCCCACCCCTCCGAGAGGGCCCCGAGGACGGCGAGCCCCCAGAGGACCAGGCTCCCGCCGGACAGCACGACGCCCCAGATCGCCATCCCCTTGCCCCGTTCACCGGTCCGGTGGATGCGGAGCAGGGCGAGGACGCCGAACACCAGGCCGACGAGGGGGACGCACAGGATGCCGAGGACCAGCGCCGCGATCGCGAACCCGTTGACCGGCGGACGCACGTACGGGACGTGCGGCGGGGGCCAGGTCCCGTACCCCCCGCCGGGCCCCGGGGGGTGGGCTCCGTACGGCCCGGTGGGCGCCTGCCCCGGCGGGCCGTACGGCCCGGTGGGCCCCTGCGTCGGGTGCCCGGGCCCCGGGGGCGCGAACGGGTTGCCGCCCTGGTTCCCGGGCTCGGGAGCGCCCGGGCCGGGCGGCGGAGGTATCGACAACGGGGGCTCCTGGGGTGGGACGGACGCCGGGGGTTGCCGTGACGGTGCACGGACCACGCATCGTATGCGGGCCGTGGTGGCGCCCGGTCGGCGGCGTGCCCCGGCCCCGCCGTCGGCCGCGGGGGCCGGCGACGGGGCCGGGGTGGTGAGGGTTCAGCGGGCGGGCCCGCTCGGCCCGCCGGGCGTCAGAACTGGAGCGCCCAGGAGTCGATCTTGCCGACGTCCGCGGAGGCGTTGTCGCTGACCCGGAGCTTCCAGGTGCCGTTGGCGACCTCGGCGGAGGCGTTCACCGCGTAGGTGGTGTTGATGTTGTCGGCGGAACCGCCGTCCCCGTACGCCTTCAGGGTGTAGGCGGTGCCGTCCGGCGCCACCAACTGGACCTGGAGGTCACCGATGTAGGTGTGCTGGACGGCCACCTCGACCCCGAGGGAGGCCGGTGCGTTGCCGTTCACCCCGCTGACCGCGATCGGCGACTCGGCGGTGGCGTGGTCCGCGATCGCGTGGTCGTCGAGGTTCTGGAACCGCGGGCCGGGCGGGTTGGTGGTGCCGCCGCCCACGTACAGCAGGCGGTTGGGCGAACCGGTGCCCGGGTTGGTGACCACCCCGGAGGTGGCGGCGGAGACCAGGGCGGCGGAGACCTGGGCGGGCGTGGCCGTCGGGTTGGCCTGGAGGTACAGCGCGGCGGCGCCCGCCACGTGCGGGCTGGCCATCGAGGTGCCCGAGATGGTGCTGGTGGCCGTGTCGTTGGTGTTCCAGGTGGAGGTGATCGAGGTGCCCGGCGCGAACAGGTCCACCACCGAGCCGTAGTTGGAGAAGGAGGAGCGGGCGTCGGTGTTGGTGGTGGAGCCCACCGTGAGGGCCTCGCCGACCCGGGCCGGGGAGTAGTTCGAGGCGTTGGCGTTGGAGTTGCCGGCCGCCACCGCGAAGGTCACGCCGGAGGCGATGGCGCCGCGCACCGCCGCGTCGAGGGTGGCGTCCGGGCCGCCGCCGAGGCTCAGGTTGGCCACCGCGGGCTTGACGGCGTTGCGGGCGACCCAGTCGATGCCCGCGACGACCTGTGCGGTGGTGCCGGAGCCGGAGTTGTTGAGCACCCGGACGCCCACGACCTTGGCCTTCTTGGCGACCCCGTGCGCGGTGCCCGCGACGGTGCCGGCGACGTGGGTGCCGTGGCCGTGGCCGTCCTGGGCGACGTTGTCGTTGTCGACGGCGTCGTAGCCGTCGGCGGCCCGGCCGCCGAAGTCGCTGTGCGAGACGCGCACGCCGGTGTCGACGACGTACACGGTGACGCCCTGTCCGGCCGCGTCCGGATAGGTGTACCTGCCGTCCAGCGGCAGGTTGCGCTGGTCGATCCGGTCCAGGCCCCAGGAGGGCGGGTTGACCTGGGTGGCGGTGGTGGTGAAGGTGCGGTTCTGCGAGACGCTGGCCACTGCCGGGTCGGCGGCGAACCGCTTGGCCTGGGCCTCGGAGAGGTTGACCGCGTAGCCGTTGAGCGCCTTGGAGTAGGTGCGTTCGATCTCCGCCCCGTACTCGCGGGCGAGCGCCTTGCCGGCCGCCGAACCGGCGCGGGCCTCACCGGGGCGCAGGGTCACCAGGTAGCTGTTGTCGATCGTGCCGGGGGCGCCGGCGTTCAGGATGCGCCCTTGCGCCGGTTCGGGCGCCGCGGTGGCCGCGGGTGCGGTGAGGCCGCCGAGGGCGAGGGCCGCCGCGGCGACGGCTCCCAGGGTGCCGAGCCTTCTGCGCCGCGCGGGGTCGGGGGTGCGGTGCCCGGCATCGTGGTGCAGTGCCATCCGAGGGTTCCTCCTCATCGATGGAGCCGAGTGGGGTGGTGCGCGTGCGGTCGACGGCCCCGCCACCGGGCACCGGGGTGCGCGGGGCGAGGACGGCGACCGCCCGGGGGAACGGGCAGACGCGACAGGGTCATGTCAAACGGCTGCCCGAGGAATGATTGTTCGCCCGCCCGGTGTCCCACAAGGGCCCTGCGCGCATTTCACGCGGCGGCCACACTCCCGACATGACGAACCGTCAGCCGTCACGCCCGCGTCACCTGCGGCACACACGCCGGCGCCGCCGTCCGAGCGGGGTCACCCCAGGGGCGGCGCGGTGTCCCCGTGGGCCTCCAGGAGGGTGCGCAGCGCGGCGGCCACCCGGTCCCGCTCGGCCGGCTCCAACGGCGCGAGCAGCCGCGCGTAGTTGTCGAGGTGTGCGGGCAACACCCGGTCGGTCAGCCGGAGCCCGCGGTCGGTGAGCCGGATGCGGACGGTGCGTCGGTCGCCGACGTCCCGGACCCGCTCCACCAGCCCCTTGGCCTCCATCCGGTCGATCCGGTTGGTGATCGCCCCCGAGGTCACCATGGACACCTTGAGGAACGCCCCGGCGGTCAGCGCGTAGGGCGGGCCGGACCGGCGCAGCGAGGCCAGCACGTCGAACTCGCCGGGCTCCAGGTCGTGTTCGGCGAAGAAAGACTTGAGCTCCCGTTCCAGCAGGCGGTGCAGGCGCTGCACGCGCACCAGGACCTCGATCGGATCGAGGGCCCCCTCCAGATCGGGGCGCTCCCGCCCCCACTGCCCGATGACCCCGTCGACCCAGTCCGTCATGCCCGTCCCTTCCGCCCGCCCGGCCCGCCCGGGCCCGACCGCCGCTCCGCCCCCGTCGATCGACGGGGCGCACGGGCCATCCCAACACGACGGCTTGACACCGGGAAAGCGAAACCGGTTTTCTCTTAACATTGAGATTCCCAATCTTAAGAGAATGGGGCCGCTGACCATGTCCAGGCAGACCCGCCCGCCCGCACGACGGACCGCCCGCCTCCTGCCGCCCGCCGCGCCCCCGCCCCGCGGCCCGGCCCCCGTCCTCTGGCTCGTCCTCCTCGCCGCCCCCACCGCCGTCGGCGCCAACGTCCTGGTGCTGACGCTCCCCGACATCGCCGCCGCCTTCGACACCGACGTCCGCTCCGCCGCCTGGCTCGCCACCACCTTCGCGGTGGCGATGGCGGTCGGCACCCCCCTGATCGCCGGACTGCTGCGGCGCCGCGGGATGCGCACCGCGCTGTTCCTGAGCACCGCGCTCCTGGCCGCCGGCACGGCGCTGCTCGCGGTGGCCCCCTGGCTGCCGCTCGCCCTCGTCGGACGGGCCGCCCAGGGCGCCGGCGGCGCCGGCATGGTCACCGTGGCGATGGGCCTCGCCGGCACCACCCGGCGCATGGGCGCGCTCACCGCCGGCTTCGGGGCGCTCGGCGCGGCCGGACCGCTGGCCGGCGCCCATCTGTCCGACGCCGTCTCCTGGCGACTGGCGCTCGCCGTCTCGGCCCTCCCCCTGCTCGCCGTGCCCGCCGTCCTGCGGTACGCCCGCCCCGCGCCGACGGCGACCGACCCGTTCGACGGGCGCGGCGCGCTGCTGTTGGCCGCGCTGGCCTCCTCGCTGGCCCTGGTGCCGGTGGCCCCGGCCCCCGCCCTGGGCGCCGGGGCGGCGTTCCTGGCCCTGCTCGCCCACCACGTCCGACGGCGCCCGGACGGCTTCGTACCGCGGGCGGTGCTGCGCAGCCGGACCTTCGTCGTCTCCTGCGCCCTGATCGCGCTCTGCTCGGTCCAGTACTTCGTGCTGCTGTTCGCGGTGCCCCGCCTGATCTCCGACCGGGCCGGTTGGTCGACCCCGTCGATCGGCACCGGCCAACTCGTCGCCCTGGTCACGGGGTCGGCGCTGACCTGGGCGCTGACCGCGGTGGCCCACCGGGCGAGCCGCACCGCGATCCGGCTGGCACTGCTCGCGGTGACCGCCGCCGCCCTGACCACGGCGACGCTCAGCGGCTCCGCGTGGCTGCTGCTGGTGGCGGCCGGCGCCTCCGTCTTCACCGCGACCTCCGCCAACGCGGCCCTGTCGGTGCACGCCGCGCACTCCGCCCCCGAGCCGTTGCGCCCCACCGCAATCGGCCTGTTCACCCTGGTGTACCAGTTGGGCGGGGCGATCGGACCGGGCATCGCCACCGTCCTGGTGCTCGGCTGACCCGCGCCCGTGCGGATGCCGACCGCACGCCGGCGCGGCACCATGACGTACGTGAAGCGCACCACGGTCGTGAACCTGAAGGGCCACCGGGACGACCCCAGGTACGAGGACGTCGTCTACGTGGGCCGGGCCATGCACCGGGGCGGCTGGCACCTGGCCGCCTCCCCGCTGGCCAGCCCCTACCACCCCGGTCCGGACCTCACCCGCGAGGAGATGCTCGTCAAGTACCGGGCGCACCTGCTGTCCCGCCCCGACCTGCTGGCCCTCCTCCCGGACCTGCGCGGTCACCGCCTCGGCTGCTGGTGCCTCCCGCTGCCCTGCCACGCCCAGGTCATCGCCGAACTGGCGGACGCGGGACCCTCGGGCGGGGGCGGCGCGTAGGGCGGTCGGGGACGGGGGCGCCTCAGCCCCGTGCGGCCGCCTCCATGCCGTCGAGCAGGAAGTTCAACCCGATCTCGAAGTTGGTGTCCCAGTCGTCGTCGGCGATGTAGTTGTTGGCCGCGACGGTGGGGAACCGGTCCCGCCGGCTCCGCAGGTACTCCTGGCCCAGACGGGTCTCCTCGGCGGAGAACTGCATGCTGGACTGGGTGGCGGTGGCCCCCATGACGTGGTTGTACAGCGCCCAGGTCGCGGCGTTGAGTCGCTTTCCCGTCAATCCCGCGCGCACCAGGGCCGACTGGAGGAACTCCATCCAGGCGAGGAAGTTCGGGCCCATGAGCGGTCGCTGCCGCGAGGGCACCTCGGCCGCCCAGGGGTGCCGCAGCATCGCCCGGCGCCAGTCGTTGACCAGCACGGTGATGTCTGCCCGCGGGTCGTCGGAGTGCCGGTCCGGCACCCTGGACTCGCCGAAGATCTCGTCGATCGCGAGGTCGATGACGTCGTCCTTCGTCGCCACGTGCCAGTAGAGGGTGGTGGCGCCCGCCTGGAGCCGCTCGGCCAGTCGACGCATCGTCAGACGGCCCATGCCCTCCTCGTCCAGCAGGGCGACGGCCGCCGCGACGATGCGCTCCCGGGTGAGCGGCGGCTCCTGGCCCGCGCTGCGCGAGGGTCTGAGCCACACGTTCCGGCCCCTCGCCCCCGCTCGACTCTCCGTGCTCATCTCCGGCCACCTCCGCATCCCGGTCGTCCGCGGGTGCAGGTGGCCCGCCGACGCCTCATCGAACCCTGCGAGTCTTGCACGACCGGACCCGGTCTCCGCCCCGGCCTCCGCCCCGAGGGCCGGCGTTCACACCGGCGCACGGGCACCGTGCACTCCCCCTCCCAAGCCCTCCGCCCCCCTGGCCCGCGCCGCGCGCCGTTCCCAGACATTCACCAACTCCCCTCGTCACAGCCCTACTTGTCGCGCAAGACGGCTCATTCCCGGCCCTCGGTTCCCCGGCCCCGGGCGGGGAGCTGTAGTAGAGTCGGGCACTCACTAGACCAACGTTCGAGTCTCCCGACCATAGTGTGAGTGATCGTGACACAAACCCGGCAGGACGTCCCCGCGACGGCGAAACGGCCCTCGAAGCGCTGGTGGGCCCTCTCCGTCATCAGCCTCGCCCAACTGACGGTCGTCCTGGACGCGACCATCGTGAACATCGCCCTGCCCTCGATCCAGCACGACCTCGGCGTGACGGACACCGACCGGCACTGGGCGATCACGGCGTACGCCCTGGCCTTCGGCGGCCTCCTCCTCCTCGGCGGACGGGTCAGCAGCGCCCTGAGCCACCACCGTTCCTTCGTCATCGGCCTGATCGGCTTCGCCATCGCCTCGGGGCTCGGCGGCGCGACCGACAGCGCGGCCGTCCTGTTCGCCGCCCGGGCCGGCCAGGGCGTCTTCGCCGCGCTGCTGGCACCGGCGGCCCTCTCCCTGCTGATCCTCACCTTCACCGACCCCAAGGAACGCGGGAGGGCCTTCGGCGTCTTCGCCGGGGTCGGCGCCGGCGGGGCGGCGCTCGGGGTCTTCGCCGGCGGGCTGCTCACCGAGTACGCCGACTGGCGCTGGTGCCTCTACATCAACGTCCCCCTGGCCCTGCTCGCCCTGGCCGGGGTGCCGTTCCTGATGCGCGACCGGCCCACCGGGGACCTGCGCCACCTGGACATCCCGGGGGTGCTGCTGAGCGCGTCCGGCCTGGTCGCCCTCGTCTACGGCTTCTCCCAGGCCGAGCCGCACGGTTGGGGCGACCCCCGGGTGCTGGCCCTGCTCGCGGTCGGCACCGTGCTGCTCGTCCTGTTCGTGCTGACGGAGGCCAGGTCGCCCCGCGCACTGCTGCCGCTCCACATCGTCCTGCACCGGACGCGGGCGGTGGCCTTCCTCTCCGTCTTCGTGATGTACCTGGCGATGTTCGGCTTCTACCTCTTCGTCAGCTACTACACCCAGACCGTCCTCGGCTACTCGCCGGTGAAGGCGAGCCTGACGCTGCTCGTCAACGCCGTCAGCACCACCGTGGGCGCGATGGTGATCGCCGCGGCGCTCCAGCGCCGACTCGCCCCGAGCACGCTGATCTCGGGGAGCCTGCTCTCCTCCGCCCTCGGCATGCTGGTGCTCACCCAACTGGAGGTGGACAGCACCGGGGTGCTCCCGCTGTACCTGATCCCCGCCATGGTCCTGACGGGGATCGGCCTGGGCTGCCTGCTCGCGGTGGCCACCAACCGGGCGACCGCGGAGCTGGACCGCGACGAGGCGGGGGTCGCCTCCGCGGCCTACAACACGGTGCAGCAGGTGGGCGCCGCCTTCGGCACCGCCCTGCTCAACTCCATCGCCACCACCGTCACGACCGCCTACCTCGCCGACCGGGGGAACCGGACCGAGGACGTCCACGCCGCCACCGTGCACGGATACGCGGTGGCCCTCTGGGTCGCCTTCGGCATCCTGGTCGGCGGCGCGGTCCTGGTCGGACTGCTCTCCCGCAACGGCGGACGCACACCCCGGTCCACTCCGGCCGCCCAGACGTCGAACTAGCCGCACCCGGCAACGAGGAGAGGAGCACGGGAATGTCCGGCACCGGGGTGACCACCGAGGTCTCCGACGGCTTCGTCCCCGTCATCGACCTGTCCACCAGGCGGACCGAACCGGGACGGCGCGCGATCGCCGCGGCGATCGACCGGGCGTGCGTCGGTTCCGGGTTCTTCGTGGTCGTCGGCCACGGCGTGGAGCAGGAACTCGTCGACCGCATGTTCGCGGTGACCCACGAGTTCTTCGAACTGCCCGCGCAGGAGAAGGACCGGTCGGCGCACCGGCCGGGCGTCTCCGGCTTCCGTCGGCAGGCCGACAGCACCGCGCGCAGCCTGGACCAGCAGGCCCCGCCGGACCTGTGCGAGACCTTCGCCGCCCACGTCACCGGCGAACTCGACGAGGAACAACGCAGCCGACTCGGCGGCGAGTGGGCCACCTGGACCCTGGCGAACGTCTGGCCGCGGCGGCCGGAGGGGTTCCGCGAGACCTGGCACGCCTACCTCGCCGCCATGACCGAACTCGCCGCCGACCTCATGCGCCTGTTCGCCCGCGCCCTCGACCTCCCCGAAAACCACTTCGAAGACAAGTTCGACCACCACGGCTCATCCATCGCCGCCAACTACTACCCCCCACAACACCAACCGCCCCTCCCCGGCCAACTCCGCCGAGGCCCCCACACCGACTTCGGCAGCCTCACCATCCTCCACCAACAACACGACCGCACCGGACTCCAAGTCCGCCAAGGAACCAACACCTGGCGCGACATCCCCGCCGTCCCCCACAGCCTCGTCGTCAACATCGGCGACCTCATGGCCCTCTGGACCGGCGGACGCTGGGTCTCCACCATGCACCGCGTCACCAACCCACCCACCCACGACACCACCTCCCGCCTCACCATCCCCTTCTTCTACCTCCCCAACCACGACGCCACCATCCAACCCATGTACACGTCCGTGGCGGGCGACCTCCTCGGAGCGGAGGGCGGCGGCGGGGTCATCGCCGGCGAGTGGATGTCCCGCAAGCTGCGGAAGCTGTTCTCCGGGGCCTCCTGACAAAAGAAGACCGGCACCACCCGCCCGCCCCTGCAATTCGCAGCCCGTGCCGCGGCGGCCCGCCGGAACGAATTCCCGATGCCGCCGCCGGTCAAAAGCATCAAGAAATCAAGAGATTAATTCACCCTCCCACCACATGAGTTGACAGATTCAGCAACGGAGCGTGGCGAGCGACCCATGGACGACCTAGTGTCGAAATGGGTCGCCCGACAGAAAGGGAAATCGTGAGCAGTGACCGATCGACCGTCACCGTGACCGATGGATTCGTTCCGGTCATCGACCTTTCCTCCAAGGGCACCCCCCGCGGGCGCGCGTCGCTCGCCGAGGCCATCGGCAACGCACTGCGCACGTCCGGGTTCTTCGTCGTCGTCGACCACGGCGTGGAGCAGGAACTCGTCGACCGCATGTTCACCTCGACCAACGACTTCTTCGAGCTGCCCGACGAGGAAAAGGACGCGGTCGCCGCCCGGCCGGGCGTGTCCGGCTACCGCCGGGCGGGCGGGACCCTGGCCCGCAGCCTGGACCAGGAGACTCCGCCGGACCTGTGCGAGACCTTCGCCGCCCACGTCACCGGCGAACTCGACGAGGAACAACGCAGCCGACTCGGCGGCGAGTGGGCCAGTTGGACGCACCGGAACACCTGGCCGCGGCGGCCGGAGGGGTTCCGCGAGACCTGGCACGCCTACCTCGCCGCCATGACCGAACTCGCCGCCGACCTCATGCGCCTGTTCGCCCGCGCCCTCGACCTCCCCGAAAACCACTTCGAAGACAAGTTCGACCACCACGGCTCATCCATCGCCGCCAACTACTACCCCCCACAACACCAACCGCCCCTCCCCGGCCAACTCCGCCGAGGCCCCCACACCGACTTCGGCAGCCTCACCATCCTCCACCAACAACACGACCGCACCGGACTCCAAGTCCGCCAAGGAACCAACACCTGGCGCGACATCCCCGCCGTCCCCCACAGCCTCGTCGTCAACATCGGCGACCTCATGGCCCTCTGGACCGGCGGACGCTGGGTCTCCACCATGCACCGCGTCACCAACCCACCCACCCACGACACCACCTCCCGCCTCACCATCCCCTTCTTCTACCTCCCCAACCACGACGCCACCATCCAACCCATGCGGCCGTTCACCGACTCGTCCTCGATCGAGCGGTTCGACACCGTGACCGTCGGCGACTGGGTGTCGCGCAAGGTCCGGAAGATCCTCAGCTGAGCCCCCGTCCGTTCCGTTTCCGGCACACCGGACGACGTCCGCTACCCAGGAAGGCAGTCCCCATGCAGAAGAGCGCCCACCACGACCGGATCAGCGAGCAGTACCAGGCGTCGAGCAGTCAGTACGACAACGTCAAGAACCTCCCCTACGCCTTCGCCGAGCGGGAGACCCTGCTGTCCGGCCTGCCCGACCTGACCGGCAAGCGGGTGCTGGACGTGGCCTGCGGCACCGGCTACTACTCGCGCATATTCAAGCGCCTGGGGGCCTCCCGGGTCGTCGGGGTCGACCTGGAGCAGAGCATGGTCGACGTGGCCCGGACGATCGAGGAGGAGCAGCCCCTCGGGATCACCTACCAGGCGGTCGACGCGGCCGAGTTGCCGGTCCTCGGCGAGTTCGACGTGGTCGCGCCCATCTGGGCCTTCGTCCACGCCAAGGACGCCGACGAGTACCGGGAGATGGCCGCCCGCTGCGCCCAGAACCTGGTCTCCGGCGGGACCCTGGTGGCCCTGTGCGCCAACCCGGACATCGACCTGGAGGGCATGTCCGTCTACCCGCGCTACGGCCTCTCCCTCACCCCCAAGGAGAAGCACGGCGACCGCCAGGTGGTCCACATCGAGATGGACGTCGAGCCCCACGTGGGCTTCGACGGCTTCTTCTGGCCCGCCGGAACCACCGAGACGGCGCTGGAGAAGGCGGGCTTCGTGGACGTGCAGCGGCTGCCCAACCGCGCCCCCGGCCACCTGGCCGGCATGTCCGAGAAGGGGTACTGGGCCCCCTTCGTCGCCAACCCGCCGTTCGCCCTCTACACCGCCGTCAAGCCCTGACCCGACGGCCCCCGCACGCCCAGCCAGCACCTCATCCAAGTCGGAGAACCACGTGAAGCTCGCTGTATTCGGAGCGAACAGCTCGACCGGACGCCACCTCGTGCAGATGGCGCTCGACGCAGGCCACACGGTGACCGCCGCCGTGCGGCGCCCGGACGCCTTCCCCCTGGCGGACCCCCAGTTGCGCGTCGTGGAGGCGGACGCCTACGACCGGGACGCCGTACGGGCGGCGGTGGCCGGCCAGGACGCGGTGGCCTCGATCCTCGGCGTGGCGTACACCCAGCGCCCGGTGACGGTCATGTCCCAGGGCATCACCCACATCACGGACGGGATGGCCGAGCACGGGGTCAAGCGACTGGTCTGCGTGACCTCGCGCATGCTGGGCGCCTACTCCGGTCGGGCGGGCGGCGAGAAGCCGCTGTACGAGCGGTTCGCCTACCGCAGGCTGGTCTTCCCGATCCTGACCACCCTGGGGCGGACCCTGTACGAGGACATGGTCCGCATGGAGCGGATCGTCGCGGCGACGGACCTGGAGTGGACCGTCATCCGGCCGTCCGCGCTCTACAACACCGACACGGTCAGCAATTACCGCTTCGCGCCCCCCGAGTCCCCCGGCCTCTACACCGCGCGCATCGACCTCGCGCACTCACTGCTGCGGGCAGTGACGGAGAACAGCTATCAGCGCTCCGTCATCTCGGTTTTCACCACCGAGGGAGTGCCGAACTTCAAGGACGTCTGGAAGAAGGAAGTGCTGCACATGGGTTCCTGGGGTCACAAGTAGGCTCCCGGCCATGAAGGGCGATACCACCCTCCTCGGAGGGTGGTATCGCTGTGGGCGCACTTCCCCCCCACCCCGCGGTCGCCCGCTCGGTGAACGGCTTGATCCGAACCTGTCGTCGAAGCCCAACAGCAATACTGGTCGTGTACAGCGATGTCGAAGGGCAGCGGCATTGGCACAGGTGTTCGGCAGGAATTCACAGGGAAAGAGGAATCAGTGTGCAAAGATCCGAGCTCGCGGTTCTCCTCAAGAGCCTGCATTGGTCGCCCGAGCGTCTGGCACGTGAAATCAACCGGCGCTACGGCAGGGGGACCGTCAGTCTCAAGGCGCCCTACGGCTGGACCAAGGGGGCGTTTCCCCGGGGCCAGGTGTCCGAGTTCGTCGCCATAGTGCTGTCGGAACACCTGGGCAGGGTGGTCGTTGTCAGCCAGATATGGCCGGAGCACGAATCCCCGGTGCCCGTCGGGTTCGACGATCCCGGCCTGGGGCCGCCGTGGCGGGGGGAGCACGTGGACCGCATCCTCGCGCCGCTGGTCGAACAGGACGTGGGCATCCCCGACGGCACCGCCCCCTCGCCCGGTGAACCGGTGCCCGGTTCCGTCCTGGTCTCCCTCGCCGTGGGATGGCTGACCGCGGAGGTCCATCCCGGCTCCGCCCGGGCCGAAGGGGTCGAGCTCACGGCCGAGATCCTCGACGTGTTCACGGACCGCATCGGCCGGTTGCCGACCCTGGGCGTCACGCGGAACCGCTCCCTGGCGCTGAACCTCGTGGTGCACGAACTGCGGTGGGCGCTCCAACTCGCCGCGAAGACCGCCTACGACGTGCCGTCCGGACGCCGCCTGTACCGGGCCATCGCCGAACTCGCCCAGCTCGCCGGGTGGTTGGCGGAGGAGCAGGACCAGTACGCCCGTGCCCAGCGCTACCTGCTGGGCGCCCTGCGCGCCTCCGCCCTCGCGGACGACCGCTGTCTGGGCGGGCGCGTCCTGTCCTGCCTCGGCTACCACCTGGCCAAGTACGGCAACGAGCGGGAGGCCCTGCGGCTCCTCAAGCTCGTGGACTTCGGCACGGACGACGGGGCGCCCCGGGTCCTCCACTCGCCGCCCAGCTGCGACGCGACCCGACTGCACGGCCTCAACGAGCAGTTGCGCAGACAGTTCCCGACCCTCAAGGCGGCCGGCGGGGTGCGCCGCGGCGGCGCTCCCTCCCGGGGGGACCGGAGCGAGGGCGAACACCCGTCCCCCGTGCGTCCCGAGCCGGTGGGGCAGGGGCGCGGACGGACGGCCTGAGCGGGGCGCACCGCACGTTCCGGGCCCGTAGTGGCTTCCGCGCGTCGGACGGCGGTCCGGCGCGCGGTCCCCACCGGCCCGCCGGGGTGCGGCCCGGCGGGCCGGTCACTCGGCGTCAGCGGCCGCGACCGCGGGGCGCGCCGCTCCCCCCTGTTCCGGGTCGCCTCCTTGCCCGTCGCCGAAGTCCCGTTCCCCGTGCAACCAGGCCACGTACGCGTGGAGGTCGCCCGCCGACATCGCGCCCAGCACCGCGTTGCGGGCCCTTGCCGCCTCGTCCCGTGCGTGCCAGAGCCCGATGCTGGCACGTGCCAGCCGGTGCACCCGCGCGGTGCGCCCCCGGCGCACCGCGTTGTACCGGAGCAGCCGGGCGCCGATCCGCTCGGGCGCGCAGCGCAACAGCCCGGCGAGGACCACGGCGTCCTCCAGGGCCAGACAGGCCCCCTGCGCCGCGTAGTGCAGCATCGGGTGCGCCGCGTCGCCGAGCAGGGCCACCCGGCCGTCGGTCCAGACCGTCACGGGTTCCCGGTCGACCAGGACCCAGGCCCGCCACTCGGTCCCGAGGCGGAGCAACCGGCGGGCCCCGGGGCACAGGGCGGCGAACTCCTCCTGGACCTCGGAGGCCGCCACCGGGCGTCCGGAGAAGGTCCCGGTCGGCCGGTTCTCCGCGCTGGGGGCCAGGTTGAGGTAGCGCCCGCCGGCGATCGGATAGTGCACGAAGTGCCGGCCCGGCCCCGCCCACCAGGTGACGGAGCGGCTGCGCAGCTCCCCGGGCACGCGCTCCACGGGCACGATCGAGCGGTAGACCGTGATGCCGGCGGTGCGCGGTTCCCCGTCACCGACGAGTTGTGCGCGCACCGTCGAGTGCAGTCCGTCGGCGCCGATGAGCGCGTCCGCCACCAGTTCCCGCCCCGTCCCCAGCCGCACCCGTACCCGGTCGCCCTCCGCTGCGTAGCCGTGCACCGGGCTCGCCGGCCGCAGCGCGATCCGGCGCTCGCCCCGGCAGGCGTCCAACAACAGCCGGTAGAGCTCCCCCCGGTGCACCACGACGTAGGGGTTGCCGAAGCGGGCGCGGTAGCGCTCGTCCAGGGGCATGCTGACGACGTGCGCGCCGGACACCCCGTCCATGAAGCGGAGTTCCCCGACGGGCACGGCGATCCGGCGGACCTCGTCGGAGAGCCCCAGGGCGGCGAGGGCGTGCAGTCCGTTGGGGGCGAGCTGGATGCCGGCGCCGAGTTCGGTGAAGTCCGCGTTGCGCTCGCAGACGACCACCCGGTGCCCCGCGGCGGCGAGGCCGAGGGCCGCGGCGAGGCCGCCGATGCCGGCGCCCGCGACCACGATCTCCGTCATCGCGGGTCCTGCCCGGGGCCGGGGTCGGCGAGGAGGCGGGCCAGTTCCAGCCGCCTGACCTTGGTCGTGCCGGTCTTGGGGAGGTCCGCCCGTCGCCAGTGCACCGGAGCGGTCATCCGCGGCAGGTCCACGACGGCGGCGCGCCAGGCGGCCCCGTCCAGCGGCCGGTCGTCCGCGGTGCACACGACCGGGCGGGGCGGACCCCCGTCGACGGGGACGATCACCACCTCGGACAGCTCCGGGAGCCGGGTCAGCAGCCGGTCCTCCACCGTGAGGGTGCTGCCGAAGCCCGGGATCTCGTCCACTTCGCGGTCCGTGAGGTGCAGACAGCCCCAGCGGGTGCGGTAGCCCAGGTCGCCCATCCGCCACCACTCCTCGGCGGCCTGTCCGTCGAAGCGCTGTTGCTCGCCCAGGTAGGTGCGGATGCGTCCGTCGCTGCTGATCTCGATGTGCCCCGGGGAAGCGGCGGTGGGCCGCCGGCCGTCGCGGCTGACCACCCGCACCCTGGTCATGCCCGGGAAGGGCATGCCGACGCAGCGCCCGTCGGCGTCGGGCGAGCGGTGCCTGCCGTAGGACCGGGCGACGCTCGGGCCGATCTCGCTCTGCCCGTAGATCTGGCCGAAGCGGGCCGAGCGCCGGCGGGAGGCTCCGATCAGGGTCCGCACCGTGCGCGGGTGCAGCGCGTCGAAGGTGCTGCTGAAGAGCTTGACGTTGGCCAGGGGTTGCCGCGGGTCGTCCGCCAACTCCTCCCAGCTCAGGTACGTGTTGGGATGGGCCTCCAGGACGGCGGGCCGCAGCGTGGCGAACAGCGCGGCGGTGCGGCGGGGTTCGGCGTCGGCCAGCAGCAGCACGGGGAAGCCCCTGAGCAGGGCGATGGCGAGCGCGGTGAACAGCCGCGAGTGCACGAACGACACGTGGATGGCCACGGGTTCGCGCCGGCGCAGGAAGGCGGTGGCCAGGGACTGCGGCCGGTAGCGGGCCTCCAGGCCGAAGGAGGTGTGCACGGCGAGCTTAGGCAGTCCGGTGGTGCCCGAGGTGTGGGTGACCAGGGTCGGGTGCTCGGGCGGCATCGCCATGGCAGGTATCCGCGGAGCACCGGCCAGTTCGGCGAGCGGGGTGGCGTGTTCGGCGGTGCCGGAGGCCAGCAGCACCCGGCGGCTGAGCGCGTGCACCTCCGGGGGGAGTTCCCCGGTCAGCTTCTCCGCGTCGGTGATCAGGAACGGGCGCTCGACCCGGCGCAGCAGCGCGGTGACGGTCCCGCCGTCGAGGTGCGGGGAGAGCAGGACGGGCACGGCGCCGATCCGCGCGGCGGCGATCGCGAGGAGGGTGATGTCGAACGCGTTGCGCTTGTGGACCACGACGTGGTCGCCCGGCCGCGCGCCCGCCCGCCACAACCGGGAGCCGAAGTCGTCCACGAGGTCGGCGACCTCGGTCACGGTCATGATGCGCCCGCGGTCCGGGGCGATGTCCAGTTCCCGGTCGAGGAGCAGGACGTTCGCCGGGTGCCGGGAGGCTGCGCGCTCGAAGAGCGTTCCCAGCCTGATGCCGCGGTTTCCCATGCGCTGGAGGAACATGCGTCGACCTCGATCTGCCGGTGGCGGGTGGACGGTTCGGGCGGTGCGTCAGGCGCCTTCGATCACCGTGGTGAGGCGGTCGAGCGTGGCGGTCATGTCGGCGCGGAGCTTCTCGTGCCACTCCGCGAAGAACCTGGTGCGCTCGTCATCGGTCATGCCGGCGGTGATGCCCCGGATGCCCTCGGTCGGTTCGCCCATCCGGAAGTGGTGGGTGAGCGCGGTCCCGCCCTCGACGGGGCGGAGGGCGTAGCTCCAGACGCTGTCCTGGACGCGGCCGTCCCGGGCGCACATCGCCCAGGCGAAGCGGCGGGCCGGCTCGGCCGCCACCACGTGGGCCGTCGTGGTCCACGTCCCCCGGACCACCGGAGCCCAGGAAACCACGTCGGCGTTCCGGAAGTTGTGGCCGAGGAATACCGAGCCGAGGGCCCCGGGTTCACCGCGGATCCAGGTGCCGCCGGTGCATTCCGCGCTCCATTCGTGGCAGCGCGGGAGATCGCTCACCACGGAATAGGCGAAATCGGCCGGCCGGGCGACGCGGGAGGTGACGCTCGCTTCGAAGAGGGGGGCCTTTCCTTTTCCTGGAGTCATGGCGAAATCCTCTCCGGGGCGCTTCGGGCCCACAAGGAAACGGCCGGTGGATTCGTCAGGTCGCGTGGTGCGGCGGTGCGTTCCGGTGTCCGTGGGCTCACCATTCGACGAGGGCGAATGCGGCGGACATGCCGCCGCCGAATCCCGCGAGGACGACCCGGTCCCCCGGGCGCAGGCGGGCGGCGGCGCGGTCCAGGGTGACCGCCACGGAGGCCGCGCCGGTGTTGCCGTACTGCTCGACCGTGGAGTGGGTCCGCTCGGGCGGGAAGCCGAGTTCCGCGGCCAGCGCCGCCGTGAGCCTGCCGTTGGCCTGGTGCGGCACGAAGTGCACGGGCGCCGCGCCGGAGGTCCCGAGGTGGGTGTCCAGGAAGGTCCGCAGCAGGGGACCGACCCGTGTCTCGACGAAGCGGCGCACCGCCCGCCCGTCCATCGCGAAGTAGTGGAGCCCCTGTTCGAGGGTGGCCGTGGTGGCGGGCGTCCGGGAGCCGCCGGCGGGCACCCGGATCAGGTCCCGTTGCTCGGGGAAGCTGGCGAGCTGGGTCGCGAGGACCCCGCCGCCCCGGACCGGCCCGAGGACCACCGCTCCGGCGCCGTCTCCGAAGAGCACCACGGTGCGCCGGTCGGTGGGGTCGAGCGTGCGGGAGTAGATGTCGGCGCCGATGACGAGGGCGTGGCCCCCGGTGGTCCTGATCAGTCGTTCGGCCGTGGTCAGGGCGAAGACGAAGCCGCTGCACACCGCGTTCAGGTCGAAGGCGGGGACACCGGCCGGCACGCCCAGTTCGGCGGCCACCGCCACGGCGGTCGGGGGCTGCGGCGAGTCCGGCGTGGAGGTCGCGACGAGCACCAGGCAGACCTCGGCGGCGGTCACCCCAGCCCGGTCCAGCGCCCTGCGGCCGGCCACCACCGCCAGGTCGGAGGTGGCCTCGTCCGCCTTGGCCCACCGGCGTTCGCGGATGGCGGTCCGCTCCCGTATCCATGCGTCCGTCACTCCGGCCCGGGCTCCGACCTCGTCGTTGGTCACGACGTTGCCGGGCACGCAGGAACCGGTGCCGAGGATTCCGACCGCGCCACCGGCACGGACTGCTGCGACTGCACGACTGTCCATGGTGACTCATTTCAGGTCCTCGCCGCGCGAACGTTCCGGACGGAGCGGCGCACGGCGTTCGGATACGACAGCTCCGATCGAAAGGTAGGAGGCCCGAAGGAGGACATCCACATGTCTCCGGAACAAGTGTCAACTCCGTGGCACCGGCAATCGGAAATGCGGCTCGGGGGAGAACGAGGTGACAAACTCACCGCTCGCCCTGTGACGCCGTTCGACGGAATGCGTAGCGTTGCGCCGAAGTGCCCGGTCGACCGGGCAATGCCTTTCAGGGGATGTCATGGAGACGAACGACACGGCGGTTTCCGGGGATTCGACGGACCCGGGTCCGGCCTGGGCGCGGGCCATCGACGTGCACCACCACGTCCTTCCGGAATTCTACGTCTCGGAGCTGAGGAGACTCGGGTTCGCGTCCACGCTGCCGGGCGTCGACCGGCCCGCGTGGCACATCGGGACCAGCCTCGACATGATGGACCGCCAGGGCATCCGGGCCGCGGTGGTCAACGTCTGGCCCGGAGTGCCCGCCGTGGACCCGGCCACCGGCGCCCGGTTCGCCCGGCGGGTCAACGAGTTCCTCGCCGAACTGGTCGCCGCGCACCCCGGTCGGCTGGGGGCCTTCGCCGTGCTGCCGCTGCCGCACGTGGACGAATCGATCGCGGAACTCGCCTACAGCGCGGACGTGTTGGGGCTGGACGGCGCCGCACTGGTGACCAACTACGGCGGGGTGTACGTCGGTGACCCCGCGCTGGACGCCTTCCACGCGGAGGCCGCCCGGCGCGGCACGCCGCTCTTCGTCCACCCGACGGCGCCCCCCGTCGCACAGCCCTCGTTCGACCTGCCCCTGTCGCTCTGCGAGTTCCCGTTCGAGACGGTGCGGCTGGCCGCGCAGCTCCTCTACCACCGCACCCTGGACCGCCATCCCAGGCTGCGCGTCATCCTCTCCCACGGAGGCGGCGGCATCGCTTACTACGCGGCCCGGCTGGCCTGCGGTCCGTTGATCCGCGCCGACCTCGCCGAGCGGCTGCCCGAGGACCCCGTCGGCTACCTGCGGCGCCTCTACGGCGACACGGCCATGATCGGCGATCCGCACGCCTTCCCCTCGGTGCGCGCCTTCGCCGGGGTCGAGCGGCTGCTCGTCGGCTCGGACTTCCCGTTCATGCCCGAGTCGTTCTCCGCCGCGGGCAGTCGGCACGTCGTCGACCGCGGCGGGTTCACCGCGCGGGAACGGGAGCGCATCGAGTTCGGCAACGCCGCCGCGCTCTTCCCCCGATTCGCCACTCACCCGTAGGAGGACCGTCCACATGCTCGCCGACTCCATGGTCACGGCCTATCTCGACCGCATCGCCGCGCAGCGCCCCGCCACCGCCGACCTGGAGGGGCTGCGCGGAATCCAGTCGCGCCACCTGTACTCGGTGCCCTTCGAGAACCTCGGGTACCACCTCGGCGAAGAGATCCACATGGACGAACGCTCCGTCGACAAGGTCGTGATCGAGCGCCGCGGAGGGGGGTGCTACGAGCTCAACCCGGCGCTCTCCCACTTGCTGACGGCGCTCGGCTACGAGGTCTCCCTGATGCCCGGCCGGGTGTGGATCAAGGGCGAGTTGACGGCCCCGCTGTGCCACCTGGCGCTGAAGGTGCGGCTGGAGGGGCGCGCTTGGCTGGTGGACGTCGGCTTCGGACGCAACAGCCGCTTCCCGCTGGACCTGGGGACGCGGGACCCGCAGACGGACCCGCACGGCGAGTACCGGATCGTGCCGGCCCGGGACGGAGGCTCGGACGTGAGCGCGAACGGCGCGCTCCAGTACCGGGTGTACGACGTGCCGTGCTCCGTGGCGGACTTCGGCCCCACGCTGTGGTGGTACCGGACGGCACCGGACTCCCCGTTCCTCCAGAACCTGTTCTGCTCGCTGCCCACGGACGGCGGACGCGTCACGCTGAAGGGCGACCGGTTCACCGAGGTGGTGGGCGACGAGCGGTACACCCGCCGCCTCCTCGACGAGGCGGAGGTGCGCGAGGTCTACGGGAAGCGGTTCGGCATCACGCTGGAACGGCTCCCCGCGACGGACGTCGGCAACGGCACCGTCCGGATGTCGTTCGAGTGAGCCAGGGCCGGCCCCGGCCGCGGGGCCGGCCCGCTCCCGTGCACGGGTGAAGGTCAGGAGGTGCCGGAGGGGTTGGAGATCACGTAGCGCCAGACCCCGTCGCCGCCCCGGCGGGCGATGTCCGTGGCGGTGCCCTCGACGTGCACGTGGTGGCCGTCGGCCCCGGGGCCGTCGTGGACGTAGTCGTTGATCAACAGGGCCGTGTCGCCCACCACGTAGACGTGGCGCAGCTCCACGCTGATGGGCACCCGGTCGCGGACCACCACCGGGAGCGCGGCGCGCCGTTCCGCCCCGGACGAGGTGCTGCCCGGCTGCCGCACGTGCATCCCCTCGGGGACGAAGAGTTGGTCGAGCAGGGCGACGTCCCGTGCGTTGAAGGCGTCGGCGAACGCGTAGGGGAGGTCGGCCGGATCGACCGGGAGGCCATGGCTCTTTCGCATGTCGGACATGGGGAGAGTAGAGCACCGGAAAGGGCGTCCCCACATCCCGGAGAAGGAATGTCTGTCAGCTTCCGCGGCCGTGGTCGGAGCCGGCCCGGAAGGCGCTCGGCGCACCCCCGCCCTTCTTCCGAATTTCCTCGACCGGATTCCCCGACGTGTTTCCGCCGATGGGGTGCGGGCGCGGCCGAACGGACCTGACAGATCATCGGAACGGAACTGTTTGCACCATTCCGGAACCTGCATGCTGCTGTTGCTCGTGGCACGCCGTCCCGTCCGCACAGGTCGACAAGGAGTGTTTCCCTTGACCCATCTCACGCTGCTCTTCCATTCCCGTAGCGGAAACACCTACCAACTCGTGGAGAAGGCCGCGAAGACGGCGTTGGAGGCGGGCGCCGAGGTCCGGGTGCGCAAGGTCGCCGAACTGCCCGACCCGATGGTCCTCGACCGCCCGGCCTACGACGCGCTGAACGCGGACACGGCCGACGTCCCGCAGGCCGCGCTGGAGGACCTGGTGTGGGCCGACGCCATCATGGTCGGGACGCCGGTCCACTACGGCCTGCCCGCCCCGCAGATCATGAACTTCATCGACCACACCGGGCCGGTGGCCATCCCGGGCCGGCTGATGAACAAGGCGGTGTCGGCCTTCGCCTCCGGTTCGATGCCGCACGCGGGCCAACAGGCCGCGATCCTCGCCCTGCACAACGCCTTCTGCCACTGGGGCGCGGTGATCGTGCCGAACGGCTCGGCCGCCGCCGTGCTGCACCAGCCGGGGAACGGTGCGCCGTACGGCACCGGCACCATCTCCCGGCACGAGGCGAACAGCGTCACCGAGGACAACCTGGACGCGATCGAGTACCAGACCCTGCGCACGCTCCAGGTGGCCGGCGCGCTGGTCCGGGGCCTGCGCCCCGAACCGAAGATCGCCATGGTGAGCGACGAACGGCTGCGCACCTTCGGCCTGGACGTCTGAGCCGGGGGCGGCGGCGAATCGTTCCGTCGGCGTCAGGACCGTGCCGCGGAATTCCCTTCGCCGCGGTCCACCGCCTTTCGCCGCCGGCCGCTTTCGGCCGACCGCGTGGAACTGACAGATATCCGCTGACCTGACGAACCGGACCGCCGCACCTTGGTCGACCCCGCTTCCCCGCGTCAGGGTTGGGCTGTCGTCGTCCGCTCGTTTCCACGTCACCCGGGCACCTCGATCGCCCGAATCCGGTGGGGCGAAACAGCGTCACCACCGCCCGTGGATCGCCATGCGAAAAAACTGGAGCAGGAATTGACCAGGGAATTGCTATCGGTCCCGATGGAAGAAGCACGACAACAGCCGGCCTGGGAGGACCGGGAACAGGTGCGGCGGGTGCGGGGTCTCCTGGCCGCCCGCCCCGGCCTCGTCCACGCCGCCGACGTGCGCGTCCTGCACGCGCAGTTGGCCCTGGTCAGCGCCGGGGCCGCCGAGGTCGTGCAGGCCGGGGACTGCGCCGAGGACCCGGCGGAGTGCGGCACCGCGGCGGTGGCCCGGAAGGCCGCGGTGCTGGACGTCCTCGCCGGCACCCTCAAGCTGGGGGGACGCCGCCCGGTGGTGCGGGTGGGGCGGATCGCGGGCCAGTTCGCCAAGCCCCGCTCCCGGCCGACGGAGACCCGCAACGGCACGGAACTCGCGGTCTTCCGCGGCCACCTGGTCAACGGCCCGGGCCCGGAGGAACGGGCCCCGGACCCGCTGCGCCTGATGAGCGGGTACCGGGCCGCCGGCGACATCCTGGCCGGGCTCGGCTGGGGGCGCCCCGCCCGCGTGGAACGCCCGGTGTGGACGAGCCACGAGGCCCTGGTGCTGGACTACGAACTCCCGCTGGTCCGCGCCACCGGCGACGGCGAACTGCTGCTCGCCTCCACCCACTGGCCGTGGATCGGGGAGCGCACCCGGCAGCCGGACGGCCCCCACGTGCGGTTGCTGGCCCAGGTGGTCAACCCGGTGGCCGTCAAGATCGGCCCGCGCATCGAGGCCGCCGAACTCCTGCGGCTGTGCGCCGTCCTCGACCCCGACCGCCGCCCGGGCCGGCTGACGCTGATCGTCCGGATGGGCGCCGGGACGGTGTCGCAGAGGCTCCCCGGGCTGGTGGCCGCGGTGCGCTCGGCGGGACACCCGGTGGTGTGGATGACCGACCCCATGCACGGCAACACCGTCGTCACGCCCAGCGGGCGCAAGACCCGTTACGTGCGGACCCTCCAGAGCGAAGTGCGCGCGTTCCGTGCGGTGCTGCTCGCCGCCGGGGCCTTCCCCGGCGGAGTCCACCTGGAGACGACCCCGGACCGGGTCACCGAGTGCGTGCGCGACGAGCGGGAGGTCGACCTGGTCGAGAAGGACTACACGAGCCTGTGCGACCCCCGGCTCACCGTTGCGCAGGCGGTCGAGGTGCTGGGCGTCTGGGGCGAGGGCGACCCGTCCGCACCCCGCCGCGCGACGGAAGGACGACCGCGATGACACCGCGGGGATCGGGCACCGACCCGAGGGGCGGGGAGGTGGCCCTGGTGACCGGGGCCGCCGGCGGCATCGGACTCGCCGTGGTCCGGGCCCTCGCCGGGCGGGGCACCCGGGTCGCCGCCGTGGACCGCGGGGCCGACGTGCTGCACGCACGCGTCGACGGGCTGCGCCGCGCCGGGCTTCCGGTGACGGCCCACCCGGCCGACGTCACGGACCCCGCCTCGGTGGCGACGGTCGTGGCGGCGGTGGAGGAGCGGGTGGGGCCGATCGGGTACCTGGTCAACTCCGCCGGGCTGCTGCGGACGGGGCCGGTGCGCGAGACGAGCGCCCGCGACTGGGCGGACATGTTCGCGGTGAACGCGGGCGGGGTGTTCCACGTGTCCCGGGCCGTGGTGGACCGGATGGTGGAGCGCCGCCGGGGCGCGCTGGTCACCATCGCCTCGAACGCGGCGACGACCCCGCGGGCGGAGATGGCCGGCTACGCCGCGTCCAAGGCGGCGGCGGCCATGTTCACCAAGTCGCTCGGCCTGGAGGTCGCCCGGTACGGCATCCGGTGCAACGTGGTGGCACCGGGATCGACCGAGACCCCGATGCTCTGGTCGATGTGGCGGGACGAGGAGGGGCGCACCCGCACCCTGCGCGGCGACCCCGACGCCTTCCGGGTGGGGGTCCCGCTCGGCAAGACGGCACAGCCCGAGGACGTCGCGGACGCGGTGCTGTTCCTGCTCTCCGAACGGGCCGGGCACATCACCCTGCACCACCTGACCGTGGACGGCGGCGCCGCCCTGGGCGCCTGAGCCCGACCTGAGAGGACCAACCATGCCCGGGATTCCCCGGATCGCCGGCTACCCGATGCCCGGCGAAGCCGACCTGCCCCCCAACACCGCCCGGTGGACGGTGCGTCCGGACCGTGCGGCGCTCCTCGTGCACGACATGCAGGAGTACTTCCTGCGGCCCTTCGCCCCCGCCCAGCGCCGGGAGCTGGTGGAGAACGTCGCCCTGCTCCGGGACGGCTGCGCACGCCTCGGCATGCCCGTCGCGTTCACCGCCCAGCCCGGCAGCATGACCCCGCAGCAGCGGGGTCTGCTGAACGACTTCTGGGGGCCGGGCATGCGGCTGGACCCGGACGACCGGGCGGTGACCGCCGCCCTCGCCCCGCGCGGCGGGGAGCAGGTGTTCACCAAGTGGCGCTACAGCGCGTTCCACCGGTCGGGGCTGCTCCCCTGGCTGCGCCACCGGGGCCGGGACCAGCTTGTCGTCTGCGGGGTGTACGCCCACGTCGGCGTGCTGGCCACCGCGCTGGAGGCGTTCACGCACGACCTGGAGACCTTCCTCGTGGCGGACGCGGTGGCGGACTTCTGCGCCGAGGACCACCGGCTCGCACTCGACTACGCGGCCCGCCGGTGCGCCGTGGTCACCACCGTCCACGGGCTGCCGACCGCTTCGGGCCCCCTGCTCGACCGGACGGCGGCACCGACCGGGGAAGCAGTCGCCTGATGCCGCGGCAAGCAGCAGGGGACGCCCCGCAGTCGCCCCCCGCGCACCCCGCGGACGGAGACCTCCTCGCCCGCGTCCTGTCCCCGGACCCGCCCCCCTTCGCCCTGCTGCACCGCCCGGCGCACACCGGCGCCGGCGACCGGGTGGAGGTCCTCAGCGGCCCCGTGCAGCACCTGGCGCGGATCGCCGACCTCCCGCTGCCCGACGTCCCGCACGGCCCCGCCCGGGCCGACGTGCTCGCGCTGCTGCCCTACCGCCAACTCGCCGAACGCGGTTTCCCCGCGCCGGACGACGGCTGCCCGTTGGTGGCGATGACGGTGGCCGAGCAGACGACGGTCGGCCACGCTGAGTTGCTGGCCCGGGTGCCCGACGTCTCGATCCGGCTGACGGGCGAACACTTCGACATCCCCGACGAGGCGTACGCCGAACTGGTGCGCACCGTCCTGGTCGACGAGATCGGCACCGGCGCCGGGGCCAACTTCGTCCTCAAGCGCGATTTCGTCGCGGACATCACCGACTACACCCCGGCCGCCGCGACCGCCTTCTTCCGGCGTCTGCTGGTCCAGGAGTCCGGCGCCTACTGGACGTTCCTGGTCCACACCGGCGAGCGCACCCTGGTCGGCGCCACGCCGGAGCGCCACCTGAGCCTGCTCGGGGGCACCGCGGTGATGAACCCGATCAGCGGGACGTACCGGTACCCGGCGTCGGGGCCCACCCTCACCGGCGTGATGGACTTCCTCGCCGACCCCAAGGAGACCAACGAGCTCTTCATGGTCGTGGACGAGGAACTCAAGATGATGTCCCGGATCTGCGAGGACGGGGTGCGCGTGATCGGCCCGTTCCTCAAGGAGATGGCACGGCTCGCGCACACCGAGTACGTCATCGAGGGGCGCACCGAACGCGATGTGCGGGAGATCCTGCACGCCACCCTGTTCGCCCCCACCGTCACGGGCAGCCCGCTGGAGAGCGCCAGTCGGGTGATCAGCCGCTACGAACCCCGTGGCCGCGGCTACTACAGCGGGGTGGCCGCCCTCGTCGGCCGGGACGGCGAGGGCCGGCGCACGCTGGACTCCTCGATCCTCATCCGCACCGCCGACATCGCCCCGACCGGCCGGATGACGCTCGCGGTGGGCGCCACCCTGGTGCGCGACTCCGACCCCGCGGCCGAGGTCGCGGAGACGCGGGCGAAGGCGACGGGACTGCTCGCCGCCCTCCGGTCGGGACCCCGCGGCTCGCTGGCCGGTCACCCCTCGGTGCGCACGGCCTTGCGGGCCCGCAACGAGGACCTCGCACGCTTCTGGCTGGACGGCCCCGCACCGGCCCCGCCCGCCGCACCGGCGCTGGACGGCCGGCGGGTGCTCATCGTGGACGCCGAGGACACCTTCACCTCGATGATCGCGCACCAACTCCGCTCGCTGGGCGCACGGGTGAGCGTGCGCCGCTTCGACGAGCCGTACGCCTTCGAGCACCACGACCTCGTGGTGATGGGGCCGGGACCCGGCGACCCGCTGTTGCGGGACGAGCCCAGGATCGACGGGCTGCACCGCGGGATCGAGCGGCTGCTCGGGGAGCAGCAGCCGTTCCTCGCGGTCTGTCTGAGCCACCAGGTCCTCAGCCACCGGCTCGGCCTGGACGTGCGTCCCCGCGGCGTCCCGCACCAGGGCGTGCAGAAGTCGGTGGACCTCTTCGGCCGGCGGGAGCGGGTCGGCTTCTACAACAGCTTCGCGGCCTACGCCCCCGAGGACTGGTGGAAGGCCCCCGGCATCGGTCCGGTCGAGATGGGCCGGGACCCGGACACCGGCGAGGTGCACGCCCTGCGGGGAGCGCACTTCGCCGGAGTGCAGTTCCATCCCGAGTCGGTGCTCACCCGCGGCGGCGTACGGATCCTCGGCACCCTGTTGGCCGACGTCCTCACCGGCGTGCCGCGACCCGCCCGGGCCTGACCGGACGGGCCGCGGCACGCCGTCGGTCGTCAGCACCACCCGGCCCCGCCGGCACCGCCCACGGAGCGGGGGCGTGGGGGGCGTCCCTGCCGCCCCGTCGGAATTCCTCCCGTCCGCCCCGCCCCGGGTCAGGTCCAGATGTTCCGGGCTCTGCTCCGGTCATCTCGCCAACCGGAGATGACCGGTGATGACCGAAGCTGACTGATGAGGTCAGCGGCCGTAGACGCCGCCCCCTGCGGGGGGACGCGCCTACGGCCGTTCCGTGGTGCTCGGCCGGCCCCGCCCTCCCCCGGAGCGGCCCTGGGAGCGCCGGACGCACCGCACCGCCCCCGCCGCCCCGTCCGCCCACGTCCGCGCCGTGCCGGTACGGGAACCGGCGCCGCGGAAAGGGCGCCCCACCTCGTCGTTCTCCGAGCTCATTACCGGTTCCGCAAAAAATGCTGCGCAGATGACAGGTCTGACCTTGCTCATGACCAGCTGACCGGCGACCCCACTTGCGCCGCATATGGCCCGTGCGTTTGACTTCAAGAAGTCATACATCTACCCGACCGAAATCGAAGCCACCCGCGCATTTCCCGCGACGGGCACCGATCCCGCACCCCGCACTTCGACCACTCCGTGCGGGATCGGAACACTGGGGGATTCATGCAGGAGCACGGCACGCGACGGGAACGGACCGAGCGGAAACGTTTCACCCGAGAGCTCGTGGCGACCTTCCCGGGCGAGGCCCGGAGTCCCTCCTGTCCCCGGCCGTCGAGGGACGCCGCCCCCCTTCCGGCCCGCGCCCCGGCCACCCGGCGAGGATCACCCCCCACCCCCTAGGAATCCCCTGCCGGGGTGACCCGACCACCACCCCCACCCGCCGGTCCGGCAGGTTCCCGCGCCCGCGGTCGGGGGGACGGCCCGCTCCCCGACCGCCGTCCCCCGACCGGGGGCGCGCCGCCGAGCGACGCCCTCCCGTCCGTACGGGCCCGCTGCGCGCCACTACGCCCTGCGGCGCCGCCTCGGGCGCCCACCCGTTCCCCGCCCGGAATCCCCCTGCGGGGAAGTCGCCCGATTCCCCTTTCCGAGTGCCGCAATTCCCACCCCCGCACGCCCCCGGAATCCCCAGCCCTTCACCCAAGCCCTTCACCAACGGGCCGCGTCCGCACGGCCCGCCGCGGAAACCCGCGGCCGACCGCCCCCGGAATTCAGTGCACCGCATGACAGGAGGAGTGGTATGCATCTGACGAAGGAAGAGTCCACGCAACTCCGCGCGCAGCACGGCACCGTGCACCGGTCCGTTCCCGACCCGGCGCGTCAGGTCGCCATCGACCGGGCCCTGGCGGAGTTGTCACCGGTGGTGTTCAGCGCACTCCCCCGAGCGGACCAACGGCGCAAGTGCCTGATGTACCTGCGCGGGCTCCTGGGCGCCTCCGGCCGGAAGTCGGTGCGGAACATCGCCGCCTACCTCGGCGACGAGGTCAACGACCAGGGGCTGCACCACTTCATCAACGACTCCACCTGGGAGTGGAACCCGATGCGGGAGGCGCTGGGCCGTCACCTGGTCCGCCGGCAGCCGCCCCTGGCCTGTGTCCTGCACCCCATGGTCATCCCCAAGTCGGGGACCCACTCCGTCGGCGTGACCCGCACGTTCTCCTGGGAGCACGGCCAGGCCGTCACCGCACAGCAGGCGATCGGGGTCTGGGGGGTGTCCCCGCACTTTGCGAGTCCGCTGAACTGGTGGCTGCACCTGCCCTCGCGACTGCACCGCACCGGTCGCCCGGACGCCCTGCCGTCCTCCGTCCGCGCGGCCGCACCGGACCCGGCCCCGGAGGACTCGATGGTGAGCGCCTACCGGGAGACCGCCGCCCGGATGCGCCTCCCGCAACGGCCGGTGATCCTGAACGCGGAACGACTCGACGGCATCAAGATGGTGAGCCGACTCACCGCGGCGGGCCTGCCCCACCTCACCCGGATCGCGAGTGACACCTGGCTGCTGCCCGACGATCCGGCGCTGCCCGGTTGGGGCGAGAACCCGCTCCAGGCGGCGCAGATCGCCCAGTTCGCCAAGAGCCACCGCAGGCAGGTGCCGCGGAGCGCCCCCTCCGACCCGGGCGCCGTCGAACTCGTCGCCGCCGTACGGGTCCGCCTTCCGGTCGCGTTCGACACCGCCGAACGGGCCCGCGACAGTCGGGACCTGCTCTTACTCGGGGTGGGGCGCGGCGGCATCCGGTGGCCGGACGAACTCTGGCTCTCCGATATGACGACGGCTGACCACGCCGCCCTGGTGCACCTCATCGGGCTCAGCCGTCAGGTGGAGCGGCACGGCGTCGCGCGCGCCGATCGCGTGGGCATCCGGGACTTCGTCGGCCGTTCGTTCGCGGGGTGGCACCGCCACGTCACCCTGGCCTCGGTGGCCTACCTGGCCGCCGAACGGGCCGAACGCGGCCTCGACGCCCCCCGACCCGCCCGCGCCCGCACCCTCCCCCGCACCCCCGCGCAGCGCTCGGTCTCCCCGGGCTGACCCACCGGGCGACGAGCGCCGGCACCTCCCCCTTCGGGTGCCCGCCCTCCGACGGGGCGGGCGTCCCGGGGCGCGCACCGGCCCGAGGGGAGCAGACGCCGAAGGGGCCGGACTCCCACGGAGCCCGACCCCTTCCGTCAAGCGCGGAGAAAACGTGCCCGCAGAGAGTGACGGGTGCACAGTCGAAGACGCAATCGTCGCCCTTGCCTGCGCCCACAACAATCCGTACTACACAGTCCTGGCGAAGAGCGCGGTTGGCCGGCTGTCCGAAAACACCGAACGAGCACCGTATACAAACCTGTTCAACAACGGGACCAGCGCGCATCGAGTGTGGCGTTGCGTTCAAGTGATGCGTGCGGTCGAGGCAGACTTGACCGATCGCCGGAGGAATCTCGTCGACAGGGAGTTCGCGGTGGCCGCGCACGGGAACCGGCTCGTGCTGCAGCTGGTCTTCAACCAAACTGAGACTGGACAAGGTCGACGATGCGAACTACGACTGGGACAAGGAGACCAAGCGGGTGCACAAGGTGACCGGCATCGCTCTCGAGCACCTGACCGAGGCCATCGAGAGCACCTACTCGAACAACTATCTCGCGCCGCTCTTCAAGAACACCACAAAGTGCCGCGACCTGGTCACCCAGGTCGAGGCAAAGTTTGGTTCCGGCTGACCGGCGACACCCGGCAGATTGACTCTCCGCCGGGTGCCCCAGCACACTCAAGATTCCACGCCCGACCGCAGCAAGCCATGGGCGACATGATTCCCTGGCTGTGGCCCTGGCAGCGCCTCCTGTCGCCAGCCTGCATTGCACGGGCCGCGTCCCACAAGAAAACGTCCCGGACGTCAGTAGTGATAACGAGCCGCGAGAATGACGACTTCCTTGTCCGTGACCAGGTAAACGAGGCGGTGCTCATCGTCGATCCGCCGCGACCATGCCCCGGGCAAGTGGTACTTCAGCGGCTCGGGCTTGCCGATCCCCGTGAAGGGGTCACGCTTGACGTCCTCGATGAGCTTGTTGATCCGAGCGAGCATCTTCCGGTCGTTCTTGAGCCAGGACGTGTAGTCCTCCCAGCCCTGATCCTCGAAGACGAGCCTCACGCGGCACCCTCACGTGCCGCATCCGGCGAGTCGGGGTCGATCAGACCCCGCTCGGACACGTTGATGTTGGCCAGGGCGTTCTCGTACGCCTTGAGCAATCGGCGAGCGTTCGCCGGAGAGCGCAGGAGGTACGAGCCTTCACGTAGCGCCGCATAGTCCTCGGCCGAGACGAGCACCGCGTTGCCGTGCTTGGAGACGATCTCGATGGCCTCGTGATTGTCGTTGACCTTCTTGATCAGCGGAAAGAGTGCCTTGCGGGCTTCACTCGCAGTTATGGACATGACCTGCCCCTTCCCGATTACGGTACCGAATAACGTACCACTTTCACCACTCCCAGACAGGGCAGATACCTGACGAAAGATCAGGAATCCCAGCACGATCCCAGCACGGGAGGCGACGAGGGGCCGACTGCCCGGGAAGCCGACCCCTTGCCACCTGCAAGCTTGACGAAGTTCCTAGCTTGCAGTAACACGACGCTCAGACGTTGAACCGGAACTCCACCACGTCCCCGTCCTGCATCACGTACTCCTTGCCCTCCATGCGGGCCTTGCCCTTCGCGCGGGCCTCGGCGACCGAGCCGGTCTCGACCAGGTCCTCGAAGGAGATGACCTCGGCCTTGATGAAGCCCTTCTGGAAGTCCGTGTGGATCACTCCGGCGGCCTCGGGAGCGGTCGCGCCCTTCTTGATGGTCCAGGCGCGGGCCTCCTTGGGGCCGGCCGTCAGATAGGTCTGGAGGCCCAGGGTGGCGAAGCCGACCCGGGCGAGGGTGGCCAGGCCGGGCTCCTCCTGGCCGACGGACTGGAGGAGTTCGAGGGCCTCCTCCTCGTCCAGCTCCGCGAGGTCCGCCTCCAGCTTGGCGTTCAGGAAGATCGCCTCGGCGGGGGCGACCAGGGCGCGCTGCTCGTCCTTGAAGGCCTCGTCGGTCAGCTCGTCCTCGTCCACGTTGAAGACGTACAGGAACGGCTTGGTGGTGAGCAGGTGCAGGTCGTGCAGCGGCTCGGCGGCCTCGGTGCCCTGGCGGATGCCCACGGCGAACAGGGTCTGCCCCGACTCCAGGATCTCCTGGGCGGCCTCGACGGCCTTGACCTTCGGCAGGACGTCCTTCTTGATCCGGGACTCCTTCTGGAGCCGGGGCAGGACCTTCTCGATGGTCTGGAGGTCGGCGAGGATCAGCTCGGTGTTGATCGTCTCGATGTCGTCCTTCGGCGAGACCTTGCCGTCGACGTGCACGACGTTCTCGTCCTTGAACGCCCGGATGACCTGGCAGATCGCGTCGGACTCGCGGATGTTGGCGAGGAACTTGTTGCCCAGGCCCTCGCCCTCGCTGGCGCCGCGGACGATGCCCGCGATGTCGACGAAGTCGACGGTCGCCGGGAGCTGGCGCTGCGAGGAGAAGACCTCGGCCAGCTTGCCGAGCCGGGGGTCGGGGACGCCGACCACGCCGACGTTCGGCTCGATCGTGGCGAACGGGTAGTTGGCCGCCAGCACGTCGTTCTTGGTCAGGGCGTTGAACAGGGTCGACTTGCCGACGTTGGGCAGACCGACGATTCCGATCGTGAGCGACACGTTGCGACTTCCCGTACGAGAGGCGTGGGTGGAGGGCCTGGTCTCCCGGTCCCCGGCGGGGTCCCGGTGCGCGGGCCGATCCCACAGTCTACGGGGTGTCGCGCCCGGCCGACGGGGTGGCGGGCGCCGACTCAGACCGTGCGGCGCCGGGGGCCGGGGGCGCGCTGCGGGGCGGGCCGGCCGCCCCGGCCGGCCGGGGTGCGGCGGGCGCTCGGCGCAGCGGCGGAGCGCGGCGGTGCCGGGGCCCTGCCGGCGGGCGGGGCGGCGGAGCGTTCGGCCCGCGCGGCGCGGACCGCCGCGGCCCGGCGGGCCAGCTGCCGGGCCTTGCGCACGGTCACGACCAGCCCCGCGAGCAGGGTGCCCCCGTACAGCCAGTCCGCGTGCAGGGCGAGGACGGTGAAGACCCCCATGGCCCGGGCCGCGGGGCCGGAGCCCTCGGCGAGGGGAACGGCGCCCACGGCGAACGCGATGGGGACGCAGACCGGCGCGGTGATCAGTTCGGCCGGGCGCACCCACACCGCGGTGAGCGCGCTGAGCAGGAGGAACAGCACCCCGTACACGGTCGTGGAGCCGTCGAACAGGACCTGGGCGAGGCCGCCCAGCAGGGCCATCGAGACGAGGCAGAACAGGCCGCCGCCGAGTCCGGTCAGCCGCGGGTTGGGCAGGGCGCGCACCCGGCGGAGCAGGGGCGCGGGGCGACGGGGCGGCCCGCCGCCGGTCCGCCCGCGGGCGGTGGCCCCGCGGCCGTGCGGACCCGCCTGGGGCGGGAGCGGCGCGGGGCGTCGCGAGCGGTTCTGCGGGGGACGCGTCCTGGGTTGTTCCACTGGTCCAACTTAGGTCGGGTTATGTGCTGAGAGGCCAGCGGGACACGCCCTTGAGTCGACCTTGAGGGTGTGTTCGAGGGTGCGCGGCGTCGCGTCCGACGCGGTGCCGGCCCGGCGGGTGCGCCCGCCGGGCCGGGGCGGAATCAGCCGGTGCGCCGTTCGGCTTCCACCTCGGCGGCCCGCATGGCCGCGCCGACGATGCCCGCGTTGTTCTCCAGGTGCGCGGGGACGACCTCCGCGCGGATGCCCTCGATCAGCGGCAGGAACTTGTGGGCCTTCCGGCTGACCCCGCCGCCGATGATGAACAGCTCCGGCGAGAACAGCAGCTCCAGGTGGGACAGGTACCGCTGGACCCGGCGGGCCCAGTGCTCCCAGCTCAGGTCGTGGTCGTCCTTGGCCTTGGTGGAGGTGTGCTTCTCGGCGATCTGGCCGCGCAGTTCCAGGTGGCCCAGCTCGGAGTTGGGGATGAGGACCCCGTCGTGGAACAGGGCGCTGCCGATGCCGGTGCCGAAGGTGAGCAGCAGCACGGTGCCGCCCCGTCCCCGGCCGGCGCCGAAGCGCATCTCGGCGACCCCGGCGGCGTCCGCGTCGTTCAGCACGGTCACCGGCAGGCCGAGCCGCTCGGAGAGCAGGGCCCGCGCGTCGACGCCGATCCAGCCCTTGTCGACGTTGGCGGCCGTGCGGACGGTGGCTCCGTCGGTGATCACCCCGGGGTAGGTGATGCCGACGGGGCCCTTCCAGTCGAACTGCTGCACCACCTCGCGTACGCCGTCCGCCACCGCGTCCGGGGTCGCGGGCTGCGGGGTCAGGACCTTGTGCCGCTCGGTCGCGAGGTCGCCACGGTCCAGGTCCACGGGCGCGCCCTTGATGCCCGAGCCGCCGATGTCCACACCGAAGATCTCCATGCGGCCTACGGTACGGCCCGCGGGCGCGGGCCACTCACCGAATGACTGCTCCCGGCCACCGACTCGTCCGTCACACGGTGGGTCGCGGGGCCTCCGCACCCTCGTTGACCAGGGAAGCGGCCTCCGCACGCAGGTCCCGGCGGAGTTCCTTCGGCAGGGAGAAGGTGATCGATTCGTCAGCGGTCTTGACCAGTTCCACGTCCTCGAAGCCGCGCACCGCGAGCCAGGCGAGCACTTCCTCGACCAGGACCTCGGGCACCGAGGCGCCGGAGGTGAGGCCGACCGTGGTGACGCCGTCCAGCCACGCCTCCTCGATCTCGCTGGCGAAGTCGACCAGGTACGAGGCGCGGGCGCCGGCTTGGAGGGCCACCTCGACGAGCCGCTTGGAGTTGGAGGAGTTGCGCGAGCCGACCACGATGACCAGGTCGGATTCGGCGCCCATCTGCTTGACGGCGACCTGACGGTTCTGGGTGGCGTAGCAGATGTCGTCGCTGGGCGGCGAGATGAGCTGCGGGAACTTGTCCTTCAGGGCGTCGACGGTCTCCATGGTCTCGTCGACCGAGAGGGTGGTCTGGGAGAGCCAGACCACCTTGGAGGGGTCGCGCACCTCGACCTTGGCGACGTCCTCGGGGCCGTCGACCAGGGTGATGTGGTCGGGTGCCTCGCCGGAGGTGCCGATGACCTCCTCGTGGCCCTCGTGTCCGATGAGGAGGATGTCGTAGTCCTCCTGGGCGAACCGGATCGCCTCCTTGTGGACCTTGGTCACCAGGGGGCAGGTGGCGTCGATGGTGGCGAGTCGGCCCTGGGCGGCCTCGTCGTGCACCACGGGGGCGACGCCGTGCGCCGAGAACATGACGATCGAGCCCGGAGGTACCTCGGCCGTCTTCTCGACGAAGATGGCGCCCTTCCGCTCCAGGGTCTGGACGACGTACTTGTTGTGGACGATTTCGTGCCGGACGTAGATCGGGGCCCCGTACTGCTCCAGGGCCTTCTCGACGGCGATCACGGCCCGGTCCACACCGGCGCAGTACCCACGGGGGGCGGCGAGCAGGACCCGGCGGGCTGGCGAAGCAGTCATGTGGACCATCGTACGGCCCGTCCGACAGGTCGCGGAGCGCCCGCTTCGGGAGACTGGGCGTGCCGGAGCACGGCCCCGCCTGCGCGGGGGTCGACCGCTGCGGACGTTCGGTGCGACGGAGGCGGTGCGATGGCCACGGACGGTGCGGCGGGCGGAGGACGGGAGGCGCCGGGCGCGGAGCGGGGGCTGCGGCGGACCCTCGGCTTCCGGGACCTGGTGGTGTACGGCCTGCTGTTCATCGCCCCGATGGCTCCGGTCGGGGTGTTCGGGGCCCTGGACGCCCGGTCGCACGGGGCGGTCGCGCTGGTCTACGCGGTGGCGACGGTGGCCATGGCGTTCACGGCGTACAGCTACGCGCAGATGGTGCGGGTGGTGCCGCAGGCGGGTTCGGTGTTCGCGTACGCACGGGCGGGGCTCGGCCCGGGGGCCGGGTTCGTCGCCGGGTGGATGGCGATGCTCGACTACCTGTTGATCCCCGCGGTGGCGTACCTGTTCTCCGGAATCGCGATGAACGCGTTGGTCCCGGAGGTGTCGCAGTGGGTGTGGACGGCGCTCGCGGTGGTGGTGACCACCCTGTTGAACCTGTGGGGGGTGCGGGCGGCGGCCCGGGTGGGGTTCGCGGTGCTGGCCATGGAGATCGTGGTCCTCGCGGTGTTCGTGGTGGCCGCGGTGGTGGTGCTGGTCCGGGACGGGGCGCAACGGGGGTGGTGGTCGCCGTTCGCGGGGGACACCGGTTTCGCGTTCTCGGCGGTGCTGGGCGCGGTGTCGGTGGCGGTGCTGTCGTACCTGGGGTTCGATGCGATCGCCTCGTTCGCGGAGGAGGTCACCGGGGGGTCGGCGAAGGTGGCGCGGGCGGTGCTGGTGTGCCTGGTGGTGGCGGGGACGCTGTTCGTGGCGCAGACGTACCTGGCGGCGCTGCTCCAGCCGGTCTCCTCGGCGGAGCTGGCGGCGGAGCCGGGGCGTCAGGGGGCGGCCTTCTACGACGCGGTGGACGCGTCGGTGGGGACGTGGCTGCACGATCTGGTGGCGGTGAGCAAGGCGATCGGTGCGGCGTTCGCGGCCCTGGCCGGGCAGGCGGCGGCGGGGCGGCTGCTGTTCGCGATGGCCCGGGACCGTCGGCTGCCGCGGGGCTTGGCCCGCACCGGGGGCGGGACGCCGCGGGTGGCCCTGGTGGTGGCGGCGGTGATCACCTTGGTCGCCGCGGTGTGGGCGGCGCGGCGGGACGACGGGCTGGACCGGCTGGTGTCGGTGGTGGACGTGGGGGCGTTGGCGGCGTTCACCCTGCTGCACGCCAGTGTCGTCGGCTGGTTCGTGGTGCGACGGCACGGCGGGCCGGTGGTGTGGTGGCGGCACCTGCTGGTGCCGGTGCTGGGGGCGGCGGTGACGGTCGCGGTGATCGTGGAGGCCTCGGGCATCGCGCAGCTGGTGGGCGCGGTGTGGTTGGCGGTGGGCCTGGTGGTGCTGTGGGTGCAGCGGGGGCGCCCGGACGGTGCGGGGGTCGTCGGGTAGCCCCGGTGGGCGCGGGCTCCCGCCTCCGTCGACCGCTTCCGGGCGCTGGGCCCGGGACCGGACCCGGGACGGAGCGGGGCTCGGCCGGTGTCGGCGGGTGCCGATACGCTCGGCGCATGGCTGTCACCACGTCCGCGGAGAACCCGCTGCCCGTCGGCGATGTGTCCCGTCTGATCGGCGGGTGGATCGACCGCTTGGGCGCGGTCTGGGTGGAGGGCCAGATCACCCAGATCTCGCGCCGGCCGGGGGCCGGGGTGGTGTTCCTGACCCTGCGGGACCCCTCCCACGACGTGTCGGTCGGCGTCACCTGCTTCCGTCAGGTCTTCGACGCGGTGGCGGACGTGGTCGCGGAGGGGGCGCGGGTGGTGGTGCTGGCCAAACCGGAGTGGTACGCGCCGCGGGGTCAGCTCTCGCTGCGGGCGACGGAGCTGCGCCCGGTCGGCACGGGCGAGTTGTTGGTGCGGCTGGAGCGGTTGCGGAAGTCGCTGGCCGCGGAGGGGCTGTTCGCGGCGGACCGCAAGCGGCCGCTGCCGTTCCTGCCGCAGTTGATCGGGCTGGTGTGCGGGCGGGCGTCGGCGGCCGAGCGGGACGTGTTGGAGAACGCCCGGCACCGTTGGCCGGCGGTGCGCTTCGAGGTGCGCAACGTCCCGGTGCAGGGGGTGCACGCGGTGCCCCAGGTGGTGCGGGCGGTCCAGGAGTTGGACGCGCGGGACGAGGTCGACGTGATCGTGGTGGCCCGGGGCGGCGGCAGCGTGGAGGACCTGTTGCCGTTCTCGGACGAGGAGCTGGTCCGGGCGGTGGCCGCGTGCCGGACGCCGGTGGTGTCGGCGATCGGGCACGAGCCGGACCGGCCGCTGTTGGACCTGGTGGCCGATCTGCGGGCGTCCACGCCCACGGACGCGGCGAAGAAGGTGGTGCCGGACGTGGGCGAGGAGGCGGAGCGGGTCCGGATGTTGCGGGACCGGGCCAGGCGGGCGGTCGGGGCGTTCGTCGAGCGGGAGGAGCGGGGGCTCGCCCATGCCCTGCGACGCCCGGTGATGGAGGATCCGCACCGGATGGTCGAGGAGCGGGAGGCGCAGGTCACGGCCCTGCTGGACCGGTCACGGCGGACCCTGGGGCATCTGTTGGACCGCGGTCTGTCGGAGGTGACGCACACCCACGCACGGGTGGTGTCCCTCTCCCCCGCCGCAACGCTGGAGCGGGGGTACGCGGTGCTCCAGCGGGCGGACGGCCAGGTGGTGCGGGCGCCGCGCGAGGCGCCGGACGGGGCGGTGCTGCGGGCCCGGGTCGCCGAGGGCGAGCTGTCGGTGCAGGTCACCTCCGGGGTCGACGGGACGGCGGACGGGGCGGCGGATGCCGACGGGTGAGACGGGCGCGGGCCGGGAGGACGGACGGGCGGATGATGCGGACGACACGGGAGCACGAGGTGGGGCGATGAGCGGGACGGACGGGAGCGGGCTCGGGTACGAGCAGGCCAGGGACGAGTTGATCGAGGTGGTGCGCCGGTTGGAGACCGGCGGCATCCCCCTGGAGGAGTCGCTCGCCCTGTGGGAGCGGGGCGAGGAGCTGGCCCGGGTGTGCCGCCGCTGGCTGGAGGGCGCACGGGCCCGACTGGACGCGGCGCTGGCCGAGGAGGACGGCCCGGGCGGGTCCTGACCGCCGCGCGGGGGCGGGTGCACGGGCGCGGGGACGGAGGGTCGCGGGCCGTCACGGTTCGATGATTGTTGAAAGTTCAATCTCAACGGGCTAAGCTGTCCCCGATTCCGGGAGGGTCGCCCCACGCTGACCCTCCACCCCGTTTGCGAAGGTTTACATGTCTCTCGTACTGGACCCCACCGCCCAGGACCTCCTCTTCCGCGAGGCCCGCACCGCGAACACCTTCACCGACGACCCGGTGACCGAGGAGCAGGTGCAGGCGATCTACGACCTGGTCAAATTCGGCCCGACCGCCTTCAACCAGTCCCCGCTGCGGGTGGTCCTGGTCCGCTCCGCCGAGGCCCGCGCCCGGCTGCTCCCCCACATGTCGGAGGGCAACCGCGCGAAGACCGGTACCGCTCCGCTGGTCGCGGTCCTCGCCGCGGACAACGAGTTCCACGAGGAGTTGCCGGCGCTGCTCCCCCACTTCCCGCAGGCGAAGGACTTCTTCGCGGACCGTCCGGTCCGCGAGGGCAGCGCGGGGATCAACGCCGCGCTCCAGGCCGCGTACTTCATCATCGGCGTCCGCGCCGCCGGCCTCGCCGCCGGCCCGATGACGGGCTTCGACCCCGCGGGCGTGCAGCAGGAGTTCCTGGACGCCGACCACACCCCGCTGATGGTGGTCAACATCGGCCGCCCCGGCGCGGACGCCTGGTACCCGCGCTCCCCGCGACTCGACTTCACACAGGTCGTCACCACGGTCTGAGCAGGGTCGGGGCTCGCCCCGCACCACCCGAACGGGGCCCGGCGGATGTCCGCCGGGCCCCGTTCGCGCATGCTGGGGTGAGGCACTCAGCCGGTGCCGAGCGCCTGCGCCATCATCGTCAGCCGGGTGAAGGAGGCGGAGCCCATGACCACGGTGGTGGCCCCGTCCTCGGTGCGCACCAGGGCGTCGTACCGCTCGCCCTCGTACTTCTGCCAGGCCCGGCCGTCGACGTCCTGGGCGGCGCCGGTGCCCCTCGCGCCGCGGGTGACCCGGTCCACGAAGGTGCTCGGCTTCTCGGTGGACTGCTCCACGGCCACGTACTTCTCGTCCGGCGTGCGGAAGCCGAGGTGCCAGTGGGCGGACTCGGCACCCCGGTAGCGCACGGAGGTGGGCTTCCACTCCTCGGAGAGCCCCTGCGGCGCGGCCACCGGATAGGGCGCGGCCCGGCGGGCGGTGATCAGCTCGACGCGGTAGTCGACCGGCTTGAGCACCGGGTCCCGGTCCCCGTCGTGGGGGAGGAACAGCCACACGAATCCCGCGAGGAGCACCGTCACCGAGAGGGACAGCATCATGTTCCGTACGTTCTGCTTGCCGAGCCGGCTGTTTCCTGCCACCCGCCCATCGTCGCAGGTGCCCTCCCCCGTCACGGCACCGACCCCGCACCGGTGGCGAGCGGGCCTCCCGAGGACGCTCGGGTGCTCATGCGTGGACCCCCCTGCTCATTAGTGGTGACCTGCGGATAGAGTCGGACCACCCTCATCCGGCCGTCGTCGTATCAGAAAGGTGCGCCTCGATGACCGAACACCACCAACTTCCGACCGAACTCGAAGTCCCCGCCGAGGCTCCGGACCGCAACCTGGCCCTGGAACTCGTCCGGGTGACCGAGGCCGCGGCCATGGCCGCGGGCCGCTGGGTCGGGCGCGGCGACAAGAACGGCGCCGACGGCGCGGCCGTGCGGGCCATGCGCGCCCTCGTCTCCACCGTCTCGATGGACGGCGTCGTCGTCATCGGGGAGGGCGAGAAGGACGAGGCCCCGATGCTCTTCAACGGCGAGCGGGTCGGCGACGGCACCGGCGCCGAGTGCGACATCGCCGTCGACCCGATCGACGGGACCTCGCTCACCGCCAAGGGCATGCCCAACGCGGTGGCGGTGCTCGCCGCCGCGGACCGGGGCGCGATGTTCGACCCGTCCGCCGTGTTCTACATGGACAAGCTCGTGACCGGCCCCGAGGCCGCCGACTTCGTGGACATCGACGCCCCGGTGGCCGTGAACGTCCGCCGGGTCGCCAAGGCCAAGCGCTCCTCCCCCGAGGACGTGACCGTGGTCATCCTGGACCGGCCGCGCCACGAGGGCATCATCAAGGAGGTCCGGGAGACGGGCGCCCGGATCAAGCTGATCTCGGACGGTGACGTGGCGGGCTCGGTGCTCGCCGTCCGCGAGGGCACCGGGGTGGACCTGCTGCTCGGCATCGGCGGCACCCCCGAGGGCATCATCTCGGCCTGTGCGATGAAGTGCCTGGGCGGCACCATCCAGGGCAAGTTGTGGCCGCGCGACGAGGAGGAGCGCGAGCGGGCGATCGCCGCCGGGCACGACCTCGACCGGGTGCTGTACACCGACGACCTGGTCTCCGGCGACAACGTGTTCTTCGTGGCGACCGGCATCACCGACGGCGAACTGCTGCGCGGGGTGCGCTACCGCTCCGAGACGGCGACGACCTCGTCCCTGGTGATGCGCTCCAAGTCCGGCACCATCCGTCAGATCGACTCGGTGCACCGGTTGGCGAAGCTGCGCGCGTACAGCGCCATCGACTTCGACCGCGCGAAGTAACCCCCGTACCACCACGGCTACGGCCGTGGCTCCCGGTACGACGACGGGGGCGCCCTGCTGTGCGGAAGGGCACCCCCGTCGTTCGTACGTACACGTGTACGAGGTCAGGAGCGGGGCCGCACGGTCAGCCGGCCGCCGCGACGGGGCCCCGGGCCGTCTTCTGCAACTCCATCTCGCGCCGCCGCTTGCGGGCGAGCACCACCCGGCGCTCGGCGGCGGTCAGCCCGCCCCACACCCCGTACGGCTCGGGCTGGAGCAGTGCGTGATCACGGCACTCGATCATCACCGGACACCGCGCGCACACCCGCTTCGCGGCTTCCTCCCGGGCGAGCCTGGCCGCCGTGGGCTCCTTGGACGGCGCGAAGAAGAGCCCCGCCTCGTCCCGCCGGCACACCGCCTCCGTGTGCCACGGGGAGTCCTGATCCCGATCCTGTGCTGGCTGCCGCTGCGGTGGAACGTCGGCGACCTGCAGGTTCTGATGCGGCGGATGCAGCACGATCTACTCCTGACGACGACTTCGCGAGGGAGCGGCGATGCAGCAAGCCCTACCCGCTGTGCGTGCTCCTATGCACTGAGTCCCCGCCGAGGGCCGTTCTCGGACACCTCCATCCTGTTTCCGGCCATCGGTCGCCGCCGTTTCCAGCCGGGTCGCGCTCCCGGGTCCGCGCCGCCCGGGCGGGGCGTCAGAGACCGAGGTGCTTGCGCAACCGATCCGAAGCGCCGACCGACTTCAGGGCGTTGACCAGGCGCTTCCCCTTGCGGGCCTTCGCCTCGATGTTGCCGAGCACGGAGATGCCGTCCACGTAGACCACGGGCGCGCCCGCCTCCGTGGAGTCGAGGGTGTCCACCTCGAAGTTGCCCAGCACGCCGCCCCCGTTGCCGCGCAGGGAGACGTTCTCCGGCACGAGGATCTCGACGTTGCCGAAGATGCTGACCGCTTTGATCGCGATGTGCGGGTGCTCGAACACCGCCTCGCTCAGATCGATCTCGACGGTCCCGAAGATCGCGTAGGCGTGCGTCCGCGGCGAGACCCGCCAACGGCCGCGCCGACTGCTGCTGCTGAACACCGCCACGAGGTTCTCGTCCGGGGCGGGCGGGATCGAACCCGCGGCGGGCCGGGAGGGAACCGGGTGCACCGGCGTCCCGGGGGCGAACGGTGCGCCCGGGGCCGCGGGCAGGTCCCGGACGTAGGGCTCCAGTTCGGCCACCGTCTTGGCCCGGTACACCCCCTCCACGCGCTCCGCGTGCTCCTCGGCGGTCAGGCGCCCCTCCGCGAGCGCCTCCCGGAGGATGTCGGCGACCCGGTCGCGATCGGCGTCCGAGGCGCGCAGGCCCACGGGCGTCGACGGGGTCGTTTCCTGGGCGGCGGGGCGCTTTTCGAGGTCCACCACGCCAGGTTACCCAGACGCGATAGATCGCGACCAGGGGGGTGACGTGCCCGGAACGGCACGGACCTGCGGAGACCGCGGAGGACGAGCACCGGCAAGGACACGGACGCCTCCACCCCCGGACGGGTTGCCCGGGGCCGCGGATTACGCTGAACGGTGCGCCGCCGACGGAAGGGGGCGCTCAGAGCCGCTGAGTGAGGAATGGGCGCCATGCCAGAGTTTGCGTACTCCGATCTGCTCCCCCTGGGAGAGGACACCACGCCGTACCGCCTGGTGACCGCCGAGGGGGTGTCCACCTTCGAGGCGGACGGGCGCACGTTCCTGAAGGTGGAGCCGGAGGCGCTGCGCAAGCTGGCCGCCGAGGCGATCCACGACATCCAGCACTACCTGCGCCCCGCGCACCTCGCCCAGCTCCGGCGGATCATCGACGACCCGGCCGCCTCCGCCAACGACAAGTTCGTGGCGCTGGACCTGCTGAAGAACGCGAACATCGCCGCCGCCGGGGTGCTCCCCATGTGCCAGGACACCGGCACGGCCATCGTCATGGGCAAGCGCGGGCAGAACGTCCTCACCGGGGGCCGCGACGAGGAGGCCCTCTCCCGGGGCATCTACGACGCGTACACCAAGCTGAACCTGCGGTACTCCCAGATGGCCCCGCTGACCATGTGGGAGGAGAAGAACACCGGCTCCAACCTCCCCGCGCAGATCGAGCTGTACGCGACCGACGGCGGGGCGTACAAGTTCCTGTTCATGGCGAAGGGCGGCGGCTCGGCCAACAAGTCGTTCCTGTACCAGGAGACCAAGGCCGTCCTGAACGAGACCTCCATGATGAAGTTCCTGGAGGAGAAGATCCGTTCCCTCGGTACGGCCGCCTGCCCGCCGTACCACCTGGCCATCGTGGTCGGCGGCACCTCCGCCGAGTTCGCGCTGAAGACCGCCAAGTACGCCTCCGCCCACTACCTGGACGAGCTGCCCTCCGAGGGCTCGCCGCTGGGCCACGGCTTCCGGGACGAGGAGCTGGAGGAGAAGGTCTTCGAGCTGACCCAGCGCATCGGCATCGGCGCGCAGTTCGGCGGCAAGTACTTCTGCCACGACGTGCGCGTGGTGCGGCTGCCGCGGCACGGCGCCTCGCTGCCGGTCGCCATCGCCGTCTCCTGCTCGGCCGACCGACAGGCCGTCGCGAAGATCACCGCGGAGGGCGTGTTCCTGGAGCAGCTGGAGACCGACCCGGCGCGGTTCCTGCCCGACACCACCGAGGCGCACCTGGCGGAGTCCGGTGAGGTGGTCCGCATCGACCTCAACCAGCCGATGGACGACATCCTCGCCGAGCTGACCAAGTACCCGGTCAAGACCCGGCTGTCGCTCTCCGGCCCGCTGGTCGTGGCCCGGGACATCGCGCACGCCAAGATCAAGGAGCGGCTGGACGCGGGCGAGGGCGTGCCGCAGTACCTGCGCGACCACCCCGTCTACTACGCGGGCCCCGCCAAGACCCCCGAGGGCTACGCCTCCGGCTCCTTCGGCCCCACCACCGCCGGCCGCATGGACAGCTACGTCGAGCAGTTCCAGGCCGCGGGCGGCTCCAAGGTCATGCTGGCCAAGGGCAACCGCTCGCAGCAGGTCACCGACGCCTGCGGCGCCCACGGCGGCTTCTACCTCGGCTCCATCGGCGGCCCGGCCGCCCGCCTCGCCCAGGACTGCATCAAGAAGGTCGAGGTGGTGGAGTACGAGGAGCTGGGCATGGAGGCGGTCTGGCGCATCGAGGTCGAGGACTTCCCCGCCTTCATCGTGGTGGACGACAAGGGCAACGACTTCTTCAAGGACCCCGCCCCCGCCCCCACCTTCACCAGCATCCCGGTCCGGGGCCCCGGACTGTAGCCGGATCCCCGCCGTCCGCACCGCCCCCGACGCACCCCGCGCCGGGGGCGGTGCGGTGCGCGGACGCCCTGACGGCCGGGGCGAAAGGGACGGAACGCGCCAGGAGGGGAATAGCGGGGGACGAGCAGCCGCTCACCCAACGGGAGAACCCCCGCATCCGCTGACCGATCCGTTCTGGAGGCACGACGAGATGGCGACCGCGCACGAGGACACCGCGAACGGCACCCCCTCCCCCGACCCCGCCGCCGGCGGCTACCGGGTGGAGCACGACTCGATGGGCGAGGTACGGGTGCCCGCGCACGCGAAGTGGCGGGCCCAGACCCAGCGGGCGGTGGAGAACTTCCCCGTCTCGGGGCAGCGCCTGGAGCGTGCCCACATCGAGGCGCTGGCCCGGATCAAGGGCGCCGCCGCGAAGGTGAACGCCGAGCTGGGCGTGGTGGAGCGGGACGTGGCCGGGGCGATCGCGGCGGCGGCCGAGGAGGTGGCGGCGGGCCGCTGGGACGAGCACTTCCCGGTGGACGTGTTCCAGACCGGGTCCGGCACCTCGTCCAACATGAACGCCAACGAGGTGCTGGCGACCCTGGCGAGCGAGCGGCTGGGGCGGCCGGTGCACCCCAACGACCACGTGAACGCCTCCCAGTCGTCCAACGACGTGTTCCCCTCGTCCATCCACATCGCGGCGACCGCGGCCGTCACCCGGGACCTGGTCCCGGCGCTGGAGCACCTGGCCGCCGCGCTGGAGCGCAAGGCGGCGGAGTTCGCGGACGTGGTGAAGTCCGGACGCACCCATCTGATGGACGCCACCCCGGTCACCCTCGGCCAGGAGTTCGCGGGGTACGCGGCGCAGGTCCGGTACGGGGTGGAGCGGCTGCGGGCCTCGCTGCCGCGGCTGGCCGAGCTGCCGCTGGGGGGCACCGCGGTGGGCACCGGGATCAACACCCCGCCCGGGTTCTCGGCGGCCGTGATCGCCGAGGTCGCCGCCGCCACCGGGCTGCCGCTGACCGAGGCGCGCGACCACTTCGAGGCGCAGGGCGCGCGGGACGGGATCGTCGAGACCAGCGGGCAGCTGAAGACGGTCGCGGTGGGCCTCACGAAGATCGCCAACGATCTGCGGTGGATGGCGAGCGGGCCGCGCACCGGGCTCGCGGAGATCAACCTGCCCGACCTCCAGCCCGGCTCGTCGATCATGCCGGGCAAGGTGAACCCGGTGGTCCCGGAGGCGGTGCTGATGGTCGCCGCGCAGGTCGTCGGGAATGACACCACGATCACGGTGGCGGGCGCCGCGGGCAACTTCGAGCTGAACGTGATGCTGCCGGTGATCGGCAAGAACGTGCTGGAATCGGTGCGGCTGCTGGCCAACGCCTCCCGGCTGCTCGCCGACCGCACGGTGGACGGCGTCACCGCCAACCGGGAGCGCGCCCTGGAGTACGCGGAGTCCTCCCCTTCGGTGGTGACCCCGCTCAACAAGTACCTGGGGTACGAGGAGGCCGCGAAGGTCGCCAAGCGGGCGCTCGCCGAGCGCCGGACCATCCGCGAGGTGGTCCTGGACGCCGGGTACGTGGACCGGGGGCTGCTGAGCCTGGCGGAGTTGGACGCCGCGCTGGACGTGCTGCGGATGACCCGGCCCTGACCCCAGCGCCCGGCGGGTTCCGTGCGCCCCGGGCGGAGCGGAACGCGCCGTCCCGGGTCCCTCACACGCGTGACCTCGGCCGCCCGTAGCCCACCGGGATGACGTATTCGGCGCGTCGCCGGGCCCGGGAACCTACTATCTGGGCATGACGGGCGAGAACGGAGTGCGCGTGCCGTGGGCGGCGGGCGACCAGATCCTGTGGCGGTACCGGGCGGTGGACGGCCCGGGCTTCCACGTCTGCCGCCCGGTGACCGTGGTGCGGGACGACCCCGAGGTGCTCGCCGTCTGGATGGCCCCGGGCACCGAGTGCGTCCGCCCGGTCCTCGCCGACGGCACCCCTCCGCACGCGGAGCCGCTGGCGACCCGTTACACCAAGCCCCGCACCGCCCTGCGGGACCACTGGACGGGCACGGGCGTGCTGAAGCTGGCCCGCCCCGGCGAGCCCTGGTCGGTGTGGTTGTTCTGGCACCCCGACTGGCGCTTCAAGAACTGGTACGTGAACCTGGAGGAGCCACGACACAGGTGGGACGGCGGGGTGGACTCGGAGGACCACTTCCTGGACATCTCGGTCCACCCGGACCGCAGCTGGCAGTGGCACGACGAGGACGAGTTCGCGCAGGCCCAGCGGGCCGGGCTGATGGGCCCGCGGCAGGCGCGTCGAGTACGGGAGGCGGGCGCGGCGGCGGTCGAGGCCATCAGGATGTGGGGGGCACCGTTCTCGGACGGCTGGCCCGCGTGGCGCCCCGATCCGGCATGGCCGATTCCGGTCTTGCCGGACGACTGGGACCGCACGTCCGCGCATGTGTCCTCATGAGGCCCTTGATACGCCCCCATGGGTCAACCGTAGGATCGTCCTCCGCAAGTGCGCACCACGGCAACTCCTGGTGCTCGTGCGAGGTCTGACAGGATGTCATCGAGGGGTGGCCACAGGGTGAGCGACTGGGACGAGGCGTACGCGGCCTACCGCGGCCCGGACGGCGGGGGCATCTCCGACCGTACGGGTCAGGCGGAGGCGTTCGACGCCATCGGCGGGCGGTACGACGAGGCGTTCCCCCACAAGGAGGGTCAGGTCACCGCCGTGACCCGGCTGTTGGCGGAGCTCCCGCCGAAGGCCCGGGTGCTGGACGTGGGCTGCGGCACCGGAGTGCCCACGGCCCGTCAGTTGGTGGCCGCCGGACACCGCGTGGTCGGCGTCGACCTCTCCGAGGGGATGCTGGAACTCGCCCGCGTCAACGTTCCGGAAGCGGAATTCCACCAGCGGGATCTGGCCACGCTGCGGGTGGGCGGGCCCGAGGGGCTCGGCCACTTCGACGGGATCACCTGCTTCTTCACACTGTTGATGCTGCCCCGTTCCGAAATACCCTATGCGTTGCGGCAGTTCCACCAGTTGCTGAAGCCGGGCGGGGTCCTGGCCCTGTCCATGGTGGAGGCCGACCTGGACGACGCGGAGATCCCGTTCATGAGCCACTTCATCCGGGTCTCCGGCTATCTGCGGGAGGAGTTGTCGCAGGTGGTCAGAGAGGCCGGATTCGAGATCCTCGCCGAGGACCTGCACTCGTACGCGCCCGCGAGGGCCGACGCACCACCCGAGCACCAACTGTTCCTCAACTGCCGACGCACCTGATCACCGTGTGCCGCGCGGCCGGGTCCGGCACCTGCGGGTGACCGAACCGACCGCGGGGCGCGCAGCCCCGGACGGACGGATTCGACACGCGTGACGGAGCACTCCCTCCCCCCTGAGGGCCGCCAGTACGGCACGGCCGGCCCTCCCACGGCCCCCGCGGATCCCCGCGGGGCGCTGCTGCGCGCCCAGACCTCCCCGGAGGCCGCCACTCCGGCCGGCGGTCCGGGGACGGCGAACGCGATGCCGTCCCAGCCCCGCCCCGGCGGGGCCCGCGGCTCCGACGCCCCGCCGGGCACCGAGCACGCACAGCCGGAACCCGGCGGGGCGACCGGCCAGCCCGGTCACCGCGCCCGTCCGGCGCCGACCGGGGTGCCCGCCCCGCCCGGCGGCACCGGAGGCCACGACGGCCGCACCGACGCGCCGGAGGGCGAGGACGAGCCGCGCGGCGACACCCGCAGCACCACGGAGGGCCCCACGGAACACGGCGGGAGCGGGACGCGCCAGGACGAGTCGGCCGACCCGTCCCCGGGCTCTCCCGGTCCGCCCGGCGGTGTCGAGCGCCGGGGCGCCGGGCCGGCCGCCGGTCAGCCGGGGGTGACCCACATGCGGCGGGACGGCGACCGACTGCGGTTCGTGGGGGCGGCCACCCGGCGGATCGCCCGCGGCCTCGACCTGGACGAGATCGTGATGGGGCTGTGCCGGGCGACCGTGCCGACCTTCTCGGACGCGATCCTGGTGTACCTGCGCGATCCGCTGCCGGTCGGCGACGAGCGTCCGATGGGGCCGGTGGTGCTGCGGTTGCGGCGCGCCGACCGCATCCCCGACGAGCGGGACGTCGAGGCGGCGGGCCCGCTGGCCGCGCTCCCCGCCGACCTGGACGCCACCGGGACGACGGAGCTGTGCACGGTGCGGCCCGGCGGGGCGCTCGCGGAGGTGTTGCGCGGGGTGCGGCCGGTGTTCGCCGAGGACGCGGTGGACGCCCTGCCGGAGCTGCTCGGGCAGAGCCGGACGGTGCCGGGCGGGCGGCACACCATCCTCGCCCCGCTGCGCGGCCGGCGCCGGGTGATCGGCGCGGCGATCTTCCTGCGCCGCCCGGACCGCGACCGGATGCCGTTCGACAGCGAGGACCTGCTGGTGGCGGCGCAGCTGGCCACGCACAGCGCGCTCGGCATCGACAAGGCCGTGCTGTACGGGCGGGAGGCGTACATCGCCGACGAGTTGCAGCGCACCATGCTGCCGGAGACCCTGCCGCAGGCGACCGGGGTGCGGCTCGCCTCCCGGTACCTGCCGGCGGCGGAGACCGCGCGGGTGGGCGGCGACTGGTACGACGCGATCCCGTTGCCCGGCAGCCGGGTCGCCCTGGTCGTCGGCGACGTGATGGGCCACTCGATGACCTCCGCCGCGATCATGGGGCAGCTGCGGACCACCGCGCAGACGCTGGCCGGGCTGGACCTGCCGCCGCAGGAGGTGCTGCACCACCTGGACGAGCAGGCGCAACGGCTCGGCCACGACCGGATGGCGACCTGCCTCTACGCGGTGTACGACCCGGTCTCGCACCGCATCACCATCGCCAACGCGGGCCATCCGCCGCCGGTGCTGCTGCACCTGGGCGGCCGGGCCGAGGTCCTGCGGGTGCCCGCCGGCGCCCCGATCGGGGTCGGCGGGGTCGACTTCGAGGCGGTGGAGCTGGACGCGCCGGCCGGGGCGACCCTGCTGCTGTACACGGACGGGCTGGTCGAGTCGCGGCTGCGGGACGTGGTCGCCGGGATCGAGCAGTTGCGCACCCGGTTGGAGGCCACCGCGCAGCTCACCGGGCCGGACCACCCGCCGCCGCTGGAGGCCCTGTGCGACGAGGTCCTGGACATGTTGGGCCCCGGCGACCGGGACGACGACATCGCCCTGCTGGCCGCCCGCTTCGATGGGATCGCTCCCAGCGACGTCGCGTACTGGTTCCTGGAACCGGACGAGAAGGCGCCGAGCCGGGCCCGCCGGCTGGCCCGGGTGGCGCTCAAGCGCTGGGACCTGGAGGAGTTGACCGACTCGGTGGAGCTGCTGGTCAGCGAGGTCGTGACCAATGCGGTGCGCTACGCCTCGCGGCCGGTGACGCTGCGGCTGCTGCGCACGGACGTGCTGCGCTGCGAGGTCGGTGACGACGTGCCGCAGTTGCCGCGGCTGCGGCAGGCGCGGGCCACCGACGAGGGCGGCCGGGGCCTGTACCTGGTGAACAAGCTGGCCCGGCGCTGGGGTGCGACCCGCCTGAGCACCGGCAAGGTGGTGTGGTTCGAGCTGAACCGCAACCACCCGGGGTAGGGCGCGCCGGTCGGTCGGGGTGGCGCCCCGACCGACCGGACAAATGTTGCCGACCGCCCGTCGGCGGAGTTGACTGGCGTGGTGGCCCGAGGGCCACGCTCCGGGGGACATCCCCCCGTGTCCCCCGGCACCCTCACGCATGGGAGGACGCTCGTGACCGAGGCCCGGAAACCCGCCCCGTACACGACGAACAACGCCGGCATCCCCGTCGAGAGCGACGAGCATTCCCTGACCGTCGGCCGCGACGGACCGGTCCTGCTCCAGGACCACTACCTGATCGAGAAGATGGCCCAGTTCAACCGGGAACGGGTCCCGGAGCGGGTGGTGCACGCCAAGGGCAGCGGCGCCTACGGCTTCTTCGAGGTCACCAACGACGTCAGCCAGTTCACCAAGGCCCACCTGTTCCAGCCGGGCCGGCGCACCGAGATGCTGGCCCGGTTCTCCACGGTCGCGGGCGAGCAGGGCTCCCCCGACACCTGGCGCGACCCGCGCGGCTTCGCGTTGAAGTTCTACACCGACCACGGCAACTACGACCTGGTCGGCAACAACACGCCCGTCTTCTTCGTGCGCGACGCGCAGAAGTTCCAGGACTTCATCCGCTCGCAGAAGCGGCATCCGCGCACCGGGCTGCGCAACAACGACATGCAGTGGGACTTCTGGACCCTCTCCCCGGAGACCGCGCACCAGGTGACCTGGCTGATGGGCGACCGGGGCATCCCCAAGTCGTACCGGTTCATGAACGGGTACGGCTCGCACACCTACCTGTGGGTGAACGGCGGCGGCGAGCGGTTCTGGATCAAGTACCACCTGAAGACGGACCAGGGCATCGACTTCCTCACCCAGGCGGACGCCGACGAGCTCGCGGGCAGCGACGCGGATCTGCACCGCCGGGACCTGTACGAGGCCATCGAGGCGGGCGAGGCCCCGTCGTGGACGATGTACGTGCAGGTGATGCCGTTCGCGGACGCCCCGGACTACCGGTTCAACCCGTTCGACCTGACGAAGGTGTGGCCGCACGGCGACTACCCGCTGGTCGAGGTGGGCCGGATGACGCTGGACCGCAATCCGGAGGACTTCTTCGTCCACATCGAGCAGGCCGCGTTCGAGCCGTCGAACCTGGTGCCGGGCATCGGCCCGTCGCCGGACAAGATGCTGCTCGGCCGGCTGTTCTCGTACCCGGACACGCACCGGTACCGGATCGGCCCGAACTACGCCCAGCTGCCGCCGAACCGGCCGCACTCCCCGCTCGGTTCGTACGCGAAGGACGGCCCGATGCGGTACGAGCCGGCGAACGTGTCGGCGGTGTACGCGCCGAACTCGTACGGCGGTCCGGCGGCGGACACCGGGCGGTTCGGGGAGGTCGCCGGCTGGGAGGCGGCCGGCGAGATGGTGCGCGAGGCGTACTCGCTGCACCGCGAGGACGACGACTGGGGGCAGGCGGGCACCCTGGTGCGGCAGGTCCTCGACGACGCGGCGCGCGACCGGCTGGTGTCCAATGTGAGCGGGCACCTGCTGGCCGGGGTGAGCCGTCCGGTGCTGGACCGGGCGGTGCAGTACTGGCGCAACGTCGACAAGGACCTCGGCGACCGGATCGCCGTCAACGTCAACGGCGGCTGACCCGGGACGCACGCCGGCGCCCCCCGACCCGTGGCGGGTCGGGGGGCGCCGGCGGTCGCTCAGCCCGGGTCTGCGGCGCCGAGGGCGGGGGGTTCCTCGCTCTGGCTGCCCGAGGGCGTCGGGGTCTGGGGCGTGGAGGGTCCCGGTGCGGGCTCCTCGCCGCCGTCGCCCGGGTCGGGGCTCTGGCTGCTCGTGGCCGGCGGGCTCTCGCCCTCGGTGGGCTCCGGCGACTCGGGTGCGCTCGTGGACGGCGTCGGCTCCTCGGGCTCCTCGGTCGTGGGCTCCTGCGTCGGCTCCTCGGACTCGGCGGGCGAGGCGGAGGCGGACGGCTCCGGGGCGGACGGCGAGGGGCTGGGCTCGGCGGGCGGGGAGACGGCCGCGCCCTGGTCGGTCTCCAGGTCGAACTCGGAGGGCTCGCCCATGGCGGCGAAGGTGTAGGCCGCCCAGATCCGGGCCGGGAAGCCGCCGCCGTTGACCCGGCCGCCGCCGGCCGCGCCCTGGAGGGTGGTCTGCGCGCCGCTGGCGAGCTTCTTGCCGTCCTCGTCGGTGCGGTTCTTGGGGACCTCGCCGAACAGGCCGACCGAGGTCACCAGGTCGGGGGTGTAGCCGGTGAACCAGGCCGAGCGGTTCTCGTCGGAGGTGCCGGTCTTGCCGGCCACGTCCTGTTCGGCGTTGCGCACGGCGCTGCCGGTGCCGTCGTCGACGACTCCGGTGAGCACCGAGGTGACGGCGTCGGCGGTGGAGCGCTTGACCACCTGGCCGCCGATCGGGTTCGGGAGGTCGACCGTGCGGTCCTTGTGGGTGGCCGACTTCAGGACGGCGGGCCGCACCTGCTTGCCGTGGTTGTCCAGGGTGGCGTACACCCCGGCCATCTCCAGCGGGCTCGCGCCCATGGTGCCGAGGGTCTGCGCGGGCACCGACTGGAGCCCCTCGACGTCCATGCCGAGGGAGCCGGCGGTGCTCATCACCGCGTCCATGCCCACGTCGACGCCCATCTGCGCGAAGACCGAGTTCACGGACTTGTTCATGGCCTTCTGCACGGTGACGGGGCCGTAGTCGACGTCGTCCTCGTTGGGCGGGGCGAACGCGATGTCGCTGCCCTCCACGGGGCGCTTGCTGTCGCCGTCGTAGACCGTGGCGGCGGATATCTCCTCGTCGTCCTGGGTGGTGGCGCCGCGCTCCAGGGCGGCGGCGTAGATCAGCGGCTTGAAGGTGGAGGCGGGCTGGTAGTCACGCCGGGTGGCGTTGTTGGTGTAGTGCTTGAGGTAGTCGACGCCGCCGTACATGGCGAGGACGGCGCCCGTCTCGGGGTCGACGGAGGCGGCACCGACCTGGACGTCGCCGTCCACGGTGCGCTCCTTCGGATCGAGCTTGTCGGTGACCTCGGCCTTGACCGCCTTCTCCAGCAGCTCCTGCTTCTTCTTGTCGATGTTCAGGGTGAACGTCCAGCCGCCGGCCTGCACCAGGGCCTCGGCCTCGGCCTGGCTCATGCCCTCGCTGCGGAACTGCTGCTCCAGCTCGCGCTTGGCGGCCTCCACCAGGTAGCCGCCCTGGCCCTTCTGCCCGGGGGCGGGGCGCGGCGCCTTGGGCACCGGGAACTCGGTGGCCTCCCGCTCGGCCTGCTCCAGCCAGCCCTTCTCGACCATGTTGTTGAGGGACTTGTTCCAGCGGTCGGTGACCAGTTCCTTGCCGCGGGGTCCGGCCACCGCCCAGTCGTACTGGCTGGGGGCCTGGAGCAGTGCGGCGAGGTAGGCGCCCTGAGCGACCGTGAGGTCCTTCGCGTCCACCCGGTAGTACGCCTGGGCGGCGGCCTGGATGCCGTAGGCGTTGCGTCCGAAGTAGCTGGTGTTGAGGTACCCGGCGAGGATCTCCTCCTTGGTGCTCTGACGATCGACCTTGAGGGAGATGACCAGTTCCTGGAGCTTGCGGCTGACGGTCTGGTCCTGGGTCAGGTAGTAGTTCTTGACGTACTGCTGGGTGATCGTCGAGCCGCCCTGCTTGCCCTTGCCGGCGAGGGTGTTGAGGACGCCGCGGGTCATGCCCTTCAGGTCGACGCCCCGGTCCGAGTAGAAGGACTTGTTCTCGATGGCGACGAAGGCGCGCTGGACGTCCAGCGGCACCTGGTCCAGGTCCACCTTCTCCCGGTTGAAGCCGGTGCGGGCGAGCGGGGAGCCGTCGCTGTACTTGAAGACGTTGCCCTGGAGCTCGGCCTCGGCGTTCCCCTCGGGCACGTCCACGTACAGGTAGAGGCCCACGAAGCCGAGCATGCCCAGCAGGACGGTGCCGAAGGCGGCCCCGAGCAGCTTCCGCCAGGTGAAGAACCGGCGTATGCCGGTACGGGTCTTGCCGGCGTTCCCGCGCCGCGCGCGCCGCCCGGCGGCCCGCTGACGGGCCCGTCGTTCCTCCGCTCGCCCCATGGGTTCCCGTTCGCTCCGCTTCTCGTCTCTCGTGTTCCTGCCGCGCGTCCGCGGTCGGCTCTGCAAGCTAACACCGCACCTCGTGACAGATTCCGGCAGATCAGGCGATTTCCTGACGTGACAATGAGCACCCGTCCCCTAGGAAGTCGACGGCCGGGGAGGTCGGATGGTTGCCACCCGCGTTAAAGTGATATCACTTTGCTAGAAGCTTCCGGGCTCCGAACCGGCCCGGATCGACGAACGGGGGGTCACCCATGCCCGAAGAGCACACCCGCACCGGCCCGACCGACCCGGGCGAGCTGCCCGAGATGCCCGAACCCCGGGTGACGGAGTTCCCAGCGCACAGCGTCAGCGGCGGGCTCGCCCTCTCGCTCGGCCTGCTCGGCATCGCCCTGGGCACGGTGCTGATCGTGCTGGCCGGCCTCCTCGGCGGCACGGGCCTCGCCGTGCTCCTGCCCCTCGGGGTCCTGACGGTGGTCGGCTCGCTGTTCACCCTGGGCGGGCTGAACACGGTCGCCCCCGGCGAGGCCCGGGTGGTGCAGCTCTTCGGCCGGTACCGGGGCACCATCCGCACCGACGGCCTGCGCTGGGTCAACCCGTTGACCAGCCGGGAGAAGGTCTCCACCCGGGTCCGCAACCACGAGACGGCGGTGCTCAAGGTCAACGACGCCTACGGCAACCCGGTCGAACTGGCCGCGGTCGTGGTGTGGCGGGTCGAGGACACCGCGCAGGCCGTGTTCGAGGTGGACGACTTCCTGGAGTTCGTCTCCACCCAGACCGAGGCGGCCGTCCGGCACATCGCCATCGAGTACCCCTACGACGCGCACGACGAGGACGGGCTCTCGCTGCGCGGCAACTCCGAGGAGATCACCGAGAAGCTCGCCGTCGAACTGCGGGCCCGGGTCGAGGCCGCGGGGGTGCAGATCATCGAGTCCCGCTTCACCCACCTCGCCTACGCGCCGGAGATCGCCTCGGCGATGCTCCAGCGCCAGCAGGCCGGGGCGGTGGTCGCCGCCCGCCGGCTGATCGTGGACGGGGCGGTGGGGATGGTCGAGGACGCGATCGGGCGGATCACCGAGCAGGACCTGGTCGAACTGGACCAGGAGCGCAAGGCCGCCATGGTGTCCAACCTGCTGGTCGTCCTGTGCGGGGAACGCGCCGCGCAGCCGGTGCTGAACACGGGGTCCCTCTACCAGTGACCCCCGACGCACAGGGCCCCCCGGCGGGCGGCGAGCACGGGGCCGCCCCCTCGGGGGGCGCACCGGACGCCCCCGCCGCCCCGCGGCGGAGGCCCGCCGCCGCCCGCAAACAGGTCCTGCTCCGGCTGGACCCCCTGGTCTACGACGCGCTGGCGCGCTGGGCCGGCGAGGAGCTGCGCAGCGCCAACGCGCAGATCGAGTTCCTGTTGCGCCGGGCCCTCGGGGACGCCGGCCGGCTCCCCGGATCGGCCGGGCCGATCGCCCGCCGCGGGCGTCCGCCGCGGGCTCCGCAGCCGCCCGGGGAGCGGCCCGAGAACTGACCCCACGCCTCCCGCCCGACCCTGTCACTGAACCGTGATGAACGGCTCTGACCTGCGCGGACACCACTCCCACGGCCAGCTATACACCCTAGGTATACGTCGCGTGTATACGCACTGTGTACAGTTCTCGGCATGTCCATCGGCCACACCCTGCTGGGACTCCTGGAGTCCGGCCCCCGCCACGGCTACGACCTGAAGCGGGCCTTCGACGAGAAGTTCGGGCACGACCGTCCGCTGCACTACGGGCAGGTCTACTCGACCATGTCCCGCCTCCTGAAGAACGGCCTCGTCGAGGTCGACGGGATAGAGGCGGGCGACGGCCCCGAACGCAAGCGGTACGCGATCACCGACGCCGGCGTCACCGACGTCCGGCGTTGGCTCGCCACCCCCGAGAAGCCCGAGCCGTACCTCCAGTCGACCCTCTACACCAAGGTCGTCCTCGCGCTGCTCACCGAACGCGACGCCAGCGAGATCCTCGACACCCAGCGCTCCGAACACCTGCGGATGATGCGCACCCTCACCGATCGCAAGCGGCGCGGCGACCTCGCCGACCAGCTCATCTGCGACCACGCCCTGTTCCACCTCGAAGCCGACCTGCGCTGGCTGGAACTCACCGCCGCCCGTCTCGACAAGCTCGCCCAGGAGGTGCGTCCATGACCCCCGCCGGCTCCCTGCTGGTCGCCACGGACCTGCGCAAGGCGTACGGTCCCACCCCCGCCCTCGACGGCGCCCACTTCTCCATCCACGCCGGCGAGGTCGTCGCCGTGATGGGCCCCTCCGGCTCCGGCAAGTCGACCCTGCTGCACTGCCTCGCCGGGATCGTCACCCCCGACTCCGGCTCCATCCGGTACCGGGGCCACGAGCTGAGCACCCTCTCCGACGCCGGGCGCAGCGCGCTGCGCCGCACCGAGTTCGGCTTCGTCTTCCAGTTCGGGCAACTGGTGCCGGAACTGACCTGCGTGGAGAACGTGGCCCTGCCGCTGCGGCTGGCCGGCACCGGGCGCAGGGCCGCCGAGGCCACCGCGCTGGAGTGGCTGGCCCGGCTGGAGGTGGACGACGTCCGCGACCAGCGGCCCGGCGAGGTCTCCGGCGGTCAGGGCCAGCGGGTCGCGGTGGCCCGCTCCCTGGTCAGCGGCCCGCGGGTGATCTTCGCCGACGAGCCGACCGGCGCCCTCGACTCCTACAACGGCGAGCGCGTCATGGAGCTGCTGACGGAGGCGGCCCGGTCCACCAACGCCGCCGTCGTCCTGGTCACCCACGAGGCCCGGGTCGCCGCCTACTCCGACCGCGAGGTCATCGTCCGCGACGGCAAGTCCCGCGACATGGAGCGGATAGCGTGACCGCCACCGACACCCGGCCCGCACCCCGGCGGGCCGCCACCGACAGCCCCCTGCCCGCCCCGAACGGGAGCGCCCTGCGCGACCTCCTGATGGGCGTCCGGTTCGCCCTCACCGGCGGACGGGAGGCATGGGTCCGCACCCTGCTGACCGCGGTCGGCGTCGGGCTCGGCGTCAGCGTGCTGCTGCTGGCCTCCTCCGTCCCGGGCGCCATGGACCGCCGTGACGTCCGCAACGAAGCGCGCTCGGAGTTCAACCACGCCGTGGACGGCGGACGCCCCACCGACCGCTCCCTGCTGGTGAGGGCCGCCGACACCACCTTCCGCGACATGGAGGTGCGCGGCCGACTGCTCAAGCCGGAGGGCCCCCGGGCCCCGCTGCCGCCCGGTCTGGACGCCTTCCCCGCCCACGGCGAGATGGCCGTCTCGCCCGCGCTGCGCGAGCTGCTCGACTCCGACGGGACGAAGCTGCTGTCCGGGCGCATCCCCTACGAGATCACCGCCACCGTGGGCACGGAGGGGCTGTCCGGCCCGGGCGAACTGGTCTTCTACGCGGGCCACGACCGGCTCAACACCGACGGGGGCGCGGGCCACGCCATGCGCATCGACGCGTTCGGCACGCAGGCGACTGCGGACCCCCTCGACCCAGTCCTGATGCTGCTGGTGCTCATCATCCTGGTGGTGCTGCTGATGCCCGTGGCGGTGTTCGTCGCCGCCTCGGTCCGCTTCGGCGGCGAGCGCCGGGACCGTAGGCTCGCCGCGCTCCGCCTGGTCGGCGCGGACGCCCGGATGACCCGCCGGGTCGCCGCCGGCGAAGCGGTGGCCGGCTCCCTGTTGGGACTGGCCGTCGGGGCCGTCATGTTCTTCCTCGGCCGACAGCTCGCGAACGTGATGACCATCGAGCAGGTGTCCGTCTTCCCCGAGGACCTCGCCCCCGGCCCGCTGCTGGCCGCCTTGGTCGTCCTCGCCGTGCCGCTCGCCTCGGTCGCGGTCACCCTGCTGGCACTGCGCGGCGTGGTCATCGAACCGCTCGGCGTGGTGCGCACGGCCCGGCCCCGGCGCCGGCGACTGCTGTGGCGACTGCTGCCCCTGATCGGAGGCGTGGCACTGCTCGCCCCGCTGATCGCGCAGGGCACCGCCGACTACTTCAACACGTATGTGGTGGTGTGCGGCGCGGTGCTGCTGCTCCTCGGAGTCACCTCGCTGCTGCCCTGGGTCGTGGAGTCCGTGGTGGGCCGGCTCGGCGGCGGCCCGGTGTCCTGGCAGCTGGCCGTCCGCCGGCTCCAGCTCAGCGGAGGGGCCGCCGCCCAGGCGATGAACGGCGTCGCGGTCGCCGTCGCCGGTGCCGTCGCCCTCCAGATGCTGTTCGCCGGGGTCGACAACGACTACATCCAGGTCGCCGAGAAGGACCTCCGGCGCGCCGAGATGGACGTGCGCACGCCTCGCTCGGTACCGCCCGCCGAGGTGCGGGAGGCGCTGGCGGGCCTCCCCGGGGTGCGGTTCGCCTCCGCGATCGGCACCGGCCTGGTCACCCCCCGCCCGGCCGCGGACGGGGAGGACCCGATGGAGTTGGCGGTGGGTGACTGCGCGACCCTGCGCAAGGTCGCCGACCTGCCCTCCTGCCGGGACGGGGACGTGTTCCGGTTGCTCAGCGACCGACAGGCCAGCAACGCGCCCCGGAAGCACGCCGAGCCCCACGCCACCCTGTACGTCGACGCGGGGGGCGCCGGAGCGGCGGCTGCGGACACCAGGTGGCGGTTGCCCGCCGAGGTGAAGGACGCCCGGCCGCTGCCCGACCCCGTCGGGTACGAGCGGGACGGTCTGCTCGCCACCCCGGGCGCCTTCCCCGAGGAGCGGGCCCGGCAGCTGGGCGGTCAGGTCTTCGTCGGAGTGGACGAGGGGGCTTTGGACGCCCGGGACCGGGTGCGCACCACGGTGGCCGCCCTGAGCCCGTTCCACCAGGTGTCGGACCACTACGGCGTGGCGGTCAACGACCAGTTCGCGGACGTCCGCAAGGGGCTGTTCGTCGGAGCGACCTGCGTGCTGCTGCTGATCGGGGCGAGCCTGTTGGTCTCGCAGGTCGAACGGCTCAGGGAGCGGAAGAAGCTGCTGGCCTCGTTGGTCGCCTTCGGCACCCGGCGCCGCACGCTGGTCTGGTCGGTGCTGTGGCAGACGGCGGTCCCGGTGGTCCTGGCCCTGGTGCTGGCGCTGGGCGTCGGCCTGCTGTTGGGCACCGTGCTGCTCTTCGTGGTGCAGACGACGCCCGCGGTGCCCTGGGCGGTGGTCGGGGCGATGACCGGAGTGGCGGGCCTGGTGGTCCTGTTGGTGACGGCACTGACCATGCCGGTACTGCTGAGGCTGATGCGGCCGGAGGGGCTGCGCACCGAGTAACGGCCCGTCTGCGGGGGGAAGGGGGTGTTCCGGTCACCGAGACCGGACCACCCCCTTTGCCGTCCTCGATCGTCGTAGACCCCCGGCCGTCACTCGGGGTCGTCGAGCAGCCGCACCGGAAGTTCGGCGAGGCTGGTGCGCAGCGCCCGCGCCAGGGCGGCGTACTCCGCCGAGCGGGCGGCGCCGGTGCGCATGGCGAGGGCGATCCGCCGGCTGGGTGCGGGGGCGGCGAAGCCGCCGGTGACCAGCCGACCGTCCCGCGCGGTCTCCACCGCCACCGCGGTCCGCGGCAGCAGGGTCACCCCGAGCCCGCCGGCGACCAGCTGCACCAGGGTGGGCAGTCCGGCCGCGGTCATCGACACCGGGCCCTCCTCGCGGCCTGCGTCCCGGCACACGTCCAGCGCCTGGTCCCGTAGGCAGTGCCCCTCGTCCAGCAGCAGCAGGTCCAGCCCGCGCAGCACCTCCCGGGGGATGCCCTCCCGACCGCCCAGCTCGTGGCCGCGCGGCGCGACCAGGACGAAGTCCTCGTCGAAGAGGGGGAGTTCGGTGACCTGGGGGACGCCCAGGGGAACGGCGATCAGCAGCAGGTCCAGCCGGCCGGCGGCGAGCCCGTCGAGCAGTGAGGCGGTCTGCTCCTCGTGCACCTGGAGGTCCAGCTCCGGGTAGGCGTCATGGACGAGCCGCAGCACGGCGGGCAGCAGGTAGGGCGCGACGGTGGGGATCACCCCGAGGCGCAGCGTGCCGGTGAACGGGGCCCGGACGGCGGCCGCCTCCTCCAGCAGCTCGCCCATCGCGTCGAGCACGGCCCGGGTACGGGCGGCGAGCCGTTCCCCGGCGGGCGAGAGCAGCACCTTGCGGGTGGTGCGTTCGACCAGCCGGACGCCGAGGGTCTCCTCCAGGGCGGAGAGCGCCCCGGACAGGGCGGGCTGGCTCGTGCCGATGGCCGCGGCGGCGTCCCGGAAGTGCAGGTGCTCGGCCACCGCGGCGAAGGCGCGGAGTTGGGCGAGGCTGGGCTGTCTGTTCCGGCCGGTCGTCGGGGTGCCGCGTCCGGTGCTGCCCGTCCTGCCCGCCACGTGCCGTGCTCCTCCTGCCGCGCCTGATCTGTTCACGGACCGGTCCCGAGAGCGGGTCCAGCCGGTGTCCGCACCCTTCTGGACCGCCTGTGAACAGGCCGTTCCCCCAGATGTACCACCCGAGCGCATTGATCGGCCAACCCGATCACCTTGCCGACCGTTCGGCCCCACGAGGGGGCCGCCCGGGGCCGGGCGGTGTCAGCCTCAGGTATGACGGAGGGCCGTGCGACCCCTGTCGATGGGCACCCACAGGACGGGAACTGCGGCTGACCACGGGCGGCGCGAGGACGACCACGATGGAGGCATCCCCCCGCCGACCCCGACAGGAGCCTCCTCCCGTGACCACCTACTCCATCGCCGACCGGGCCACGGGCGTGGCCGCGCGTGCCACCGAGCTCAGCAAGGTTTACGGCCAGGACGAGACCGAGGTGGTCGCGTTGGACCGGGTCAGCGTCGATTTCCACCAGGCCCGGTTCACCGCGATCATGGGCCCCTCGGGCTCGGGGAAGTCGACGCTGATGCACTGCGTCGCGGGCCTAGACACCTTCACCGGCGGCTCCGTCAAGATCGGTGAGACCGAGTTGGGCAGCCTCAAGGACAAGCAGCTCACCCAGCTCCGCCGCGACAAGATCGGTTTCATCTTCCAGGCGTTCAACCTGCTGCCGACCCTGACCGCCCTGGAGAACATCACCCTCCCCATGGACATCGCCGGTCGCAAGCCGGACCGGCAGTGGCTGGACACCGTGATCGACATGATCGGGCTCCGGGCCCGGCTCGGCCACCGCCCCACCCAGCTCTCCGGCGGCCAACAACAACGCGTCGCCGTCGCCCGCGCCCTCGCCTCCCGCCCCGAGATCATCTTCGGCGACGAACCCACCGGCAACCTCGACTCCCGCTCCGGCGCCGAAGTCCTCGGCTTCCTCCGCAACTCCGTCCGCGAACTCGGCCAGACCGTCGTCATGGTCACCCACGACCCCGTCGCCGCCTCCTACGCAGACCGCGTCATCTTCCTCGCCGACGGACGCATCGTCGACGAACTCCACACCCCCACCGCCGACGCCGTCCTCGACCGCATGAAGGCATTCGACGCCAAGGGCCGCACCAGCTAACACCACCGGCCACCCCACCACCCGCCCCGCAGCCCGGCCGCCGCCCCCTGCCGCACCGCCGCACCGCCGCATCGCCGCATCGCCGCATCGCCGCACCGCCGCCACCCGGCCCTCACCCCAGGACACCACACCCATGCTCCGTACCGCCTTGCGCAACGTCCTCGCGCACAAGGCCAGGCTGCTGATGACCGTACTCGCAGTCATGCTCGGCGTCGCCTTCGTCTCCGGCACCCTGGTCTTCACCGACACCCTCGGCAACGCCTTCCGCAACCAATCCGCCAAGAGCTACGACAACATCGCCGTCGCCGTCGAGGCTCCCGTCAAGGACGGTCGGGAGGTCGGCATACCGGCGTCCGCACTGAAGCGGATCGAGGGCCTGGACGGGGTCGCCGCGGTCACCGGCCGGGTCTCCGGCTTCGCCGGGGTCGCCGACCAGGACGGCAAGCTCATCGGGGTGGGCTGGTCCAACAAGGGCGGCAACTTCGCCCCCGGCAAGGACGGCAAGGACGCCGCCTACGACTTCGTCGAGGGGACCGGCCCGCTGACGGCCGACCGGATCGCCCTCGACCGGGCCACCGCGGACCGGGGCGACTACCGGGTCGGCGACACCGTGCGCGTCTCCACCGATGGACCGGTGCGCGAGTTCTCCCTCGCGGGGATCTTCACCACCGAGGACGGCGCGGTCAACGCGGGCGGCAGCCTCGTCCTGTTCGACACCGCCGTGGCCCAGCGGCAGTACCTGCGCCCCGGCCACTACCACCACGTCACCGTGGCGGCCCACCCGACGACCACGGCCCAGCAGGTCCTGGAGGGGGTCAGGCCGTTGCTGCCCGAGGAGGCGATCGCCAGGACCGCCGGCGCATGGGCGGACCGGGAAGCCGAAGCGATCGAGTCCAGCGTGGAGGGTCTGAACACGGTGCTGCTGGCCTTCGCCGGCATCGCGCTCTTCGTCGGCATCTTCCTGATCGCCAACACCTTCACCATGCTGGTCGCCCAGCGCACCCGGGAACTGGCCCTGATGCGGGCCGTCGGCGCCTCCCGCCGCCAGGTCAAGCGGTCCATCATCCTGGAGGCCCTCTTCGTCGGCACCCTGGCCTCCGCCATCGGCTTCGGCGTCGGCCTCGGCCTCGCCGCCGGCCTGCGCTCCGCCATGGACTCCTGGGGCGTCAAGATCCCCGCCGGCCCCCTGGTCGTCTCCCCCACCGCCGTGCTCGCCGCCCTCGGCGTCGGCATCGCCGTCACCGTCCTCGCCGCCTGGCTCCCCGCCCGCCGCGCCGCGAAGATCCCGCCGGTCGCCGCCATGAGCAGCGTCCACGCGCCGGCGACCAGCGGGTCCCTGCTGGTCCGCACGCTCGCCGGTGCCGCCCTCACCGCGGTCGGCGCCGCGGCGATCGCCACCGGCGCCTCCTTCGAGGACGGCGACGACGGGCGGACGGTCATCGCGGTGGGCGCGTTCCTGGCCCTGATCGGCGTCATCGTGCTGATCCCGCAGCTGGCGCGGCCGGTGGTCGCACTGGTCCGTCCACTGCTCCGGGGCGGTTTCGGGGTGGCCGGCGAGCTCGCCGGACGGAACGCCGTCCGCAACCCGCGCCGCACCGGGGCCACCGCCTCCGCGCTCGCCATCGGCCTGACCCTGATCACCGGCCTGACCGTGATCGGCGCCACCCTCGGTGCGTCCATCGAGCGGGCGACGACCGACAACGTCCTGGGCCACTACGCGGTGGCCACGGCCAGCGGCAACCCGGTGGACGAGTCGGTGCTGACCGCGTTGGAGCGGACCGAGGGCGTCGCCGCGCTCTCCCCGCAGCAGGCGGCGGAGGTGCGGATCGAGGGCGAGGTGCGCACCGTCTCCGGCGTCTCCGCCGACGACGTGCACCGGGTGCTCGACCTGCCGGTCGTCTCCGGCTCCCTCGACGCCCTCGGCCGGGGAGAGATCGCGCTCACGCGCACCAGCGCCGACGAGAACGGCTGGCAGACGGGCGACACGCTCGCCGTCACCTTCGAGGGAAGGGGGCAGAAGGACACGAAACAGCTGACGGTCGGAGCGGTCGTCCAGGACAACGAGTTCGTCTCCGGGGTGGTCCTGCCCCGCGAGATGCTCGCCCCCTACGAGGAGAAGCCCGACATCCGAGAGGTCTGGGTCACGATGGACGGCGGCGCGTCCCCCGTCAACGAGCAGGTCCTGATCGACGCCCTCGGCAACGATCCCGGCATCACCGTCTCCGACAAGCAGGACATCCGCACCAAGCTCGGCGGCATGATCAACACCATGCTGTACATCATGTACGGACTGCTGGGCATGGCCCTGATCATCGCGGTCCTCGGCGTCGTCAACACCCTGGCGATGTCCGTGTTCGAACGGCAGCAGGAGATCGGCCTGCTGCGGGCCGTCGGCCTGGACCGCCGCGGGGTCAAACGGATGATCCGGCTGGAGGCCCTCGTGATCTCCGTGTTCGGCGCGGCCGTCGGAATCGTGCTGGGCACCTTCCTCGGCTGGGCCATCGGCGAGACGTTCAGGAACAACATCCCCGACTACGCGTTGACCCTCCCCTGGGACCGGATCGGACTCTTCCTGCTGCTGGCCGGAGCAGTGGGCGTCCTCGCCGCCCTGTGGCCCGCCCGCAGCGCCGCCGGGCTCGACGTGCTCACGGCCGTCAAGACGGAGTAGCCCCGGCCCGGGGGGCGGCGGAGGGGCCCGGAACGGAGTCGGAGAGGCCGGGGCGCCCGCCCTACCGGCCGTCGGGCAACCGGGTCCGGCGCCGCCCGCCCTATCGGCCGCGCGCCGTACCCCTTCCGCCACACGCAGCTCGTTCACCGACCGATCCTGACCGATCCAGCCAGTGTTCGAACGCTTCTGGACCGCCCCTGAACAGGCCGTTCCCCCAGATGCACCACCCGAGCGCATTGATCGGGCAACCGGATCACATTGACCGCACTGATCGATTTCACCGGGGGTCGCGCCGTGTGACAGGGTGCACTCGTCCAACCCTCTCGGCACCATGGAGTAGCACCGTGATCACTGTCGGTGACCAGTTCCCCACCTACGACCTGACCGCCTGCGTCTCGCTGGAGAGCGGCAAGGAGTTCGCCCAGGTCGACCACAAGTCCTACGAGGGCAAGTGGCGCGTGGTGTTCTTCTGGCCGAAGGACTTCACCTTCGTCTGCCCGACCGAGATCGCCGCGTTCGGCAAGCTGAACGACGAGTTCGCCGACCGCGACGCGCAGGTCCTCGGCGTCTCCGGCGACTCCGAGTTCGTGCACCACGCCTGGCGCAAGGACCACGCCGACCTGCGTGACCTGCCCTTCCCGATGCTGGCCGACTCCAAGCACGAGCTGATGAAGGACTGCGGCGTCCAGGGCGAGGACGGCTTCGCCCAGCGCGCGGTGTTCATCGTCGACCCGAACAACGAGATCCAGTTCACCATGGTGACCGCGGGTTCCGTGGGCCGGAACCCCAAGGAGGTCCTGCGGGTCCTCGACGCCCTCCAGACGGACGAGCTCTGCCCGTGCAACTGGAACAAGGGCGAGAACACCCTCGACCCGGTCCAGCTCCTGGCCGGTGAGTGACCGTGGCCCTCGATGAGCTGAAGTCCGCGATACCGGACTACGCCAAGGACCTGAAGCTGAACCTCGGTTCGGTGATCGGCAACAGCGACCTGCCGCAGCAGCAGCTGTGGGGCACGGTGCTGGCCTGCGCGATCGCGTCCCGCTCGCCGATCGTGCTGCGCGAGCTGGAGCCCGAGGCGAAGGCCAACCTGTCCCCCGAGGCGTACACGGCGGCCAAGTCGGCCGCCGCGGTGATGGCGATGAACAACGTCTTCTACCGCACCCGGCACCTGCTGTCGGACCCGGAGTACGGCACGCTGCGCGCCGGGCTGCGGATGAACGTGATCGGCAACCCCGGCGTCGAGAAGACCGACTTCGAGCTGTGGTCCCTCGCGGTCTCCGCGATCAACGGCTGCGGCCAGTGCCTCGACTCGCACGAGCAGGTGCTGCGCAAGGCCGGCGTCGAGCGCGACGTGATCCAGGAGGCGTTCAAGATCGCCGCGGTGATCCAGGCGGTCGGCGTCACGCTGGACTCCGAGGCCGTTCTGGCCGGCTGATCCCGCACCCGCACGAAGGGCCCGTACGGCTGCCTTGGGTTCTAACGGTCCTCGCAACACCCGCGATGTGTGGGAGTTGCGAGGACCGTGGCTGTTGGACGCGATGATCTTGCGGGGTTGCGGGAGCGTTTTCTTGCGCGGCTGGATGCCGTGGGGAGCGTGACTGTGGTGGCGCGTGAGCTGGGGGTGAACCGGAACACCGCGTTCGGATGGGCCAGGAAGGCCGGACGGAGCTCGGTACGTCGACCCCAGCGGCATCCGCAGCGGGACGAGTACGAGCGGCTTCGAGCCGGAGGTGTCCCTCAGTCCGTGGCGGCCAGGCAGGTCGGCGTGAACGAGCG